>NZ_JAKLSP010000015.1:0-153091 GCF_022014505.1 Pseudomonas sp. PGPR40 | reverse complement strand
ATGAAAGGTGTGTTTTCCCAGGTCGATGGCGGCAATAGCTACTTTCATGGCAACGGTCTCCGATAGGCCCCCTGCGAAAGCTTAGTGGGCAATCGCAGGGGGACGGGGGTAGCCATTTCATTAGTTGATCAATGGTGTTCTCTAGAATGCAAAAAGCCCCTGAGCCTTTCGATTCAGGGGCTTTGCTTCAACCGGATTCCCGATCAGGCCGCTTCGATCTTGCTGCGGTTCTGTTCGACCTTGTTCAGGTAATCCTTGAGCTTTTGCTGTTCCGCCGGGGTAGTGAACAGCCCAAGCTTTGTGCGGCGCCATAGAATGTCGTGGGCGGTGGTCGCCCACTCTTCGCTGCACAGGTAATCGACTTCGCGGGTGTAGAGACCGCCGCCGATGTGTTCGCCCAGATCGCTGAGGCTTTCCACGCCTTCGAGCATGCGCCAGGTGCGGCTGCCATAAGTGGTGGCCCAACGTCGGGCGATCTCGGTAGGTACCCAGTCGAACTGGTCGCGGATCCGCGAGCTCAAGGCCTGCGGTGTGGTCATGTCTTCACCGCCGGGCAGGGTGGCGCTGGCGGTCCAGCTTGGCTTGATGTGCGTGAAGTACGGGGCCAGTTGCGCCAGCGCTGACTCGGCCAGTTTGCGGTAGGTGGTCAGCTTGCCGCCGAACACTGACAGCAGCGGCGCTTCTTCGCCGCTGCCGGATAACGCCAGGGTGTAGTCGCGGGTGACGGCCGACGGGTTGTCGGACTCGTCGTTGCACAGCGGACGAACGCCGGAATAGCTGTGCAGGATGTCGTCGCGGCTGAGTTGCTTCTTGAAGTGGGCGTTGACCACTTTGAGCAGGTAATCGGTTTCGCCTTCGGTGATCGCAACGTTCGCCGGATCGCCGGTGTACTCGCGGTCGGTGGTGCCGATCAGGGTGAAGTGGTTCAGGTACGGAATGGTGAACACGATGCGCTGATCTTCGTTTTGCAGAATGTGCGCATGTTCGCCTTCGTACAGTTTTGGCACGATCAAGTGACTGCCCTGGATCAGGCGGATGCCGTATGGCGATTCCATCTTCAGGTCGTCACGAATGAACTTGGCGACCCATGGGCCAGCAGCGTTGACCAGTGCCTTGGCGCGGATCGAAAACAGACTGCCATCGGCGCGTTCCAGGTGAAGATCCCACAGGCCCTTGGTGCGACGGGCACTGACGCAACGGGTTTGGGTATGGACGTGAGCGCCTTTCTCGCGGGCGGCCATGGCGTTCAGTACGACCAGGCGGGCGTCATCGACCCAGCAGTCGGAATATTCGAAGCCTTTGGTGATTTCACTTTTCAGGGCGCTGTCCGGACCGAACTTCAGGCTTTTCGAGCCTTCGAGTTTTTCTCGTTTGCCGAGGTGGTCATAAAGGAACAGCCCGGCGCGGATCATCCAGGCCGGACGCAGGTGCGGGCGGTGCGGCAGTACGAAACGCATTTGCTTGACGATGTGCGGCGCCTTGGCCAGCAGCACTTCGCGCTCGGCGAGGGCTTCGCGCACCAGGCGGAATTCATAATGTTCGAGGTAGCGCAGGCCGCCGTGGATCAGCTTGCTGCTGGCAGAGGAGGTGTGGCTGGCGAGGTCATCCTTTTCGCAAAGGAACACCGAAAGACCGCGACCGGCGGCATCCGCTGCGATTCCCACGCCATTGATCCCACCACCAATGACGGCGATATCGTAAACCTCGGCGAGAGGGGGCGTAGGCAAGGTGGAAGTGGGCATCGGCTGGCCTCGGGCTTTTTGATTTCTATATTTGAATTCGAACATTGATGTTCATTTGCGAAAATATTAGCTCATAAAGACGCCCGCAGCCAGTGAGCTTCGATTGAAAATACTGATCAAAGGGCGATTAAAGGAAAATTTACGAACATTTAGAGGTGCGGCGGAGCGCAGGAGGTGTGTTGCGAGTGCGGCTGTCATCGCGGGCAGCTCGCTCCCACAAGGTTTGCGCAATTCTTGTAGGAGCCAGGCTTGCCGGCGAAGGCGTACTCAAGGGCGCCTTCGCCGGCAAGCCTGGCTCCTACGGGTTGTTTAACCGCCCCAGCGGTTAAACAACCTCCAACCGAATCTTGTGCTGGCTCAACAACTGCCCCAAGGCCGGCGAAGGCTGCTGATCGGTGACCAGGCAATCGATCAGGCTGATCGGCCCCAGGCGAATCATGGCATTGCGCCCGAATTTGCTGGAGTCAGCTGCCAGAATCACCTGCCGGGCATTGGCGATGATCGCTTGGGATACCCGCACTTCCTGATAGTCGAAGTCCAGCAGGCTGCCGTCTTCATCGATGCCACTGATGCCGACCAAGGCGAAATCGACCTTGAACTGGTTAATGAAGTCGACGCTGGCCTGACCGACCACGCCCCCGTCACGTCGTACGTTGCCACCGGTCAGCAGCACGTCGAAGTCGTCTTTGGCGCTGAGCATCGAGGCCACATGCAGGTTGTTGGTGATGATCTTCAGGTGATTGTGGTTGAGCAATGCCCGAGCGATGGATTCGGTGGTGGTGCCGATGTTGATGAACAGTGAGGCGTGATCGGGAATCTGAGCGGCAATGGCTTCGCCGATGCGCTGCTTTTCATCGCGCATCTGATCGGCGCGCATGGCGTAGGCGGTATTTTCGACGCTGGAGTCGTAGGCTGCGCCGCCGTGGTAGCGACGCAGCAGATTCACTTCCGCCAGTTGATTGATATCGCGGCGGATGGTTTGCGGTGTAACGACGAACAGCTGAGCCATTTCCTCGATGCTGACATAGCCGCGCTCGCGGACCAATTCGAGGATTTGCTGCTGACGGGGAGGCAGATTCATGGGGCTTCCTTTGGGCTGCCGTGCAAAATTTGCCCATGATGCCGCAGGAATCCGCTCCCTACCAGTTACAACCAGATACGAGTCCGGTCCCAGGCTTATTCAGCACCCTCGTGCGGTTCCCAATCGCGGGTGCGGCTGACGGCTTTTTTCCAGCCCGCGTAGAGTTTTTCCTTCGCGGTTTCGTCCAGCGTCGGTTCGAATTCGCGCTCGATCACTGCCTTGCCGCGCAACTCGTCCAGGCTGCCCCAGAAGCCACACGCCAGACCCGCCAGGTAAGCCGCGCCCAACGCTGTGGTTTCGCGCATTTGCGGACGCTCGACCTGAGTGCCGAGAATGTCGGCCTGGAATTGCATCAGGAAGTTGTTCGCGACCGCGCCGCCATCCACCCGCAGGGACTTGAGGCGTTCGCCGGAATCTTGCTGCATGGCGTCCAGAACGTCGCGGGTCTGGTAGGCAATCGACTCCAGCGCAGCACGAATGATGTGATCCACGCGAACGCCGCGAGTCAGGCCGAACAGTGCGCCACGGGCATACGGGTCCCAATATGGAGCGCCCAGACCGGTGAAGGCCGGCACCAGATACACACCATTGCTGTCCTTGACCTTGTTGGCGAAGTATTCGGTGTCGTGGGCGTCGTTGATGATTTTCAACTCGTCACGCAGCCACTGCACGGTGGAGCCGCCGTTGAACACTGCGCCTTCCAGGGCGTAGGCCACTTCGCCACGGGGGCCGCAAGCGATGGTGGTGAGCATGCCGTGTTTGGATTTCACGGCTTTGTCGCCGGTGTTCATCAGCAGGAAGCAACCGGTGCCGTAGGTGTTTTTCGCCTGGCCTGGTTCGACACACATCTGGCCGAAAAGGGCCGCCTGCTGGTCGCCGGCGATACCGCCAATGGCGATGCCACTTTTGGTGTGGCCGTAGATCTCGGACGAGGATTTAACCTCCGGGAGCATCTCGCGCGGGATGTCGAGGACTTCCAGCATCTTCGCGTCCCACTCCAGTGTGTGGATGTTGAAGAGCAGGGTACGTGAGGCATTGGTGTAGTCGGTGACGTGCACCTTGCCGCCGGTAAATTTCCAGATCAGCCAGCTGTCGACGGTGCCGAACAGCAGTTCACCCTTGCGCGCGCGCTCGCGGCTGCCTTCGACGTTGTCGAGGATCCACTTGAGTTTGGTGCCGGAGAAGTATGGGTCGGTAACCAGGCCGGTGGTGTCGCTGATGTATTGCTCGTGGCCATCGCGCTTGAGCTGCTGGCAGATTTCGGTGCTGCGGCGGCACTGCCAGACGATCGCATTGTAGATCGGGCGGCCGGTGGTCTTGTCCCAGACCACGGTGGTTTCGCGCTGGTTGGTGATGCCGATAGCCGCGACCTGATCGTGATGCAGGCCGGCTTGAGCCAGGGCCTCGACCATCACGGCGCTTTGGGTGGCGAAGATTTCCATCGGGTCATGTTCGACCCAGCCGGCTTGCGGGTAATGCTGCGCGAATTCGCGCTGGGCGGTGCAGACCACATTCGCATCACGGTCGAAAATGATCGCGCGGGAGCTGGTCGTACCCTGATCGAGGGCAATGATGTAGTTCTTATTCTGAATGTCGGTCATGTCGATTGCCTTGGACGAAAATTAGGAAGTGAGGTCAGGCGCGAGACCACATGGGCAGGATCACGCGCCAACGGTTTCAAGACGTTCTTGGTTTGCCGTCAATGGCTGGTGTTGCCTCCTTTGTAGCAGGTATGGCGCTGGGCAGATGACGGGCAATCAGCCCGCGATAAGCTGCGGCACCGAGGCAGGCACCCACAATCGGTGCAAAAATCGGGATCAGGAAGTACGGGATATCGCGCCCGCCAGTGAAGGAAATTTCACCCCAGCCTGCGAAGAAAGTCATCAGTTTTGGACCGAAGTCGCGGGCCGGGTTCATCGCGAAACCGGTCAGCGGGCCCATCGAGCTGCCAATCACGGCAATCAGCAAGCCGATCAGCAGCGGCGCCAGCGGCCCTTTGGGCAGACCATTGTTGTCGTCGGTCAGCGACATGATCACGCCCATCAGGATGGCGGTGATGATCACTTCAACCAAAAAGGCCTGGGCTGTGGCCAGGGCAGGGTTCGGGAAGGTGGAGAACACCGAAGCCAATTCAAGGCTGGCCTCGGTGCCACGAACCATTTGGTGAGTTTGTTCGAAATCGAAGAAAAGATTGCTGTACAGCGTGTAAACCAACAAGGCCCCGCAGAAGGCGCCAGCCACTTGGGAGAAGATATAGAAAGGCAGTTTGCGCTTTTCGAAGTCAGCGAAAATGCTTAGCGCGATACTCACGGCAGGATTGAGGTGCGCGCCGGAAACGCCGGCGGTGAGATAGATCGCCATGCTGACGCCCACCCCCCAGATGATGCTGATTTCCCACAGCCCGAAGCTGGCACCCGCCACCTTGAGCGCGGCAACGCAGCCGGTACCGAAAAAGATTAGCAGTGCAGTACCCAGAAACTCGGCCATGCATTGGCTCGAGAGCGACGGTTGTTGTAAAGCAGTTGTCATTGAAAACCTCTTTTTTGTTGTTGTCTGGCGCTTATTCATCAAAGTCAAAGCGCGATTTTCACCAAGGCAAGGATCCCCATCCTGTGCTCGGCTTACTGCTGGGTGCTGCGGTGAGACATTCGTGCAGTATTCAGATTCGAAAAAATATAGACAAGAAACGCTGCTGTCAAAGGTCGAAAGTGAACTGTCGGTCACATTTAAACTATTAGTCTCGTGAATGACCGAGTCGTTCATCGGGCCGACAGACCGTAGACGAACGGCAGAAAAGCTCGGCCAAGCCTTTGAAATGGCGCTGCAATCGAGCCTTTTATCGATCAATGCCCTAGAATCCTGAGCAGTATTTTTCTTCTGCCGCCAAGCTTGGAGCTGCTATGACCCCCGCATTGGATTTGTTGAAAAAAGTTCGTGCCGAACATCGCGTGCACAGTTACGAACATGATCCGAAGGCCGCGTCCTATGGTCTGGAGGCTGCGGAAAAACTGGGATTGGACCCGGCTCAGGTGTTCAAGACATTGCTGGCGGCCAGCGAAAAGGGGGAATTGTTGGTGGCGGTGGTACCGGTCGTCGGAAGTCTGGACTTGAAGGCGCTGGCGCATGCCGCTGGGGTGAAAAAAGTCGAAATGGCTGATCCTGCCGCCGCGCAACGTTCGACGGGGTATCTGTTAGGCGGCATCAGTCCGCTCGGGCAGAAGAAGCGCCTGCGTACCTTTATTGACGGTTCAGCCCGGCCTTTTTCCAGCATCTTCGTCAGCGCCGGACGGCGCGGTCTGGAAGTTGAACTGGCGCCCGCCGTGTTGGCCGAACACACCCAGGCGAAGTTCGCCGATATCGGTCGCGCCTGAGCAGAAGAACCTTTGACCTGGCGCTGTATGGTGAAAATTGCTGCGTTCTGTCACTGGTGAAGGGCTGTCCATGACTGCATGCTCGGCGATCTGAAAAAGGAGAGGTTTCATGGAGCTTGAGTTTCATCAGGTCGACGCGTTCAGTGACCGTCCGTTCAGTGGCAACCCGGCGATGGTGTACCGGCTCGATACCTGGCTCGACGATGAGTTGATGCAAAAAATCGCCGCCGAACACAACCTCGCCGAAACCGCATTTCTGGTACGTGAGGGTGCCGTCTGGCACATCCGCTGGTTTACCCCGACCACCGAAGTTCCGTTATGTGGCCATGCGACTCTGGCCAGCGCCTATGTTCTGTTTGAAATTTATCAGGAGCCGGTCGAACGGCTGGACTTTATCTGCAAGTCCGGCCCGCTGAGTGTCAGCCGTGAAGGCAAGCGCTTGTGGCTGGATTTCCCGGCCATCGTGCCGACAGAAGTGGACGTGACCCAGGCTGTCGAGCGCGCCTTGGGTGTGAAAACAGTCGAAGTGCTGGGTTCGAAAGAATTGTTCGTGGTGCTGGAGTCCGAGCAAGCGGTGCTCGATTGTCAGCCGGACATGGTTGCGCTGGCAAAACTGCCGTGGCTGGGTGCCATTGTGACGGCCAAGGGCAGCAAGCATGATTTTGTGTCGCGCTACTTTGCTCCGGCAATCGGCATCAACGAAGACCCTGTGACTGGGTCGACCCATTGCAGCCTGATTCCGTACTGGTCGGAACGCTTGAGCACGTCGAGTTTGACGGCTTATCAGTGTTCAGCGCGAGGCGGGGAGTTGTTCTGCCAGCTGGAAGGGGATCGAGTGAGTATTGGCGGGAATGCGACGCTGGTCGCAAGTGGCAGATTATTGCTCGGATGATTTTTTTGTAGGAGCGAGCGGTGCGGCGATCCGACTTGCCCGCGAAGGCGTCGTGTCAGTCAACATCATCATTGGCTGACACTATGTCTTCGCGGGCAAGCCTCGCTCCTACACAGATTCTGTTGTTCAGCTAGCGCTGCTGTACCGCCGAACACCGGATTCGATCACCGGAATCTGCGCCGCCGTGCTGCCGTTTGCCTGGAACAGCACCAGGTGTTCAGCCGCCACCCGAATGCCTACTTCAGCACCGACCAGATGATCGGCATGACTCGGGAAGATCGACTCCAGCTGTGCGCCCGTCGGCAATTGCAAGCGGTACAGGGTTGATGCCCCCTGGAAGCTCTTGCCAACAATCTGCGCCCTCAGTGGGCTGTCCGGCGCATAGACGATATCGTCCGGACGCAACAACACATCCACGGCACAACCGATTGGCCAGGTGTAGGCACGGTTACCGCGCAATTCACCCAACTCGGTCTGCACCGACTCCGGGCTGCTTAACTGACCGCGAATGAAGTAACCCTGGCCAATGAAACTGGCTACGAATGGCGTCAGTGGTTCGTGATAGAGGTTGTAGGGCGTGTCCCACTGCTCCAGGCAACCTTCCTTGAAAACGCCCACATGGTCGCTGACCGCGAAGGCTTCTTCCTGATCGTGGGTCACCAGAATCGCACTGGTGCCACGAGCCTTGAGAATGTCACGAACCTCATGGCTGAGCTTGCGTCGCAGTTCGCCGTCGAGGTTGGAGAATGGTTCGTCGAGCAACAGCAGTTGCGGTTCCGGGGCCAGGGCACGGGCCAAAGCCACACGTTGCTGCTGGCCACCGGACAGTTCGTGGGGGAAACGCTTGCCGAGGTTTTTCAGGTTGACCAGTTCGAGCAGTTCTTCGGTGATGCGATCCTTTTGCGGGTGCTTGCGGATTCCGAAGGCGATGTTCTCGGCCACGCTCAAGTGCGGAAACAGTGCATAGTCCTGAAACACCATGCCGATCCGGCGTTTCTCGGGAGCAAGGGTGAAGCCAGCGCTGGAGATGGTCTCGCCCGCCAGCTGGATTTCACCTTCGTGCACCGGTTCGAAACCGGCAATTGCCCGCAGGGTGGTGGTTTTGCCGCAGCCTGAAGACCCTAGCAGGCAACCGATATCGCCGGCATTCAAATGCAGGTTGAGATTCTGCACGACCCGCTGATTTTGATAACCGCACGCCAGGTTGCGCAGGTTCAGCAGTAAGGTCTGGCTCATGCGTGGTGGTACGAAGGCGGGACGAGGAATTCGAGCAAGGCCTTTTGTGCGTGAAGACGGTTTTCGGCTTGATCCCAGGCCACCGAGCGCGAATCATCGAGCAGATCCAGGCTGATTTCCTCGCCACGGTGGGCCGGCAGGCAATGCATGAACAGCACGTCTGGCGCGGCCAGGTCGAGCAGGGCACGGTTGACCTGGAAGGGTGCGAACAACTTCAGGCGCTTGGCAGTTTCCTCTTCCTGGCCCATGGAGGTCCAGACGTCGGTGCTTACCAGATGCGCGCCGCGCACGGCTTCCTGAGGATCGCGGACGATGGTCACCCGATCGCCGGCTTTAGCTACGAACTCTGGGTTTGGCTCGTAACCTTCCGGGCAGGCTATACGCAACTGGAAGTCGAACTGGATCGCCGCTTCTATATAGCTATTGCACATGTTGTTGCCATCGCCGATCCAGGCCACGGTCTTGCCTTGAATCGAACCACGGTGTTCGAGGAAGGTTTGCATGTCGGCCAGCAACTGGCACGGGTGCAGGTCATCGGACAGGCCGTTGATCACCGGCACGCGGGAGTTGGCGGCGAATTCGGTCAGGGTGCTATGGGCAAAGGTACGGATCATCACCGCGTCGAGCATGCTCGACATGACGATGGCGCAGTCGCCGATCGGCTCGCCGCGGCCCAATTGGGTATCGCGTGGCGACAGGAAGATCGCCTGGCCGCCGAGCTGGATCATGCCGGCTTCGAACGAGATACGAGTGCGGGTCGAGGACTTCTCGAAAATCATCCCCAGGACGCGGTTCTTCAAAGGCTCGAACAGTACGCCGCGGTTACGCAGGTCCTTGAGCTCAACGCCTCGACGGATCACGCTGACCAGCTCTTCGGGCGTGCAATCCATCAGGGAGAGAAAGTGCCTTGCGCTCATCATTGACTACCTTTTTGCAACAGACCGCAGATACTCAAAGCCTTGTTTAACTGAAAAACGGGCGAGACCTGCGGCGTAAGCCGCACGGGGCGACGAAATAGGGGAAGGCGCGATATTGACATTAAATGTCGCGTCATGCCAATGGGCTACGGTGTTTAGAGGATTTCAGAGAGGCTACGGGTGAACGCAGTAGCGCTTTTGAAGCCTGTTTCCTGACAGCAGCTGTCCATTTGTACACCGGGCTCGCCGGGCTTGGCAATCAAACAGGGCGCGGGGGACACGCTGGCGGTCGGTTTCGACCTGTCATTTGAGCCTTTGGTGGGCAATGTGTCTTGTCCGAAACATTTGCTAAAGCAAAGTGCTGGGTTATAACTAGAGCACGAGCGACGCAGGAAGCCTTTAGAATGGAATCGAAAGAACAGCTGTTAATGGAACTGCTCGGCCTCACGGCACGTTCTCTGACCCACCTCACTGCTTCCATGACCTCGATGTCTTTCGAGTTGTTGCGCAGTGAAGACGAGGTCACCAAGGCGGCGGGTCGGCGCATGATCGACCGCATGGCCACCATCAGCGGCGGGCTCGACGATCATTGGCGACTGATCGGCGAGCTCACCGGCGTGCATGTTGGCCACGAGCAGATCGAAACCATCGAGGAGATCCAGTTGCAGGCGCCGCCGAGTCTGCCATCGAACTGATCCCTTGCTGCCATCGGCTGGCCTGATGGTCGCCAATTCACAAGACGAACGTCGCTGGCAAAGGGGCGAGTCGCGCGCCATAGTTTTTCTCCCGCGGCCGACATTGCCCGCCCAGAACAAAACAGAGACTGGCCATGACCAAGACTCTCCATCACCGTGCGTGCCATCTGTGTGAAGCTATTTGCGGCCTGACCATCGAAACCACCGAGGTCGACGGCAGCGGCATACAGATCACATCGATCAAGGGTGATCCTCAGGACACCTTCAGCCGCGGGCATATCTGTCCCAAAGCGGTTGCCCTGCAAGACATTCAGAACGATCCGGATCGCCTGCGTCAGCCGATGTTGCGAGTGGGCAGCGAATGGCAGCCTATCGAGTGGGAAGATGCTTTCAGTCTTGTTGCCGAACGCCTGGCGGAGATTCAGGAACGTCACGGGCAGAATGCGGTGGCGGTTTATCAGGGCAACCCCAGCGTGCACAACTACGGGTTGATGACCCACAGCAATTACTTCCTTGGCCTGTTAAAAACCCGTAACCGGTTTTCCGCGACCTCGGTCGATCAGTTGCCCCATCATCTGACCAGTCATTTGATGTACGGCCACGGCTTGCTCTTGCCGATCCCGGATATCGATCACACCGATTTCATGCTGATCCTGGGCGGCAATCCGCTGGCCTCCAATGGCAGCATCATGACCGTGCCGGATGTGGAAAAGCGCCTCAAGGCGATTCAGGGCCGGGGCGGCAAAGTGGTGGTGGTCGATCCGCGTCGCAGCGAAACGGCGGCGATTGCCGATCAGCATCTGTTCGTGCGCCCCGGTGGTGATGCGGCGCTGTTGTTCGGGCTGCTCAATACGTTGTTCGCTGAAGGCCTGACCCGCGACAGTCATTTGCCGGTCGATGGCCTGGATGAGGTGCGTGAGGCGATCGCAGGTTTCACCGCCGAGGCCATGAGCCCGCTGTGCGCGGTGCCCGCCGAGCAGATCCGCCAATTGGCGCGCGACTTCGCGGCAGCGCCGACAGCGGTCTGCTACGGCCGCATGGGCGTTTCGACCCAGGCTTTCGGCACCTTGTGCCATTGGCTGGTGCAATTGATCAATCTGGTCACCGGCAACCTCGACCGGGTGGGCGGTGCGTTGTGCACCGAACCTGCGGTGGATCTGGTGGCGTCGACCTCAGGCGGGCATTTCAATCTTTGGCAGAGCCGGGTGTCCGGGCGTCCGGAGTACGCTGGAGAACTGCCGGTATCGGCGCTGGCCGAAGAGATGCTCACCGAAGGGGAAGGGCAGGTCCGCGCGCTGATCACCGTGGCGGGGAATCCGGTGCTATCCACGCCTAATGGCCGACAACTGGAACAGGCACTGGACGGATTGGAGTTCATGGTCAGCATTGACCTGTACATCAACGAAACCACGCGTTATGCCGACCTGATTCTGCCGTCGACTTCGGCACTGGAAAACGATCATTACGACACCACGTTCAACATGTTCGCAGTGCGCAACGTCAGCCGTTTCAACCGGGCGATTCTCCCCAAGCCCGAAGGCGCGCTGCATGACTGGGAAATCTTCGTGGGGCTGGCCAAAGCTTTTGCGGTGAAGACCGGCAAGGAATTGAAGCCGACTATCGCGCCAGCGCAGATGATCGACCGAGGGCTGCGGATGGGGCTGTATGGCGACGCTTCGGAACACAAGTTGTCGCTGGCGACCTTGTTCGATCATCCTCACGGTATCGATCTGGGCGCGCTTAAACCCAACCTGGCGCCACGCCTGAAAACGGCCAATCAACGAGTCCAGGCAGCGCCTGTCGAGATCCTCGCCGACCTGACGCGTTTCGCGGCCTTACAAGCCCCGGCCGCTGATGAGCTGCTGATGATCGGTCGCCGCCATGTGCGCAGCAACAATTCATGGATGCACAACTATCATCGTCTGGTAAAGGGCAAGCCGCGCCATCAACTGCTGATGCATCCGGACGATTTGGCCAGCCGCGGACTCAGCGATGGGCAACGGGTACGTGTCAGTTCGCGGGTCGGCGTGATCGAGGTTGAAGTGATCGCCAGCCTGGATATGATGAAAGGTGTGGTCAGCCTGCCTCACGGTTGGGGTCATGCGCGACCGGGTGTGCAGATGACGATTGCCAGTGGCCAGCCGGGTTCCAGTGCCAATGATCTGACTGACGAATGTCAGCTCGATGAGTTGTCCGGCAATGCAGCATTGAATGGCGTACCGGTGACCGTGGCGGCGGCGTGAACATGTCTGTCGGGGAGGCCGAGCATGGCGCTCGGGTTTCCGTTACAATGCGCCACCGTGCCGACCACTGAGTCGGAAAGTTCAGCCGAGGTGCTCCATGGATATCATCGAAACGATTAAAGAGCAGATTGCCAACAACACCATTCTGCTTTACATGAAAGGCTCGCCGAATGCCCCACAGTGTGGGTTCTCCGCGAAAGCCGCTCAGGCTGTCATGGCCTGTGGTGAAAAGTTTGCCTATGTGGACATCCTGCAGAACCCGGAAATCCGCGCCAACCTGCCAAAGTACGCTAACTGGCCAACTTTCCCGCAACTGTGGGTCGGTGGTGAGCTGGTCGGCGGTAGCGACATCATGACCGAGATGGCTGCAGACGGTTCGTTGCAAGCGACGATCAAAGCCGCTGTTGAAGCTGCTGCTGCCAACAAGACCGACGCCTGATTCGCTGTGTGTGGGAGCGGGCTTGCTCGCGAAGACGGTACAACATTCAACAGATAAGTTGACTGACCTACCGCTTTCGCGAGCAAGCCCGCTCCCACATTTGTTCTAGGGTGAGCCCGAAATTCGGTCATTAAAAAGCCCCGCCTCTTTAAAAGAGGGCGGGGCTTTTTATTGCATCGCGATTAGCGGCGTAGCATTTACTCTTCGCCCATCTGCGATTGCAGATAGTTCTCAAGACCGACCTTATCGATCAGGCCCAGTTGGGTTTCCAGCCAGTCGATATGTTCTTCTTCGGATTCAAGAATGTCTTCGAGCAGTTCACGGCTACCGAAGTCACCGACGCTTTCGCAGTGAGCGATAGCGACTTTCAGGTCGGCATGGCCGTCGCGTTCGATCTTCAGATCGCACTCAAGCATTTCCTTGGTGTGTTCGCCGATGTGCAGCTTGCCCAGGTCCTGGACGTTTGGCAGGCCTTCAAGAAACAGAATGCGCTTGATCAGCTTGTCAGCGTGCTTCATCTCGTCGATGGATTCGTGGTACTCGTGCTTGCCGAGCTTGTTCAGGCCCCAATCTTCGTACATGCGGGCATGCAGAAAGTATTGATTGATCGCGACCAGCTCATTGGCAAGGATCTTGTTGAGATGCTGGATGACTGTAACGTCGCCTTTCATGATGGGGGTCCTGCCCTAAGTAACTGTCTATAAAGCAGAGTTTGAGCCGGGTAATTAAGGGTGTCAAACCTAAGTTATTGAAACTTATATGAAAATTAATCGGAATAAGAATGTTTGTGTTCCGCGTCTAGTGCCTAAGCAATTGATTTTCAGGCATAAAAAACCGGACATCAAGTCCGGTTCTTTGAAATACGATAGTTATGCGGCGGTAAATTCTGCGGGATAGGGGATCGCCGCTTGAGCCGATTGCAGTTTGCCCAGGGTTTCGCGCACCACTTCCTTGGCCAGGCAGGCGCATTTACCGCATTGGCTGGCAACGCCGGTGGCCTGACGGACTTCTTTATAGCTGCAGCAACCTTCATAGATTGCATCGCGGATTTGACCGTCGGTGACGCCAGTGCAGAGGCAGACATACATAAGTAAAAACCGTCGCTGGTTGTGACTCAATTGCGATGGATCTTAATGTTAACGAGAATGATTGTCAAAGTGGTTTCTGAAAGCTTTTCGTCATAAGGGGCTGTGACTGACGAACGGCCTCTTTTCATGCCTTCCCTAAGGAAAATATAGCAGTGACCTTTTTACCAGCCAGCAAAAAACCGTTAAGGACAGGCTAAAAACGCGGTGTATGATGGTCGGCCTTTGCGAAGGGGGTTCGTGTCACAGGGCTGTCGCCCGAAGGTGGCAGGCTGATACGAACCCTGCACTTCACCGTTTTTACACCAGGAGATATCCAATGAGCGTACTCGTAGGCAAACAAGCCCCTGACTTCACCGTACCGGCCGTACTCGGCAATGGCGAAATCGTAGACAGCTTCACCCTGTCCTCGGCCATCAAAGGCAAATACGGCCTGGTGTTCTTCTACCCACTGGACTTCACCTTCGTTTGCCCGTCCGAGCTGATCGCTCTGGACAACCGCATGTCTGACTTCAAGGCACGCAACGTGGAAGTGGTAGCTGTTTCGATCGACTCGCACTTCACCCACAACGCCTGGCGCAACACCCCGGTCAACAACGGTGGTATCGGCGAAGTTCGCTACACCATGGCGGCCGACCTGAAGCACGAAATCGCCAAGGCCTACGACGTTGAGTCCGAAGGCGGCGTGGCTTTCCGTGGCGCATTCCTGATCGATGACAAAGGCGTTGTCCGCTCGCAGATCATCAATGACCTGCCGCTGGGCCGTAACATCGAAGAGCTGATCCGTCTGGTCGACGCTCTGCAATTCCACGAAGAGCACGGCGAAGTTTGCCCTGCCAACTGGAAAAAAGGCGACAAAGGCATGACCGCTTCCACCGAAGGTGTTGCGGCTTACCTGACCGAGAACGCTGCTGCGCTGTAAGGCCTGTTCGAGGCATAAAAAAACCGGCTGATGAGGCCGGTTTTTTTATGGGCGGGATAAACCGATCAATGACGGATCAGTCGTTGTAATCTTCCCAGCCGCCCATTTGTTTCCAGCGATTGACGATGCCGCAGAACAGGTCTGCCGTCTTCTCGGTGTCGTAGCGGGCCGAGTGGGCCTCGCGACCGTCGAAGTCGATATCCGCTGCCTGGCAGGCCTTGGCCAATACGGTTTGACCGTAGGCCAGACCGGCGAGGGTCGCCGTGTCGAAGCTGGAGAACGGATGAAACGGGTTACGTTTCATGTCCAGGCGCGCGACAGCAGCGTTGAGGAAGCCCAGGTCGAAGCTGCTGTTGTGCCCGACCAGAATCGCCCGTTTGCAGCCGTTGGCCTTCAGAGCCTTGCGCACACCGCGAAAGATATCGGTCAGGGCCGCTTCTTCACTCACGGCCATGCGCAGTGGGTGATCGAGCTTGATTCCGGTGAATTCCAGGGCTGCCGCTTCGATGTTCGCGCCTTCGAACGGTTCGACCCGGAAGAAATAGGTGTGCTCAGGGTACACAAAGCCTTTTTCATCCATGCCGATCACGGTGGCGGCGATTTCCAGCAGGGCATCGGTGGCCGAGTTGAAGCCACCGGTTTCTACGTCGACAACGACCGGCAGGTAACCACGGAACCTGGCTGCCATTGGATGGCGGGAACCGCCTCCGCCGCCATTACCGTCCTGTTCATCGTCGAAATGGTCTTCACTCACGCGTGTTCCTCCAGCAGGCGCCAGCGCAGTTTTTCACCGGCGCGCAGCGGGATTACGGTCAGCTCGCCAAACGGCAGGCTGGTTGGGGCGGTCCACTCATCGCGGACCAGGGTGATGCGATCGGTGTTCGCCGGCAGGCCGTAGAAACGCGGGCCATTGAGGCTGGCGAAAGCTTCGAGCTTGTCCAGCGCGTTGCGCTGTTCGAAGGCTTCGGCATACATCTCGATCGCGGCATAAGCGGTGTAGCAACCGGCACAGCCGCAAGCCGCTTCTTTGGCGTGCTGGGCATGGGGCGCCGAGTCGGTGCCGAGGAAGAACTTCTCGCTGCCACTGGTGGCGGCGTCGAGCAGGGCTTCCTGGTGGGTATTGCGCTTGAGGATCGGCAGGCAATAGAAGTGCGGCCGAATCCCGCCCACCAGCATGTGGTTGCGGTTGTACAGCAGGTGATGCGCGGTGATGGTTGCGCCGACGTTGGCCGAAGCCTCGTTGACGAACTGCACCGCGTCGGCGGTGGTGATGTGTTCGAACACCACTTTGAGGGTCGGGAAACGCTCGACCACACGACGCAAGTGCTCATCGATGAAGATTTTTTCGCGATCGAAAACGTCGACATCGCCACGGGTGACTTCACCGTGAACCAACAAGGGCATCCCGACGTCGGCCATGGCCTCCAGTGCAGGGAAAATCTTGTCGATGCTGGTAACGCCAGAGTCCGAGTTGGTGGTCGCGCCGGCCGGGTACAGCTTGGCGGCGTGAACGAAGCCGCTGGCCTTGGCTTCACGAATTTCTTCGGGTTGAGTGCGGTCGGTCAGGTACAGAAC
The DNA here is from genome assembly GCF_022014505.1 of Pseudomonas sp. PGPR40. Classification (NCBI taxonomy): domain Bacteria; kingdom Pseudomonadati; phylum Pseudomonadota; class Gammaproteobacteria; order Pseudomonadales; family Pseudomonadaceae; genus Pseudomonas; species Pseudomonas sp. PGPR40. Next base: position 136,893 of record NZ_JAKLSP010000015.1, on the reverse strand, counting down.
CATCAGTGGTTCGAAACGGCTGCCGGCCGGGCGTGCGGCGAGAATCCGCTGGCGATAGCCATTGGCTTCAGCAGCGTTGCGTACCGGCGGTACCAGGTTGGGCATGATGATGGCGCGACCAAAGGTGCGCGCGACATCCGCGACGGTATTGGTCAACACAGCACCATCGCGAAGATGAATATGCCAGTCGTCGGGACGCAGCAGGGTCAGGCGGTCGGACATGAGGGGATTCCAGGCGGGTCAAACTCAGGGGAATGCTACCGGAAAAGACACTTCCAGGCACTCGCTATCAAGTTTTACGGCAAGCTTCCGATACCCAAACAGGTATGCCGTAAATATGTGTGTCGGTCTTTTTGTTGCAGAAGCCAGTGGAGCCTCCCGTGCGCCAGCGTTATTTAGCCTTGCTCAGTGTGTTTGCCAGCCTTCCTGCGATGGCGCTCACTTTCCAGACTCGCCTGGAGAGCATCGAGTGGACGGTTGAAGGTGACAAGTTCGAATGCCGCCTGACTCAACCGATCACTGATTTCGGCTCGGGTGAGTTTGTGCGTCGTGCAGGGGAGCAGGCGACATTTCGTCTGAAGGCCTACAACGCAATGATCGGTGGCGGTTCCGCGACCTTGCTGGCAGCCGCTGCGCCATGGCAGCCGGGACGTGGCGACATCAACCTGGGCACGGTGCGAATCGGCAGCGGCAACGTGCTGTTCAACAGCTCGCAAGTTCAGGCCGGGCGCCTGATCAACGGTTTGATGGACGGTCGCAGCCCGGTCGTTCGACACTCATCGGGCGACGGTCGGGTATCTGAAATCCGTCTGCTGCCAGTCAAATTCAGCCAGGCCTACAGTGACTACCAGGGGTGCGTGGCCAAGTTGCTGCCGCAGAATTTCGAGCAAGTGAAGCAATCCGAAATAGGCTTTCCGGGGGAGGGCATTGATCTCGACACTCAAGCCAAGGTCCATTTGCAAGTGATGCTGGAGTTCATGAAAGCCGATCCGACGGTCAACCACATTGAGCTCGACGGCCATTCCGACAACAGCGGCAACCGCCTGACCAACCGTGAACTGTCACGACGCAGGGCGCTGGCCGTGATGGATTTCTTCAAGGCCAACGGTATCCAGGAATCGCAGATCACCCTGCGTTTCCATGGTGAGCGCTATCCTGTGGCACCGAACAACAATGCCGCCAATCGGGCGAAGAACCGTCGAGTCGCCGTACGCCTTGAACGGGTGGCGCCAACTGAGCAACCGCCGTCTCAAGCCACCGCTTCCGCGGGCAGCGCGAAGGCGTCCTGAACCGGCTGAAATCGTCGCTCGCTCGACATAATCTGTCGCTTCGTCGTCATAAGCTGTCGCGCCTCTGTAAATTATTCTGCATGAGCGGTAGACTTGACGGCTTTCCGTAGAACCCCGTGGAGTGATGGCATGGCGGACGTAAACAAGGTCGTTCTGGCGTATTCCGGCGGCCTGGACACTTCGGTGATCCTCAAGTGGCTGCAGGATACTTATAACTGTGAAGTAGTGACCTTCACCGCTGACCTGGGTCAGGGCGAAGAGGTCGAACCGGCCCGCGCCAAGGCACAGGCCATGGGCGTAAAAGAAATCTACATCGACGATCTGCGTGAAGAATTCGTGCGCGATTTCGTGTTCCCGATGTTCCGCGCCAACACCGTTTATGAAGGCGAGTACCTGCTGGGTACTTCCATTGCTCGTCCGTTGATCGCCAAGCGCTTGATCGAAATCGCCAACGAAACCGGCGCTGATGCCATTTCCCACGGCGCGACCGGCAAGGGCAATGACCAGGTTCGTTTCGAACTGGGCGCCTACGCCTTGAAGCCAGGCGTGAAAGTGATCGCTCCGTGGCGCGAATGGGATCTGCTGTCCCGCGAGAAGCTGATGGATTATGCCGAGAAGCATGCGATTCCGATCGAGCGTCACGGCAAGAAAAAATCCCCGTACTCGATGGACGCCAATTTGCTGCACATCTCCTATGAAGGCGGCGTGCTGGAAGACACCTGGACCGAGCACGAAGAAGACATGTGGAAATGGACCGTCTCCCCGGAGAACGCTCCTGATAAACCGCAGTACCTGGAGCTGACCTACCGCAACGGCGATATCGTCGCACTGGACGGCGTCGAAATGACCCCGGCCACCGTGCTGGCGACCTTGAACCGTATCGGTGGCGAACACGGTATCGGCCGTCTCGACATCGTCGAAAACCGCTACGTCGGCATGAAGTCCCGCGGCTGCTACGAAACTCCAGGCGGCACCATCATGCTGCGTGCTCACCGTGCGATCGAATCGATCACCCTGGACCGCGAAGTGGCTCACCTCAAAGACGAGCTGATGCCTAAATACGCCAGCCTGATCTACACCGGTTACTGGTGGAGCCCAGAGCGTCTGATGCTGCAACAGATGATCGACGCTTCCCAGGCTCATGTGAACGGCGTAGTGCGCCTGAAGCTGTACAAGGGCAATGTGATCGTCACTGGTCGCAAGTCTGACGAGTCGTTGTTCGACGCCAACATCGCGACCTTCGAAGAAGATGGCGGCGCCTACAACCAGGCCGATGCGGCGGGCTTCATCAAGCTCAACGCCTTGCGCATGCGTATCGCGGCGAACAAAGGCCGGAAGCTTTTCTGAGACCTTTGAGTCGGTAATGGATGTGTGGCCTTGTTGATGACAAGGCCACACATCTGAAAGGGGGGCTGCTGCATATTGCGTTTCGCTTTTTTCTTGTTTCTGCTAACCGTTCCTTCTGCTTCCTGTCCTTGAGCTTGCTTCAAGGGCTGTCTTCTGATGTGCGACAGTTCAATACCTAGCCCATAATCGTCACGCCCTGTGAACTCAAGTTGTAAGAAATACAGAATGTTGCGCTGTTCTGTTTCTTTATTTGTTTCCAATGTTTGAGTGTGTTGTCCTTCAGTAATTTATCCGAGTCGGCACACGTGAGAAATACGATCACCTGTGCAGGGTTATCCGGAGGGTGCTGAATACTCTCCATCAGGGCGCTGAGCGCCATTTTTTTGCGTACCCACCGTGCATCAACGATGTGCAGATCCTTTAGGGAAGCAGGCAGGTGCACATGGTGTGGGGCTGAGCTTTCAGGCGTTACCTTGGGTGGACTGTTTCCCGAGTGATCAGCGTTGTCCATGACTTTTATGAAGTGTTTTCCCTTCTCGAAATCGGAGGGCGCGTAAAGCGACCGATAGTTGAAGTTGAGTGTGATGAAGAATAGGAAAAGTAAATAAAAGGGGAAGCTGATCAGGAACCAAACATAAAGCTCTCTTTCCTCATCATCGAGAAAGGGGAGGGATACAGCAGCCGAAGTTTCAGATAAGGCTGCAAAAATGGCGATGATTGTCATGGGGTTGGTAATTCTTTTTCTGAGTTTTATCATGTTTTCTGCTCATGAAGTATTGTACTTTCTCGATTGGTTTGCGGGAGGGTAATAACTGATGTGTAAGTTTTTTCTATTGTATTTAACTGCTTTTTTGCTCTGGTAGTGATGGTTGCTATAGTAGCTGTGTTGTTGTCGGGTCGGGTATGGCGGTTTGTTTATTTTAGATTAATAAGAAGTGTATTGTTGGTGAAGTGTTACGATGTGTGAACTTTTTTGGTTGTTGAGTCAGGTTGCGGAGAGTGCTGGTAAATGCCCGTTACTTTTAAGAGTAGCTCAATAGTCGATGTATGTTGGATTGTTGGCGTCAAACCTTGGATTTGTGTTTTTTTGTTGTAAGGCGATACAAAAAAATGTCGGAGCGCTGAACAGTGTTGGACCAGTAACATCTCTGGCTCTTGGTTTGGCAATGATTTTTTGTAGGAATAATCCGTGTTGTTTGTAGGCTATGTCTCTCGCTGCGAGTGGCCGGGGGTGACGGCATGCCATGGGTGAAACGACTAGGCTATGGTGCGGGCTCTAAAAATTCGAACAGCGAAAATTGGACTTGCCCATGAATAAAGTGCTGATCGTGGATGATCACCCCGTCATTCGTCTTGCGGTACGTATGCTAATGGAACGTCATGGCTACGAAGTCATTGCAGAAACAGATAATGGTGTGGACGCATTACAACTTGCCCGTGACCTGATGCCGGATATTGTTATTCTGGATATTGGAATACCGAAACTGGATGGGTTGGAAGTCATCGCGCGCCTGACATCAACGACGATGCCTCTAAAAGTACTGATATTGACTTCCCAGGCGCCAGGACACTTTTCCATGCGCTGCATGCAATCGGGTGCCGCCGGATATGTCTGCAAACAACAGGATCTCACCGAGTTGCTCAGTGCAATAAAAGCCGTACTGTCAGGTTACAGCTACTTTCCAAATCAGGCTCTGCATACCGTGCGTTCCAGTCTTGGGAACGCCAGTGAAGCTGATATGGTGGATCGTTTGTCCGGGCGAGAGATGATGGTCCTGCAACAGTTGGCCCGAGGAAAGACAAACAAGGAGATCGCCGATGGAATGTTCCTCAGCAATAAAACCGTTAGTACTTACAAGACTCGTCTTCTATTAAAGCTCAATGCTCGCTCACTGGTCGACCTGATCGAATTGGCCCAACGTAATGGCCTGGTCTGATGCTGCCAGCGTTTGCCGAGGCGCGATGAACGGGCGTTTATCAGGGGTCGGCACTTAGTAAAAAGCCTCCGTTTCGGGAGGCTTTTAAGTGTCACAAGTCAAAATCGTAATCGGCCAATTGCTTCTGCAGTCGGCGCTCCTCCAGCATATTGTCGATGGTGCGACGTTTGCTCAGGTTGGTCTTCGCCACTTCCACTACCGGCTCAGCGTCATCGGCCTCAACGGGAGTGAAGTCGTCTTCTACGTCCAATTGCTCTTTGCCAGTGCTCATAAGGTTAACTCCAGGCTAAGGCTGCCCTTTGGCGCTCCTTATATCGACAATTTCCCGGCGGGTAAAAAAGATTTTTTCAATCGATCAATCAAAAAAACTAAAAGCGCCTCAATCGTCCGAGGTCTTTTGCTTGTATTCGCACAAGTCCTCGATCCTGCAACTGCCACACCGCGGCTTGCGGGCCAGACACACGTAGCGCCCATGGAGAATCAGCCAGTGGTGAGCGTCGAGCAGATATTCCTTCGGCACGAATTTCATCAGTTTCTGCTCCACCTCGACCACATTTTTGCCCGGAGCAATGCCGGTACGGTTGCTGACCCGGAAAATATGGGTGTCCACAGCCATCGTCAGCTGACGAAAGGCTGTATTGAGCACCACGTTGGCGGTCTTGCGACCGACGCCGGGCAAAGCTTCCAGCGCCTCACGGCTCTGCGGCACTTCACCGCCATGGCGCTCCACCAGCAAGCGACAGGTTTCGATCACGTTTTTCGCTTTGCTGTTGAACAGGCCAATGGTCTTGATGTACTCCGACAGCCCTTCGACGCCCAAGGCATGAATCGCCGTTGGCGTATTGGCCACCGGGAACAGTTTGGCGGTGGCCTTGTTGACGCCGACATCGGTCGACTGCGCCGAGAGAATCACGGCGATCAGCAATTCGAACGCCGAGGAATAGGCCAGTTCGGTCTTCGGTTCAGGGTTGTCTTCGTGAAACCTGCGGAAAATTTCAAGACGTTTTGCGGCATTCATGGGCGATGCGTTTCCTCGAAGGCGGTCAATGTGAGGTCGCTGGGCGGCGGGTCCAGGCCTGATGTGCGGCGATCAACAGTCCCAGCAGAATAAACCCGCCAGGGGCCAGTGTTGCCAGATGCAGGCCGCCGTCGACGATCAGCGTCCAGCCTTGCCAGTCCGGCTGCGTGGCACTGGCCAGCCAGGACAGATGACTACCGAGTGTCCCGTTGCCGATGAACTCGCGCAGTAGGCCCAGGCCCACCATCAAGGCGCCGAACAGGCCACACAGACGCAGTCGATCACGCCGTGGGCTCTGGAAAAAACCGTTGTGTTCCAGCACGACGCATTGCAAGGCGATCAATCCGGTGTAGAAACCCAGATGCTGGTGCCATTGAAGCGACCAGGCTTGCGTGGCGAGCTCCGCGCAACTGGTCAGCGTGGCGGCCAGCAAGAGGCAGGCAAGCAAATGTGTTGCCGGAATCAGTCGCGAGCGCAAGACGCCCATGCTCACACCGTAAGCGCTGAGCACCAGGGCGAACATCAGCCACAGGCCCAAAGCCGTTACCAATGAATCAGTGACGCCGATCAACGGCGTAAGCATCAGCGAGTTCTGCAGGGTCGATGACTTATTCATGAGCGCTGCTCCCGATCAGCGGTTGCCGGTGTTCATCGAAGTAGCGCAGTGCGTCATGGGTGGTATTGATCACCGCTCTTGAGGTGATGGTCGCGCCAGCGATCTGATCGAACTGCCCTTGGTCCTTTTTCAAGGCCCAGCCATTATCACTGGGGTCGGTCAGGGATTTACCGGTAAACACCTGAAGCCAGGCATTGGGCCAGTCGGCGAGCTTGCCGCCCAGTCCTGGGGTTTCCGATTGCTTGAGGGTTTTGACCCCCACTAGCTTGCCTTGGGGGTCGATGGCGATCAGCAACTCAATGGAGCCGGCATAGCCCAATGTCTGACTACGCAGCAACACAACGCTCGGTTGGCCAGCCTTGGACGCCAGGTAGCCCCCCAGCAGCGTACTGTTGGCCAGGCGAGTGCTTTCGAGGCGGAGGGGATGCTCCAGTGGCTGATTGTCGTAGCTGCCGGGCGGTAGCAGATCCAGTAACTGGCGGCTGTCGATCAGGCGTTGTTCGGCGGCAATGCGCGCGGCGCTGGTGTGCTGCACGAGGTAGGTCGCGCCCATCCCCAGGCCCGCCAGCACTACCAGAATCACAACGCTCGTCGTTCGGCTCATGGGGCAACTTGCTCCTGTCTGGACGCGGCAAACCGCTCCAGCGCCGGTACACAGAGGTTCATCAGCAAAACCGCAAAGGCCAGCCCGTCCGGATACCCGCCCCACGTCCGAATCAGGTAAGTCAGTAACCCCACGCCTGCGCCGAACAGTAATCGGGCAGTGGGGCTTTTCGGGCCGGATATCGGTTCCGTCACGATGAAAAAGGCACCGAGCATGCTTGCGCCGGTAAGCAGATGAAACAGTGGCGAGCCATTTGAGTCGGAGCCCGTACCGTTCCAGCACAACAGGCTGATGACGAACAGGCTGGCGAGCATGCCGACCGGCGCATGCCAGCTGAATACCCGCCGCTGCAACAGAAACGCACCGCCCGCCAGAAACGCCAGGTTGACCCATTCCACGCCTCGGCCGCCAAAACGGCCGAGTGCTGGATTGCCGGCGAACAGTTCTTCCATGGTCAGGCTTTTGTTGATTCGCAGACTGTCCAGCGCCGTGGCCTGGGCCCACGCATCGGGTGCCTGGCCGAAGCTGAAGCCGAACACCTGTTGCATCCCACCGAACAAATCCATGCCATGGGACGCCGGCCAATGGGTCATTTGCTGGGGAAACATCACCAGCACCAGCGCGAAACCGAGCATCGCCGGATTGAACGGATTCTTGCCGACGCCGCCATACAAGTGCTTGCCGAAAAACAATCCGAACGCCGCAGCACTGACTGTCAGCCACCACGGACAATAAGGCGGCAAGGCCAGCGCCAACAGCGTCGCACTGACCAGCGCACTGCCGTCGCTCACCGTCGGTTTTACCGGTTGCTTGCGCAGCTGCAATACCGCCGCTTCTACAGCCAGCGCGGTAGCCGCCGCTAGAATCAGGTTGATCAACACCCCCCAGCCGTACAGCCAGAACAACATCAGCATCCCCGGCACAGTGGCCAGCAATACCAGCTTCATGGCCTGCTGAAGGCGTTCGTCCACCGATTCAAGGGGCAGCATAAGCCTCCACCTGGCGCTCGGCTTCGCTGAGCGCACGTTGTAACGCTTCGATCTGTTCGGCCGGCGCTTCGTTTGTTTGCGCTTTCTTGAGTTCGGCGCGGCGCATGGCCAACTGAATCTTCGCCCGTTTCAGCTCGGCATCTTTGGCCGGAACAGGCGGCGCAAGCATCACAGGTACATTGGTTTCCAGTTGCGCCAGTGCCTGTTCGGCGGCTTCGAACTGCTGTTGCAGCACGATCAGTTGCGATTGCTGTTCGAAGGTTGGCGGATGCCCAAAAGCCTTGAGCGATTTGTTCAGCTGCGCCCGACTCATCGCCAGATCGACCTTGGCCTTTTTCAGTGCCGCATCGGCATTGGCGGCCTTCTGTGCGCGGACGCGCTCGAGTGCGGCCTGAACCGGGTCGAGCGCTACTTCGCTGGGCTGCGCAGCACGTTGGGCGCGGGCCTGGCGTTCGGCGAGTTTCTGTTGCTCTTCGCGATGCAGTCGGGCATTTCGCTGTTCGAAACGGCGTCGCGCGTGATTACGCTTGGCGGCCCGGGCCTGTTGTTCCTCCAGGCTGAACGCCAGCCCGCCGACAATCGGCAGCACCGTGGCCAGCGGTAACGGATGCATCTCGATGCAATCCACCGGGCAGGGCGCCACGCAGAGGTCGCAACCGGTGCATTCGTCGACGATGACCGTGTGCATGAATTTCGCCGCGCCGACAATGGCGTCGACCGGACAGGCCTGAATGCACTTGGTGCAGCCGATGCATTCGGCTTCGCGGATGTAAGCGATCTGTGCCGGTGCCGAACCGCGACTGACGTCCAGTTCCAGTACTGGCACTTTCAGCAGGTCGGCCAGGGCGGCGATGGTTTCGCTGCCGCCCGGTGGGCACTTGTTGATCGGCTCGCCGCTGGCAATGCCTTCGGCGTAGGGTTTGCATCCGGGGTGGCCACACTTGCCGCATTGGGTCTGCGGCAAGAGGGCATCGATGCGTTGAATCAGACTCATGTTTTGATCAGCCCGCTGAATCCGAGAAAAACCACCGCGATCAATCCGGCGCCGATCAATTCGATCGGCAGGCCACGAAAGGGCAGGGGGATATCGTTATCGAGTGTGCGCTGGCGCAAGTCGCTGAACAGACTCAGTACCAGCCAGAAACCCAGCCCGGCGCCAAGGCTCAGGGCTATGGCGTAAAAAATTCCCTTGTCGTCTTGAGCGTTGAGCAACGTCAGCCCAAGCACCCCGGCATTCCCCAGCAGCAGGGGCCAGAGGCCATCGAATGAAAGCGTCGCCAATAACCGTGAAAGCAGCTTCAGCAGCGGGGCGATCAGCAGAACGCTCAGCGGCAGAAACACGAACAGACGCAGCGACGTCAGCCCCAATGGCACCAGTAGCCAGTGATAGAGCGCATAGCCGAGCGTGCCGACGATCAGCATCAGGCACGTTGTCGCGATGCCCAGCGCGTGGACCTGTGGCCGCTCGCTGCCCAGCACCGGATCGATGCCCAGCGGCCAATGCAACACGAGGTTGTTGATCAGGGCAGCGCTGATAAGCGTAAGAAGCAGTTCGGTCATGATCGTGCCGGCAAAAAGAGGCCTGTCTAACAAGGTTAGGCATTATCCGGCAAGGAAGGAGGGTGGGCCAGACATGAAAATCCCACAGTCGCGCCGGGCACGACTGTGGGATCGGTTTACCGCAGGGCTTTACTTGATGCGCTGACCCGGCTTGGCGCCGCTGTCGGGGCTCAGCAGGTAGATTTCTTCACCGCCGGGGCCTGCCGCCATCACCATGCCTTCGGAGATCCCGAATTTCATTTTGCGGGGCTTGAGGTTGGCGATCATCATGGTCAGGCGACCATTGAGCTTGGACGGGTCCGGGTAAGCGCTCTTGATCCCGGAGAACACGTTGCGTTGCTCGTCACCGATGTCCAGGGTCAGGCGCAGCAGCTTGTCGGCACCTTCCACGGCTTCGGCCTTGACGATCAGCGCAACGCGCAGGTCTACGGCAGCGAAGGTGTCGAACTCGATCTCTGGCGACAGCGGATCCTTGGCCAGTTCACCATTGCCGGCAGGTGCCGCTTGGCCGGTGTCGGTTGCGCTGGCGGTCAGGTCTTCTTTCGAGGCGTCGGTCATGGCTTGCACTTTTACCGGGTCGATGCGGGTCATCAACGGTTTGAACTCGTTCAGCTGATGGTTGCTGAGCAAGGTGGCGTGGTCGTTCCAGGTCAGCGGCGCGACGTTCAGGAATGCCTCGGCATCGGCGGCCAGCAGCGGCAGTACCGGTTTGAGAAAAATCACCAGTTGGCGGAACAGGTTGATGCCCAGGGCGCAAATGGCCTGGACTTCATCCTGCTTGCCTTCCTGTTTGTTCAGCGACCACGGCGCCTTGTCGGCGATCCAGGCGTTGGCGCGGTCGGCCAGGCCCATGATTTCGCGCATGGCGCGGGCAAAGTCGCGAGCTTCATAGGCTTCGGCAATGCTTGGCGTTGCGGCCAGGAAGGCATCGGTCAGTTCCGGCGCGGCATTGCCGGCTACCAGCACACCAGCGTTGCCTTTATGGATGAAACCGGCGCAACGGCTGGCGATGTTGACGACTTTGCCGACCAGGTCGGAGTTGACCTTCTGCACGAAGTCTTCGAGGTTCAGGTCCAGGTCGTCGACGCCACGGCTCAGCTTGGCGGCGTAGTAGTAGCGCAGGTATTCCGGCGACAGGTGATCCAGGTAGGTGCGCGCCTTGACGAACGTGCCACGGGACTTGGACATCTTCTGGCCGTTGACGGTCAGGTAGCCGTGCACGTTGATGCCGGTCGGTTTACGGAAACCGGCGCCTTCGAGCATCGCTGGCCAGAACAGGGCGTGGAAGTTGACGATGTCCTTGCCGATGAAGTGGTACAGCTCGGCAGTGGAGTCCTTGCCCCAGAACGCGTCAAAGTCCAGTTCCGGCGTACGGTTGCAGAGGTTCTTGAAGCTGGCCATGTAGCCGATTGGCGCATCCAGCCACACGTAGAAATACTTGCCTGGCTCGTCAGGAATCTCGAAGCCGAAGTATGGCGCATCGCGGGAGATGTCCCACTGTTGCAGGCCAGCGTCCAGCCATTCGGCGATCTTGTTGGCCACGGCGTCTTGCAACGTGCCGCTGCGGGTCCAGGCTTGCAGCATTTCCTGGAAGTCCGGCAGCTTGAAGAAGAAGTGCTGGGAATCCTTGAGCACCGGAGTGGCGCCAGAGATTGCCGACTTCGGATCCTTCAGGTCGGTGGGCGCGTAGGTCGCGCCGCATTTTTCGCAGTTGTCGCCGTACTGGTCTTCGGTACCGCATTTCGGGCAGGTGCCCTTGATGAAGCGGTCGGCCAGGAACATTTTCTTTTCCGGGTCGAAGTACTGAGTGATCGAGCGCGTGGCGATGTGCCCGGCGTCGCGCAGCTTCAGGTAGATCTGGCTCGACAGCTCACGGTTTTCTTCGGCGTGAGTGGAGTGAAAATTGTCGAAGTCCACCAGGAACTCGGCAAAGTCGGCGCTGTGTTCAGCCTGGACATTGGCGATCAGTTGTTCCGGGGTGATGCCTTCCTTTTCTGCGCGCAGCATGATGGCCGAACCGTGGGCGTCGTCGGCGCAGACATAAATGCATTGATTACCGCGATGCTTCTGAAAGCGCACCCACATATCGGTCTGGATGTATTCCAGCATATGGCCGAGGTGGATCGAACCATTGGCATAGGGCAGGGCGCTGGTGACGAGGATCTTGCGTGGCTCGGACATGGGGCTCGGCTACTTGATGAAACGGAGGTCGGCCACTATAAAGCGCCGGCGCATATTTTTCACCCTTCGGGCCTGTTTCCGGATGCATCGCCCCTGAAAAAGGTGGTGATGAGTTTGCCGGGTGCAAGAGGGCTTTGGTGGCGAGGGAGCTTGCTCCCGCTGGGTGGCGAAGCCGCCCCAATCCCGGCAACCCGGTTCCGACAGAAGGATCGCGTCACTGGATTACGACTGCTGCGCAGTCGAGCGGGAGCAAGCTACCTCGCCACAGGGATGTGTTTGCCACAAATCATCGTGGGGCATGCCGTCTATGATGTAGAACGGTTAGGATACCCGCCTGATTTTCCAGTCTTGCTATCGGAGTTGCCCATGAGCGCCGTCAATCGCGCAGCGGTGGAAGCCGTCCTTCGCCAATACACCGACCCTTATCTGAACCAGGACCCGGTCAGCGCCGGGTGCGTGCGCAGCATCGATATCCAGGGTGATCGCGTCAGCGTCCAGCTGGAACTGGGTTACGCCGCCGGTCTGTTCAAGAGCGGCTGGGCGCAGTTGCTGCAACTGGCCATCGAAGGCCTGGACGGCGTCGTCACTGCGCGCGTCGAGATCACCAGCGTGATCGCCGCGCACAAGGCTCAGGCACAGATTCCGGGGCTGGCCAACGTCAAGAACGTCGTGGCCGTGGCATCCGGCAAGGGTGGCGTGGGCAAGTCCACCACGGCTGCCAACCTGGCCCTGGCGCTGGCCCGTGAAGGCGCCAAAGTCGGGATTCTCGACGCGGATATCTACGGCCCGAGCCAAGGCATCATGTTCGGCATCCCTGAAGGTACCCGACCAAAGGTCAAGGATCAGAAGTGGTTCATTCCGATCGAGTCCCATGGCGTCGAAGTGATGTCCATGGCCTTCCTGACCGACGACAACACGCCGATGGTCTGGCGCGGGCCGATGGTGTCCGGCGCCCTGTTGCAACTGGTCACGCAAACGGCCTGGGGCGATCTGGATTATCTGGTCATCGACATGCCGCCAGGCACCGGCGATATCCAGCTGACCCTGGCGCAGAAAGTCCCGGTGGCCGGTGCGGTAATCGTGACCACCCCACAGGATCTGGCATTGCTGGACGCGCGCAAGGGCGTGGAGATGTTCCGCAAGGTCAACATCCCGGTGCTGGGCGTGGTGGAAAACATGGCCGTGCACATCTGCTCCAACTGCGGGCATGCCGAGCATCTGTTCGGTGAGGGCGGCGGTGTGAAGCTGGCCAATCAGTACGGTGTCGAACTGTTGGCTTCGTTGCCCCTGTCGATGCTGATTCGCGAACAGGCCGATGGTGGCAAGCCAACGGTGATCGCCGAGCCGGACAGTCAGATTGCGATGGTTTACCAGGAACTGGCCCGCCATGTCGGCGCGCGGATTGTGTTGCAGGAAGCGGCAACGCCGGCGATGCCGAACATCACCGTCAGCGACGATTGATTCGCTGAAGAAATGCGATCCAATGTGGGAGCGGGCTTGCTCGCGAAGGCGGTAGATCAGTCAACTTATCTGTTGGATGACACACCGCCTTCGCGAGCAAGCCCGCTCCCACATTGTGATTACGCCAACCTTAAATCCGCAACCCGCCATCCAATTCCAGAATCCGACCGGTGTAGTAGTCGTTCTCGAAAATGTAGGCCGCCGACTGGGCGATTTCTTCAGGTTTACCCATGCGCTTGAGCGGAATCCCCGACGTCATTTTCTCCAGCGCTTCGGGCTTCATGCTCAGGGTCATCTCGGTTTCGATGAAGCCCGGCGCAATGCCCGCCACGCGAATGCCATAACGTGCCAGTTCCTTGGCCCAGGTCACGGTCGCCGCAGCGACACCGGCCTTGGCGGCGGAGTAGTTGGTCTGGCCAACGTTGCCGGCGCGCGAAATCGACGAGATATTGATGATCGCGCCGCTGTTGTTCAGCTCGACCATTTTTGCCGCGACTTCACGGGTGCACAGGAACACGCCGGTCAGATTGACGTCGATCACCGCCTGCCATTGGGCCAGGCTCATCTTGGTCATTTCGCCGTCCTTGACCTTCAACAGCAGGCCATCGCGCAGAATGCCGGCGTTGTTGATCAGGCCATGAATCGCGCCGAAGTCGTCGGCCACCTGGGTGACCATGTGGGTCACCTGTTCTTCATCGGCGACGTTGCACAGGTAGGCGCGAGCCTCGACACCCTTGGCTTGGCAAGCCGCGACGGCGGCGTCGAGTTTTTCCTGATTCAGGTCCACCAGCGCCAGCTTCGCGCCTTTGCCTGCAAGATACTCGGCCATGGAACGACCTAAACCCTGGCAACCGCCGGTGATAATGATTACTTTGTCAGTGAGTTGCATTCGCATAGCCCCATAGCAGATCTGAGTGGTTTTCCTTCCAAAGGGCCTCTCGATCTGAGCCTGATGTGGCCTGGCTGCACATGAGAACTGCCCCTATGGCGTGCTGGAACTTTTATCCAGGTGCCTGTCCGTTTTTTCGACGGATTCTACATAAGGAGTCATAAATTGAGCGTTGTAGTGGCTAAGCATGCACGAGAATTGCTTCTCAAGGAATACCGTGGAGTGCTCTCGACACACTCCAAAGCGATGCCCGGTTTCCCGTTTGGCTCCGTGGTTCCGTACTGTCTGGATGAACAGGGCCGGCCGCTGATCCTTATCAGCCGCATCGCCCAGCACACTCACAACCTGCAGAAAGATCCGAAATGTTCGCTGCTGGTGGGTGAGCGTGAAGCCGAAGACGTACAAGCCGTTGGTCGCCTGACTTACCTCGCCGAGGCAGAAAAGCTCCAGGACACCGCTGCCATCGAAGCGGCCGCCGAGCGTTACTACCGCTATTTCCCCGATTCGCAGAACTATCACAAAGCCCATGATTTCGATTTCTGGGTGCTCAATGAGGTACGTCACCGCTACATCGGCGGCTTCGGTGCGATTCACTGGATCGATCAGTTGACCCTCGCCAACCCGTTCGCCGGCAAGGCCGAAGTGAGTATGGTCGAGCACATGAATGCCGATCACGCCAAAGCGATCGCCCACTACGTCGAGCTGGCGGGGTTACCGAAAACTGCACCGGCGCAATTGGCCGGCATCGACAGCGAAGGCATGCATCTGCGCATCGGTCAGGGACTCTACTGGCTGCCGTTTCAAACACCCTGTAATACGCCGACACAAGTACGCGAAGCCTTGGTTTTCCTGGCTCACGCCGAGCATTGGCCGAAAAATGAAGTGGCCGACGCTTGAATTCACGAAACGGCGACGTCATCTAAGGAAGACTGGCAAGGCATTCTTGCGTTGAGGAACCATTTGATGCGCCCTTTTTTGTTGCTCTTTGTACTGTTCCCGGTGTTGGAGCTGTTCGTATTCGTCAAGGTCAGTGGGGCGATCGGGTTTTTCCCGGCCCTGCTGCTGATCATTCTCGGCTCGATGCTTGGCGTGTTCGTGCTGCGTATCGCCGGTCTGGCTACTGCGCTGCGCGCCCGTGAAAGCCTGAACCGCGGCGAACTGCCAGCTCAGACCATGCTCGAAGGCCTGATGCTGGCCTTGGCGGGCGGCCTGTTGATCCTGCCGGGCTTCGTCACCGACGTGCTGGGTCTGATCATGTTGCTGCCGATCTCTCGTCGACTGTTGGCCAACAAAATGCGTCTGCGCGCCGAGGAACAAGCGATGCGTCAGCGTGCATTCGCCGATGACCTTCAGCCACGAGGTGGTCCTGCTCCGCAGCAGCCACTGGGCCGTGAGCCCAATGTGATCGAAGGCGAGTTCGAACACCGCGATTCCAAGTAACACTTCCATCGACACGGCACCCTCGGGTGCCGTGTTCGTTTTCAGGGCATCAACGTAAAAAATTTTCGCCCTGTGCCCTTGAAATAAGCTTGTACGCCCTTATGTAACGGTCACCGCAAGGTTTCTGGCAATTGTGCCAGACAGACTTCTGCGGTTCGCTTGACGAACCGCACCCGGCGCCGCCGGATTTGTTAAACCCGCCGGGACTACACCGGCCGATGAAAACCACAATTAGGAGAGATCGACAATGAAGCTTCGTCCTCTGCATGACCGCGTCGTCGTCCGTCGCAGCGAAGAAGAAAAGAAAACCGCTGGCGGTATCGTCCTGCCAGGTTCGGCTGCTGAAAAGCCAAACCAGGGTGAAGTCCTCGCGGTAGGCCCAGGCAAAGTGCTGGACAACGGTGAAGTGCGTGCGCTGTCCGTGAAAGTGGGTGACAAGGTTGTGTTCGGCCCTTACTCCGGCAGCAACACTGTGAAGGTTGACGGCGAAGACCTGCTGGTTATTGGCGAAAGCGAAATCCTCGCTGTCATCGAAGGCTGATTCCCCGCTCATTTTCCCGCTACTACAAAGTATTTAAGGAATATCGATCATGGCTGCTAAAGAAGTTAAATTCGGCGATTCCGCCCGCAAGAAAATGCTCGCCGGTGTCAACGTCCTGGCTGACGCAGTAAAAGCGACCCTGGGCCCTAAAGGCCGTAACGTGATCATCGAGAAGAGCTTCGGCGCTCCGACCATCACCAAGGACGGCGTTTCCGTTGCCAAAGAAATCGAGCTGAAAGATCGCTTCGAAAACATGGGCGCGCAGCTGGTCAAAGACGTTGCCTCCCGTGCCAACGATGACGCAGGCGACGGCACCACCACCGCTACCGTTCTGGCTCAATCGATCGTCAACGAAGGCCTGAAAGCCGTCGCTGCCGGTATGAACCCGATGGACCTGAAGCGCGGTATCGACAAAGCGACCATCGCGATCGTCAAAGAGCTGAAAGCCCTGTCCAAGCCTTGCGCTGACACCAAGGCGATCGCCCAGGTCGGCACCATCTCGGCCAACTCCGACAACTCCATCGGCGACATCATTGCCGAAGCCATGGAAAAAGTCGGTAAAGAAGGCGTGATCACCGTTGAAGAAGGCTCGGGCCTGGAAAACGAACTGTCGGTTGTTGAAGGCATGCAGTTCGACCGTGGCTACCTGTCCCCGTACTTCGTCAACAAGCCAGAGACCATGACTGCCGAGCTCGACGGTCCGCTGATCCTGCTGGTCGACAAAAAGATCTCCAACATCCGCGAAATGCTGCCAGTACTGGAAGCCGTTGCCAAAGCCGGCCGTCCACTGCTGATCGTGGCCGAAGACGTTGAAGGCGAAGCCCTGGCGACTCTGGTTGTGAACAACATGCGTGGCATCGTTAAAGTCGCAGCCGTCAAGGCTCCAGGCTTCGGCGACCGTCGCAAGGCCATGCTGCAGGACATCGCTGTTCTGACTGGCGGTACCGTTATCTCCGAAGAGATCGGTCTGAGCCTGGAAAGCACTACCCTGGAACACCTGGGTAATGCCAAGCGCGTGATCCTGTCCAAAGAAAACACCACCGTGATCGACGGTGCCGGCGTTGAGGCTGACATCCAGGCTCGCGTTCTGCAGATCCGTCAGCAAGTGGCTGATACTTCGTCCGACTACGACCGTGAAAAACTGCAAGAGCGTCTGGCCAAGCTGTCCGGCGGCGTTGCGGTGATCAAGGTTGGCGCTGGTTCCGAAGTTGAAATGAAAGAGAAGAAAGCCCGCGTTGAAGACGCCCTGCACGCTACCCGTGCAGCCGTTGAAGAAGGCGTGGTACCTGGCGGCGGCGTGGCACTGGTTCGCGCGCTGCAGGCTATCTCCGAGCTGAAAGGCGACAACGATGACCAGAACGTTGGCATCCAGTTGCTGCGTCGCGCTGTTGAAGCGCCACTGCGCCAGATCGTTGCCAACTCCGGCGACGAGCCAAGCGTAGTCGTCGACAAGGTCAAGCAGGGTTCGGGTAACTACGGTTACAACGCTGCGACTGGCGAATACGGCGACATGATCGAAATGGGTATCCTGGACCCGGCCAAAGTGACTCGTTCGGCTCTGCAAGCGGCTTCGTCGATTGCCAGCCTGATGATCACCACCGAAGCCATGATCGCCGAGATCAAGGACGACGCACCAGCTGGCGGCGGCATGCCAGACATGGGCGGTATGGGTGGTATGGGCGGCATGATGTAAGCCAGCCTTACCCCGTACATAAAAACCCCGCCTGCGGTTAAGCAGGCGGGGTTTTTTATTGCTTGTCAGAAAGTTGTGTTGTTAATGATGGCCCCTTCGCGGGCAAGCCTCGCTCCTACAGGTATTGAGTCGGACGCAATATCCGCGCACGCCATGAACCTGTAGGAGCGAGGCTTGCCCGCGAAGGCGTCAGCTCAGGCGCTGACAGGCTCTGCGTTGGCTACCCGCTCAGCCTTGGAAACCGGTCGATAAAGAATGTAGTAATACACCCCCAGACAAATCAGCCAGCAGAAAATCGCCGTCCACACATTGTGCGAGAAGAAGTGCGCGCCCTGCATCATCCGGCTGATGGAAAACACCGAGCCCAACGCGAAGGCGAAGACAAACGCTTTGCGCGCCAGACGCGGACGACGATCGCGCAAGACGAAAAACAGCGCAAACAACGTGAAGCCAGTCGCCGCATGCCCACCGGGCCAGCAGCGCCCCGGCTTATCGGTGTGCGGGCGCGGGCTGAGCAGTTCGCTGTAGGTTTCGTGCCCGCCGAATTGCTCCAGGCTCCATGGGCATTGCACCGCCGTCAGCGCTTTGACCGGGGTGACGAACGATGTTGCCAGCGCCAGAGACAGCACCAGGCAACCCAGTTCACGTTTGAACGGTTTGAGCCTTTCCATGAAAAAGGAGCTGACGAAGCCGAGGATGGCGAGCATTGAAAAGGCGATGACCACTTGCTTGGCCCGGTCATGCAGGATGTTTTCCAGGAAGAAACTGTGTCGTCCGATGAACTCGCCAGCGATCGGGTCATAGAACCGCTTGGCCAGGTCCATGTCCAGGGACGTCAGTTCGAGCAACAGCAGGGTGATCGCCGCAATGGCGGGCACTCCCAGGCACAGCCAGGCATTCAGTGGCCTGGAAGCGGGGCGGGCGGCGGTCGAAACCATGGCAATTCCTTGGTGAGTGAAATGTTCTGAAGGGCGCAACCGCGGGGAGTCTGAACACGCCTCTGTCGTCAGCCTGTGAATCGATGGTGAAAAAGTTGTTAAGGTCATCTCAGGCTTTTTTTGTCGGATTCCCCCCCGCACGCCACCCTATCCCTGAGCCACACTTGGCCTTAAGCTGCGCGCCAAGACAGCCGTTACTGTGTACGGAGGAGGTGCCGATGCGAATTCTATTGGTTGAAGACAACCGCGATATCCTGGCCAATCTGGCCGATTATCTTGGGCTCAAGGGGTACACCGTGGATTGCGCGCAGGACGGTCTGTCGGGCCTGCACCTGGCGGCCACCGAGCACTATGACTTGATCGTGCTCGACATCATGCTGCCTGGCATCGACGGTTACACCCTGTGCAAACGCCTGCGCGAAGACGCCCGCCGCGACACGCCGGTAATCATGCTCACCGCCCGCGATCAACTCGATGACCGTTTGCAAGGCTTCAAATCCGGTGCGGATGACTATCTGATCAAACCCTTTGCCCTGTCCGAACTGGCCGCGCGGGTCGAGGCGGTCATGCGCCGTGCCCAAGGGGGCGGTCGCCGTGCCTTGCAAGTCGGTGATCTGAGCTACGACCTCGATACTCTGGAAGTGACGCGCGAAGGCCGTCTGCTAAAACTTAACCCGGTGGGCCTGAAGTTGCTGGCCGTATTGATGCAGAAAAGCCCTCATGTGTTACGCCGCGAGGTTCTCGAAGAAGCCCTGTGGGGCGATGACTGCCCGGACAGCGACAGCCTGCGCAGCCATGTCCATCAACTGCGTCAGGTGATCGACAAACCATTCGACAAACCCTTGCTGCACACGGTGCACGGCGTCGGTTATCGCTTGGCCGAGGGCCGTGATGGAGTTTAAGCAAAGTCTTGCTCAGCGGATCATCATCGCCTTTGCGTTGATGAGCGCACTGGTGGCGGGAGCCTTCGCCATGGGCATTGTGGCGACCGTGCACCTGGTGGAAGAAAAACTGATTTCGGCGGGTCTGGGCGGCGATTTGCAACGCCTGTTGCTGATGGACAGCGTGTCGGACTGGAGCCACCGCCCTGAGCCGGATCAGCTGTTCTATTTCAGCGGCGGGCCGGGCGACTTCGATTTGCCCAAGGATTTGCGGCATCTGGACTCGGGCTTTCACGAAGTTTTTCGTGAGCAACTGTCGTATCACGCCATGGTCGAAATCGTCGACGGTCGGCGCTACGTGCTGTTGCAGGACCAGAGCGATTTCGAAGAGCGTGAACGGGTGCTGTTTGCCGTGGTGCTGACAGGTTTCGTCCTGAGCCTGGCATTGGCGGTATTTCTTGGCTGGGTGCTGGCGCGCAAGGTCATGGCGCCGGTGGTGCGATTGGCCCGTCAGGTGCGTCATCGCGATCAGTTACTGGGCCTGGCGCCGCCGCTGGCGCCGGACTATGCCGCCGATGAAGTGGGCGAGCTGGCCGTGGCCTTCGATGCCACCCTCGGGCGTTTGCGTCAGGCATTGACCCGTGAGCGATTGTTCACCAGTGATGTCAGCCACGAGCTGCGCACGCCGTTGATGGTGTTGGCCAGTTCCTGTGAGCTGTTGCTGGAAAACCCTGGCATCGATCAGCGCGGCCGTGCCCAGGTCGAGCGAATCGCCCGTGCGTGTGCCGAGATGCGCGAGCTGGTGCAAACCTTCCTTATGTTGGCGCGTGCTCAACACGAAGATGCCAGCATGGCTCCCCAACAGACCCTGAGCCAGGTGGCCGACGGGCTGCTCGGCCAATGGCGCGAGCCGATCGAAGCCAAAGGTCTGACGCTGAACTTTGAGCCGGGCAATCCGCCGGACACCCGCTATAACGCGACCCTTCTGCATGCGGTGATGGGCAACCTGTTGCGCAATGCGCTGCATTACACCGAGCGCGGCTACATCCGCCTCGCCCTGACGGATACAGGGTTCGTGGTCGAGGACAGTGGTGTAGGCATTCCCGAGGAAAAACGCGAGGCGATGTTCGAGCCTTTCGTGCGCGGCAACGAAAAACGCGGCGAGGGCCTGGGGTTGGGGCTGTCGCTGGTGCAGCGGATTTGCGAGAACCAGGGCTGGAGTGTCAGCCTGACGAACATGGAACCCCATGGCTGCCGTTTTCAGGTGGAGTTCAATCAGGACTAGCGGGCTTTAAATGAATTCAGCTCTGTAAAACCCTGAAATAATTCCGGGTTTTACATGACATTTTTTTCACAAACGCACGACCTGACGCTGACACGGTGCTACCTAGGGTAGTGGTCATCAGACGTTCAGGAGACTGCAGTGATGGCTGGCCCGATCAAGCTCAAATTTTCCGAAAAATACGACGATCAACACGCCCAGCAATATTTGCGCAAGCATCAGGAGGGTCTCAGTCGCCGACTGTCCCACTGGCGTGACGAGCAGCTGGCGCGAAAAGCGCTGACGCTGGCCGGAGAGCCTGGGCTGGTCCTCGATTTGCCGTGCGGCGCGGGGCGTTTCTGGCCGCTGCTCGCGGAAAAACACAACCGTGTCATCATCGGGGCCGACAACTCCGAATCCATGTTGAAGACTGCCATGCAGGCGCAACCCGCCGACGTGGTGAAAAGGGTACAACCCTTGCACACTTCTGCATTCGACATTGCCTTACCCGATAACGCCGTTGACAGCATTTTCTGCATGCGCTTGCTCCATCACATCGGTGAAGCCGAACATCGACTGGCCATCCTGCGCGAATTCCAGCGTGTCACCCGCGACAGCGTGATCCTTTCGTTGTGGGTGGACGGCAATTTCAAAGCCTGGAGACGCAAACGCCTCGAGCAGACGCGGGAGCAGGGAAGTTACCAAAATCGATTTGTGTTACCGGCTGCGACGGTCGAACAGGAGTTCGAGCAGGCGGGTTTCCGAATTCAGGAGCGACTGGATTTTTTACCACTCTATGCGATGTGGCGGGTGTACGTATTACGCAAGAGGTAACAGGATGGCAGTTGCTCCTCGGGACCGCTTCGACTACTTCTGGAACCTGCGCGGCGAATGGGTAGAAGAACCCAACGTCCGTCGTGGTGGAGACAGTGGCGTGCAGCGCGTTATGGGCAGTGATGGACAGCTGCTCTACATCAAGCGTCAAACCGGGCATACCTATCGCAGCGGGTTACACCCGTTCGGTCGGCCGACAGTATTGCGCGAGCGTGATGCGCTCATCGGTTTGCGCCGGCTCGGCATTCGTGTTCCGGAAATTGTTTTCTGCGAGGCACTGCGCGATCCCGTGAATAATAAATGGCGCGCATTACTGGTTACCAAGTCCCTGGATGGCTTCGAGGAAATCAAACACTGGTACGCGGGGGGTGGTCGCGAGCGTTACGGTGAAGCGATGCATGATCGTGTATTGAAGGATCTGGCAGACAATCTGGCCCGCATGCACAAGGGTCGTTGGCAGCACAGCTGCCTCTACATCAAGCACATATTCGTGCGGGTCACCGGCGAAGGCGAGTCGGCCAAGGTCGAAATTGCCTTGATCGATCTGGAGAAATGTCGGAAGCGTTTGATCGCCCGTCAAGCAGCGGTCCATGACCTGAAACAACTGCGTCGCCACTCGTCGTTCAGCGATACAGACTGGAAAAAACTCGTCTATTTTTATGAGACGGCGTTTGGCAGCGCTATCAAAGGCTTATAACAATGAAACTCGAAATTGCACGAGGTTTGTTTTTAGCCGGAGCCTTGGCAGTTGCTTCATTGGCGGTGGCAGCATGGGAGCAGCCCCGCACGCAAGTCCTCAGCTCCGTGCACGGTGACGCGCATTGTCCGTTGCCCCGGGTTGCCAAAGCACCCGTGGCCACTCAACCCGATCATGACTTGTTACTGTTCATGTTCGGACTTTCTCAGGGACTGAGGCCACAAAGTTGAACAGATTGAAGCCCAAATAAAAGGCCTCGCAAATGCGAGGCCTTTTCTTTTCACTTGGCTCACCATCGATCGTTCCCACGCTCTGCGTGGGAATGCCTCTACGGACGCTCCGCGTTCGGCTTTTGATGGGACGCGGAGCGTCCCGGGCTGCATTCCCACGCAGAGCGTGGGAACGATCGTCTAGGAGCTGCCGAAGGCTGCGATCTTTTGACGTTAGTGTTTATCGGGTTTGGCCAGCAACGTGTAAATACACGGCAACACGAACAACGTGAACAGCGTCCCGATCGACATCCCCGTCGCGATCACTGTGCCGATGTCGAACCGACTGACGGCACCCGCGCCCGTGGCGATGATCAACGGCACCATGCCGAACACCATCGCCGCCGTGGTCATCAATACCGGACGCAAGCGAATGGCCGCCGCTTCCTCCACCGCTTCGCGAGGCGATAGCCCCTTCTCCTTGCGTAACTGGTTGGCGAACTCGACGATCAGGATCCCATGCTTGCTGATCAGCCCGATCAACGTCACCAACCCTACCTGGGTATAGATGTTCATGCTCGACCAGCCGAGGAACAACGGGATCAACGCGCCACAGATCGACAGCGGCACGGTCACCAGTATCACCAGTGGATCGCGGAAACTTTCGAACTGGGCCGCCAGTACCAGAAAGATGATCGCCAATGCCAGGGCAAAGGTGACCCACAGCGCGCTGCCTTCCTGAACGTATTGCCGTGACGCACCGGCATAGTCGACGGCATAACCCGCCGGCGCTTCTTCCCGAGCGATCTGGCGCACGGTGTCGATGGCCTCACCCATGCTGACCAGCGGGACCCCGGAAAGAATCGCCGAATTGAGTTGCTGGAACTGATTCAACTGGCGCGGTCGCGCCCGGTCGGTCACGGTGATCAGGGTCGACAGGGGCAGCAATTCGCCCTTGGTGTTCTTGACGTAATAATGGTTCAGCCAGTCGGGGTTATCCCGGAAGGGCCGTTCCACCTGCGCGATGACTTTATAACTGCGACCTTCGATGGTGAAACGGTTGATCTCCGCTTCACCCAGCAACGTTGCGAGGGTGCCGCCCAGGTCCTGCATCGACACACCCATCTGTGCAGCCTTGGCGCGATCGATATCCACCACGACTTCGGGTTTGTCAAAGGCCAGGTCGACGTCGACGAAAGCGAACTTGCCGGACTCCATCGCTCTTTTTTTCACCCGGTCCATCACGTCCAACAATGACTCATAGGTGTTGGCCGAGTTGATCACGAATTGAAACGGCAAGCCTTCACCGGTGCCCGGAAGGGATGGCAGGTTGAAACCGAAGATCTGCAACCCGGGAATGCTCTCCAGTTTGCTCTGGACCTCGGGCAGGATTTGCATTTGGGTCCGGTCGCGTTCGTTCCAGGGTTTGAGCAGGAAGCCGCCGATCCCCGATTGCACGCCATTGAAACCGTTGATCTGGAACGAGGAGTAGTACTCGGGGAACTCCTTGAAAATCGTGAGGAACTCGTCGGTATAGGTATTCAGGTAGTCGAGGTTGGCCGTCTGCGGGGCATTCGCCATCATGAAGATGACGCCCTGATCCTCGTCCGGCGCCAGTTCCGACTTGGTGAACTTGAGCAACACCGGAATCAGACACAGCACAATCACCGCGAACACCAGGACTACCGGCCGGGTGTTGAGAGTGCCATGAAGCACACTCTGGTAACGGCGCTTGAGGCCTTCGAAGATCACGTCCAGGCGATGGGCCAGGCCAGTAGGGTTTTCATCGTGGCGCAATAGCAGGGCGCACATCATCGGCGACAGTGTCAGGGCAACGACGCCGGAGATCACCACCGCCCCGGCCAGGGTCAGGGCGAATTCCTTGAACAGCGCCCCCGTCAGGCCGGTCAGGAAACCGATCGGCGCATAGACCGCCGCCAGGGTGATGGTCATCGACACCACGGGCATGGCGATTTCCCGGGCACCCTCGATAGCCGCATCGAGCGGCGTCTTGCCTTCTTCGATGTGCCGGTGGATGTTTTCCACCACCACGATGGCGTCGTCCACCACCAGCCCGATGGCCAATACCATTGCCAGCAAGGTCAGCAGGTTGATCGAGTAACCCATCATCTGCATGAAGAACATCACGCCGATCATCGACAGCGGAATGGTGACCACCGGGATCACCACCGAGCGCAGGGCGCCGAGGAACAGGAACACCACCACGATCACGATCAGCACCGCTTCGAACAGGGTTTTCACCACTTCGTCGATGGAGGCCTGGATGAACAGCGTGGCGTCGTAGGCGATTTCGCCTTTCAGGTTCGGCGGCAGCTGGGCTTCCAGCTCCGGCATGATCTTGCGTACTTCCCGGATCACGTCCAGCGGGTTGGCGCCGGGCGTGGCCTTGATGCCGATGTACACCGAGGGCGTGCCGCCGAAGGAACTGATGGTGTTGTAGTTCTCCGCGCCCATCTCGACCTGCGCCACGTCCCGCAGCAGCACGCGACTGTCGCCCTCTACCTTGAGCGGAATCGCGCCAAAGGCTTCGGCAGATTTGAGCTCGGTGTTGGCGTTGATGCTGGTAACCACATACTCGCCTTTCACCTCGCCGGCGGCAGAGAGAAAGTTGTATTGGCGCACGGCGTTGGTCACGTCGCTGGCACTCAGGCCGAAACCGGCGAGTTTCACCGGGTCCAGCCACAGGCGCATGGCAAACACCTGGTTACCGAGAATCTCGGCTTCGGCCATGCCCGGCAGAGTGGCGAGTTTCGGCTGGATGACCCGTGACAGGTAATCGGTGATCTGTGGATTGCTCAGCTCGTCGCTGAAGAAGCTGATATACATCAGCGCCGAAGCGTCGGCGGCTTCCTTGCTCAGCACCGGGTCTTCGGCGTCCTGGGGCAGCTGGTTCTTGACCTCGTTGGCCTTGGCCAGCAGCTCGGTGAACAAGCGGTCGCTGTTGGCGCCGATGCGCGCGTAGATCGAAATCACCGAGAAGTTCTGGCGACTGACCGACGTCATGTAGTCGATGCCTTCGGCGCTGGCCAGGCTCTGCTGCATCGGTTGGGTGATGTAACCCTGGATGGTTTCGGCGTTGGCCCCGGGGTAAGCGGTGGTCACCGTGATCAGGGCGTTTTCCATTTGCGGGTATTGGCGCAGCGGCAATTTGCTCCAGGCCTGGAAACCCAGCAGCACAATCAACAGGCTGACCACGGTGGCGAGCACCGGG
Source organism: Pseudomonas sp. PGPR40 (assembly GCF_022014505.1). Classification (NCBI taxonomy): domain Bacteria; kingdom Pseudomonadati; phylum Pseudomonadota; class Gammaproteobacteria; order Pseudomonadales; family Pseudomonadaceae; genus Pseudomonas; species Pseudomonas sp. PGPR40. The sequence continues at coordinate 111,276 of NZ_JAKLSP010000015.1, read as the reverse complement.
CGGCGGATGAACGGGTCGGTAAAAGCCATGGGGATTCCTTGATCAGTCAGCGCGCGGCTGACTGCTCTTCTCGGCTAAAGTCTTGTCGTCGCTGATGGCAATGTGCGCGCCGTGGTCCAGTTTGATCTGTCCCCCCGTGACCACTTTTTCGCCGTTCTGCACGCCTTTGGTGATCACGACCATTGCGTCGCGGCGCTCGCCGGTTTCGACGAAACGTCGTTCGGCGATTAGAATCGGCTCGCCCTTGTCGTCTTTTTCGAGGCTGCCGTCTTCGGCCTTTTTCTGCCCGACGACGTACAGCGAATTGCCATAAAGGGTGTAGGTGATTGCGCTTTCCGGCACAACGATGTGCGGCTGCGGATCGGGCAACATCACCTGCAGGCTGGCGAACATGCCCGGCAGCAGTTTGCCATCGGGGTTGGCCAGGGTCGCGCGCACCAGCACATTGCGGGTGCTGCTCTCGACTTTCGGGTTGATCGCGCTGATAGTGCCGGGGAAACTCTCTGTCGGGTAGGCCGACACAATGACTTGTACCGGTTGGCCGAGGGCGATTTTCGGCACCGATTGTTCGGGCACAAAGAAGTCGACGTAGAGGCTGCTGAGGTCTTGCAGGGTAGCGATCATCGTGCCGCTGGCCACGTAGTCGCCGACGTCCACCTGACGAATGCCGATGGTCCCGCTGAACGGGGCGAGGATGCGCCTTCTTTCCAGCGCCGCCTTGAGCTGGTTGACGGTGGCCCGGCTCTTTTGCAACACCGCCGAGAGTCGGTCGAACTCGCCTTTGGAAATAGCCTGGCTGCCCACCAATTGACTGCCGCGACCGTAATCCAGTTGCGCCAGTCCCAGGTCGGCTTGAGCGGTTGCCAGCAGGGCAGTTTCAACGGAGGTGTCGAGCTGCAGGATCGGCTGACCGGCCTTGACCTTCTGCCCGGACTCGAACTGCACTTCCTTGACGGTGCCGGCGATCTCCAGACTCAGGTCGACCCCTTGCAGCGCCGTGAGAGTGCCGACCGTTGGCAAACGGCTTTGCCACGGACGTTCGGTGGCGGTGGCCACGGCGACATTTATCGGCGGTTTCGGCGCGGAGAAGCCCTGCATCATTGTGTAGATGGAGAAGGCTTTGTAACCGGCCAGGACCAGCACGATTAGCAGGACAACACCCAACATGATCAGCATGCGGCGACGCAGCATATTTCCATTTCCTTGGAGAAAATCAGGTGGTACAGGCGGGAACATTACTCCGAGTGTGAGGGGGATTCCAACTGGCAGTTATTACAGAATGGCGCAAACCCTGTAGGAGCGAAGCTTGCTCGCGAAAGCGGTGTGTCAGCCAACTAATGTACTGACTGACACACCGCTTTCGCGAGCAAGCTTCGCTCCTACAAGGGAGGATGAAGTCAGATCAAGTGAAGATGGTTGTCCCAGAGCCCCGCAGGCAATTCCAGAGGTTTTGCGACAAGGCTTGTCAGGCGGCAATCGTAGTACCGGCATCGTCCTTGACCGGAGGTCACGACAAAACCATCGGCCACGGCCCCGACGCCGGCGCAATCAGGAAGTGGCGCGTCCAGGCGTACTTCAGCGCTGTCCAGGTCCCAGATAAAAAAGCGGTTACCTCGCGGCGCGGTCAGGGCGACCAGACGTAATTCACTGTGTACGGCAACGCTGGCGGTGTAATGCCCCATGGCCTGCAATTGATGCTCGGGTACCGGGAACGCCACGAACGGTTGGCCGGGACGCTTGATCGCCAGCAGTTCCGATGACTCGTGAGCAGCGCCCATGAACTGCTGACCGGCGACGATAGTGCCATCGCTGGCGACGCCCAAGTGCCGCACGCTGTTCATCTGCTGGGCCAGTGTTTCCTTGCTCAACAACGTGCCATCGCGCTGCATCAACACCAGGCTCGGCTCCATCGCGTTGAGGTTCATCTCGACCCGGCTTTCAGCCTCGGTGCGAATGCCGCCGTTGGCGACAATCAGCGTCTCGCCATCGGGCATCCACGACACCTGATGCGGGCCGACACCGTGGGTGGAAAGCTCGCCACTGTGCACCAGGCGCTCACCTTCGAACTTATACACACCGAGCAGGCCACGGCCCGGATCGGAGGTGTCGTTCTCGGTGGCGTACAACCAGTCGCCGCTTTGGTGAATCACCGCGTGACCGTAGAAGTGCCGGTTCGGCTGCGACACCACGGTTTGCAGCAACGTGCCGTCGCGCAGATCGATCAGGTAACTCTCGGTACCCGGACGCCGGGCGACGAACAGCGCTATCGGCAGCGTCGGGTGATTGATGATGTCGTGGCAACGCTGGCCAACCTGGGTGGCAAACACCCGGGTGCCGTCCAGCCGATAACCGACGGCGTAATGCTTGCCATCACCGTCGTCCCGCGCCGAGAGCAGCAGCGGGCTTTTGTCCTTTTGCTTGAACAGCGTCCAGCCGCCCAGTGTCACTGCACCCAGCAGCAAACTCCCTAACGTCAGAGCCTGGCGTCGCAGCATGGCACTTGCCCTCATCAGTCACCGTCGTTGGCGTTGAAGCCCAGTTGGATACCCAGTGCCTTGGCCAGCTCGCCTTCGTGCAGGCGATGGACCACGTTGAGGCTGTCGTAGATCGCATTGAGCTGCTGGCGCCCGGCATCGTCGCTGAGCATGTCGGTCAGCGAGCGCTGGTTGCTGGCGAACAGTTTCAGGGACGCTGCGTAGGCCGCGTCGATCTTGTCGGCCAAGGGTTTCTGCTCGCTCGGCAACAGGCCGCGCAGGCCTTTGTTGTCGACACCGACCCAAACGGTTTGCGCCGCGCTCAGGCTCGCTTGCAGGCCTTGCAGCGACGATTGGCTGCGCCAGGCGTCGGCCTGGAACGGTTGTGGCGTGCCCTTGCTCTGACGACCCATCGGAGTGCCGAGTTTTTTCTTCAAGGAGTCCAGTGCCGTCACTTGCACGCGCAGCAGATCGGCGATCGCTTCGTGGGAGTCGGCGTAGCGCTGGTTCGGAAATTTACTCAGCTGCGCGAGCATGCCGTCGTTGGTGTTCCAGCGCGACAGGATCTCTTCGGCCAGTTGCTTCTGGCGTTCGCCAATGGCGGTCAGCAGCGGGCAATATTTGGCTTTCTGCGCGCTGTCAGCCATGTCGATCTTGCTGTCGAACAAGATGTATTCATAGGCCGAGAGCCCCTGAACCACAACGCTGGACTTGGCCAGGGCAGCAGCATCGATCTGCGGTTGCGCGGTGACCAGTTGCTCGACCTGACGGCCCACGAGGTTTTTCTTGTCCGGCCAGAACTGCACCTGCCACGAACGGTTGCCCTCGGCCAACGGCCCGATCAGCAGCGGTTGCAACTCGGCCCAGGCTTTCTGCGCGTGCAGGAAGTCGGCACGGGCGGTTTCGAGGTTTTCCTTGCCTTGGCAGAACGCCAGGGCGCTGACCGCCAGTTGACGGTCGGCTTCAACCCAGCGGCTGTAGGTCGGCAGGATCACTTGCTTGGCGATGGCTGCCGACGTGACCGCTTGCGGATCCTGGGGCGAACAGGCGCCCAGGGCGAGGGCGGCCAGGCTGGTGAACAACAATTTGGGACGGAACATGTCGGGCTCCCGCGGAAGGAATACGTATTAAAGGGAATTCAAAAACGCCAGCAACGCCGCGCGCTGCTCGGCATTGAAAGACAAAACCTGTTGCTGCGCCGCCTGTGCCTCGCCGCCATGCCAGAGCACGGCTTCGAGCAGGTTGCGGGCGCGGCCGTCATGCAAGAACTGGGTGTGGCCATTGACCGTCTGCGTCAGGCCGATGCCCCACAACGGCGGCGTGCGCCAGTCGCGGCCGCTGGCCTGAAACTCAGTGCGGTTGTCGGCCAGGCCGTCGCCCATGTCATGCAGCAGCAGGTCGCTGTAAGGGCGAATCACTTGATTGGCCAATTCAGGTTCCGCGGCGTTGGCGGCGGTGGTGTATTGAGGGGTATGACAGGATTGGCATCCCGCCTGGAAAAACAGATTCTTGCCGGCCAGCACTTGCGGCGCGCCGACATCGCGACGGGCCGGCACCGCGAGGTTACGACTGTAGAACAGCACCAGGCGCAGGATGTTATCGCTGACTTCCGGCTCGCCATCCGGGCCATTGCCGTTGGGCGCCTGCTTGCAAGCGGTTTGCGCGTCGGTGCAGTCATCGGTGAGTTTCAGGCTGGTCGTGAGGCCCATGTCACCAGAGAACGCGTGAACGTTTTGTTGATTGAGGTTCGGTTGCCCGGCCTTCCAGCCAAATCGGCCGAGGACGGTTTTCTGCTGCGCGTCGTCCCAGACCCGGTTCGGGCGTCCGGCGATGCCGTTTTTCTCCCGGGCCTGAGCCTCGGCGTTGGCCAGAATGGCTTCGTCGGGAATCGCTTCAAGCAAGCCCAGGCCAATCATCGGCGGTGCGATGCGCGCCGAGAAACGCGTGTCGGGGTGCATCGGGCCGTAGCCGAGTTGAGTGATCTGCAGGGTCGGCTTGCGCAACTCGACTTCGCTGCCGTCCTTGAAACGCACCGGGACCGGCGTGTAATCGATGCGCACCTTGCCTTCCGGGACGACGCCGGGCACCGACATGTCCTGGAACTGGCCGCCGTAGACCGGCTCTGGCACCACGCCCAGTTGTTCGATGACCTTGGCGTAGGCCGGCGCATCAGGGATCGACAGGCGCACCAGCATTGACACCGCATTTGGCGCATCGGGCGCGGGCGGGTGACCGCGCCCATCCTTGATGTGGCAATTCTGGCAGGCGTTGGTATTGAACAACGGGCCGAGGCCATCGCGGGCAGTGGTGGTCGACGGGGCAATCACCCAAGGGCTGCGAAAGAAACTGTTGCCGACGCTGAAATCGACTCTCCGTGACGGCGGCAGATTGGCGGACGGCAGGGAGAATGCGTTCTGATCGGTCTTGCGCACCGTCGCACTGCCACCGGAGCGGGCTTCACCGGGTTCGGCCTGGGTAAAACGCGGGGCGTCATCGCAGGCACTCAGGCCCAGGGCCAGCAACAGAGCGGACAAGCGAAGAGGCAGCGAAGGCATCGGACATCCTGCTAGGCGAGCAAAACAAGGGCGCAAAGTCTAACAGGGCAGGGGAGTTTGAATAAGAGGAATTATCGTTTGGTTGATGTGGGGCAACTGATCGTTCCCACGCTCTGCGTGGGAATGCAGCCCGTGACGCTCTGCGTCACATCAACAGCCGAACGCGGAGCGTCCGTTGAGGCATTCCCACGCAGAGCGTGGGAACGATCGGCGACCCGAAGATCGCCTTTTTCATTCAGCCAGCGTTGATCAGAACTCGTGATCAGCGTTGTCCGGGTTCAGGTCGCTGATGCCCAGTTTGCCGGCGGCCGCTTCGATCGAACCGGTCTGCTTGACCAGCGAGGCGATGGCATCGCGCACGACCTGGTTGCCAGCGGTGTTGCCGGCAGCGATCAGTTGGTCGTAGTGCTCACCCTTGTTGGCGTGATCGACCATGACCTGCAGCTTGGCTTCGGTCGCAGCCAGGTCGGCTTTCAGTGCGGTGTCGGCTGCCGGATCGGCTTTGGCGACCAGCGACGACAGGCTGGCGCCGGTCATTTTGCTGCCGTCTACGCGGGTGTATTCGCCCAGGTACACGTTACGCACGCCTTTGGCGTCGTAGAAGTGCGAGTTGTGGGTGTTATCGCTGAAGCAATCCTGTTCGTCTTCCGGGGAATTGGCTTCCAGGGAAACCTTCATGCGCTCGCCCGCCAGTTCGCCCAAGGACAGGCTGCCCATGCCGAACAGCATTTTGCGCAGGCCGGTTTCAGCCGGTTCCGCTTCCAGGGTGGCGCGGTAGTTGTCAGCCACGTTCGGCTTCCAGTTGCCGACCATTTCTTGCAGGTCATTGACCAGCAGTTGGGTCACGGACTTCAGGTAAGCGCGACGACGATCGTTGTGACCGCCGGTAGCGCCTTTGCCTTCCAGGAAGTCGGTAGCCGGACGGTTGCCAGCGCCAGGGCCGGTGCCGTTCAGGTCCTGGCCCCAGAGCAGGAATTCGATGGCGTGGTAGCCGGTGGCGACGTTGGCCTCGGAACCGCCCAGCTCGTTCAGACTGGCGAGTTTTTCCGGGGTGATTTCTTTCACGTCGACCTTGTCTTCGCCCACCTGAACCTGGGTGTTGGCGATGATGTTGGCGGCGGCGCCCGGGTTACCCAATGCGTGCTCGTAGGATTTGTCGACATAGTCGATCAGGCCTTCATCCAGTGGCCAGGCGTTCACTTGACCTTCCCAGTCGTCAATGATGGTGTTGCCGAAGCGGAACACTTCGCTCTGCAGGTAAGGCACACGGGCCGCGACCCAGGCAGCCTTGGCGGCTTTCAGAGTGTCGGCGTTCGGCTTGGCGAGGAATGCGTCGACGGCGGTTTGCAGGGTTTTCGCGGTGGATTCGGCGTCGCTGTAAACGGCGAAGACGATGTCGGCGTAATGCGCAACCACAGCCTTGGCGGCGGCTTCATCGACTTTACCGGTAGCGGCAGGCACAGCCGGGGCAGCGGTGCTGGCGGCCGGGGTCGGCGCTTGTGGAGCGGCAGCCTTGTCTTTGCCTTCGCCGCAACCGGCGAGGGAAATAGCGATGGCCAGCAGACTGGCGGTGGCCAGAGGCATACGAATCATGGCGAACATCCTGCTTCGGTGATTGATGGACGCGCGGGGCGCGCGCAAAACTGCGACATAATGCAAATCTTTCGCATTATGTGTAAAGGGTTGTGCTTGTAAATATTTCTTATTCGCGCGGGAGTTGTGTCGTAGATCAAGAGATCGCAGCCTCGTTTCACTCGACAGTTCCTACTGTAGGAGCAGTCGAGTGAAACGAGGCTGCGATCTTTTGATCTCTACAAGATAACTGCATTACTGCGCTGGGCCTGCTTCAGATAAGCGCTCAATTCCCGTGCCGGCAGCGGTTTGCTGTAGTGATAACCCTGACCTTCATGGCAGCCTTCGGAAATGATGTAAGCCTCTTGCTCGGCGGTTTCCACACCTTCGGCAATCACCTGCATGCCCAGGCTCTTGCCTAGCTGGATGATGGCGCGAACGATGGTCGCATCATCGTCGTCATCGAGCAGATCTTGAACGAAGCTTTTGTCGATCTTGATCTTGTCCAGCGGCAGGCTTTTCAGATAGCTCAGTGATGAATAGCCGGTGCCGAAGTCGTCGATGGCGATCAGCGCGCCGGAGCGACGCAGGCTCAACAAGTGCTGGGCGGCGGTGCTGATGTCTTCCATCAGGCCGGTTTCGGTCACTTCCAGTTCCAGGCTGCGCGGTGGCAGGCGGTACATCTGCAGCAGGTTGTTGACCACCCGCGGCAACTCGGCGTGGTGCAATTGCACGGTGGACAGGTTCACCGCCATGCGCAGATCGAAACCCTGATCGTGCCATTCGCGCAATTGTTTGCAGGCCTGATCCAGCACCCATTCGCCGATGGCGATGATGGTGCCGTTCTGCTCGGCCAGCGGGATGAACAGATCTGGCGGTACCAGCCCATGTTCGGGATGCTGCCAGCGAATCAACGCCTCGACGCCCACCACGCAATGATCGCGGTAGCTGATCTGTGGTTGATAAACGAGGTAAAACTGATCGCGGATCAAGGCATCGCGCAGGTCTTTTTCCAGCTCGCGGCGCCGACGCATTTCCGTGTCGACACTGGCGATATAGAACTGATAGCGGTTGCGCGAGCGAGTCTTGGCCAGGGTCATGGTCTGCTCGGCTTTTTGCAGTAACTTCTCGGTGCTGTCACCGTCTTCGGGGAACAAAGTGATGCCGATGGTGGCGCGCAGGCGAATTTCCTGATGATCGAGGGCGAACGCCGCTTCCAGATCATCGAGAATGCTTTGGGCCAGTTCGGCCGCTTCATAGGGTTGTTCGATGTCGGCCTGGACCAGTGCGAACTGATCGCCACCCAAACGGGCCAGGGCGCCGAGGCGACCGCTGTGGGCCCGCAGGCGATCGGCCAGGGCCAGCAGCAATTGGTCGCCGGTCTGATAGCTGAACTGTTCGTTGATGCCTTTGAAGTCATCGAGCCCGACACACAGCACCGCAACCCGACGCTGCAACTTGCCAGCGTCGACGAGGATTTTGTCCAGTTGTTGCTGTAATTGCTGGCGATTCGGCAAACCGGTGAGGAAGTCGTACTGGGCCATGCGCAGCAGACTGTTTTCCGCTTCGTGGCGCAGGTGAGTGTTGCGCTCGATGGATTCAAGCAACTGGTTGGCGGTGTTGATCCAGACTCCCAGTTCGTTTTGCTCGTGGCCCTTGAGCTGCGGAATCTTGTGGGCGCTGGGCCGGTCCGGGTTGATTTCGGTCAGGTGTTCGATAATCCGCGACAGCGGTTTGGTCAGCAGCCAGTGATAGACCAGATACAGCACCAGGGCCATGGCCAGGGCGCGTAATACGCCAGAAATGAAGATGATCACTGAGCTGACAATGAAGCCCTTGCCGTAGGTGGCGGTGTCGAGAGTAATGCTCAGGTCGCCGTAGTACTCGCTGTAGGGCCCGCGGCCCACCAGTTGGGTGGTAAAGGTGCGTTCCTGGCCGAGGATCAGGTCGGTCAGCCAGCGGCTGTTGGAGTGCTGCAGTTCACGGGTTTTTTGCGCAAGCATGGCTTCGTGAGGGTGGCCGATGGAGGCCATGCGCACGGCATCGTCCTGAAACAGGCCTTCGATCACCTGCATACCCATTTCCCGGTCCAGGCTGTAGACGGCCTGGGTCGACGGGTCACGGAACATATCGAGGATGCGCTGAGCATCGTTAGCCACGGCCTGGCGTGTTTTATAGGCATCGAAAACGATCTGCGCGCAGCTCAAAACCACGCCGACGATCAATGCCGACAGGAGCACGACCCGAAGCAACTTCACCGACAAGCTGTTCTTGAGTTCCAGCTTCAAAGGGTTATTCCTTGTTCCGTGCGGGTAGCGTCAAGTGGCCATGAGTATTGGCAATCCCGTGATGTCAGTCAAAGGGACAATCCAACCCAGGGGATTTTGCCGGTAGCTTGGCGGATATGCTGTTGTTTGGAGTATTTGCCCTATTAACACTGTGTCGGTTGTTGGGGGTCTCAACTTGAGGGGAACGGGACAATTTTTCCTTGTGGTTGATGTTAGACCGCTGTGGTGTGAGGGCAAGAGGGCGAATGCCACTCGCATTGTGGGAATGTTCCCTCCAACTGTAGGAGCGAGGCTTGCCCGCGATGGCGGCCTGACAGCCGACCATTCTTCTACGGCTATACCCATTTATCGACCCCATAAAAAAACCCGGCAAAAGCCGGGTTTCTTGACTGGCGCGAAGCTTAAGCGGTGAAGGTTTTGCCTTCGAACTGCTCAGCCACGAACTTCCAGTTGACCAGGTTCCAGAACGCTTCGACGTACTTCGGACGAAGGTTGCGGTAGTCGATGTAGTAAGCGTGTTCCCAGACGTCGCAGGTCAGCAGCGGGGTGTCGCCGCTGGTCAGCGGGTTGCCGGCGCCGATGGTGCTGGCGAGGGCCAGGGAACCGTCAGCCTTTTTCACCAGCCAGCCCCAACCGGAACCGAAGGTGCCGATGGACGTTTTGCTGAACTCTTCCTTGAACTTGTCGAACGAACCGAACGCTGCGTTGATGGCATCAGCCAGCGCGCCGGTTGGTTGACCGCCGGCGTTTGGCGCCAGGCAGTTCCAGTAGAACGTGTGGTTCCAGACCTGAGCGGCGTTGTTGAAGATACCGCCCGAGGAAGTCTTGACGATTTCTTCCAGGGTCTTGCCTTCGAACTCGGTGCCTGGCACCAGGTTGTTCAGGTTCACGACATAGGTGTTGTGGTGCTTGTCGTGGTGATATTGCAGAGTTTCCTCTGAAATGTGCGGCTGCAGGGCATCGTGTGCGTAAGGCAGCGGCGGCAATTCGAAAGCCATGATGATACTCCTAATCAGGTCAGTTGCGGTGAGCGCAAGGCCGATCACGGGCGGCCAGACATGCGCCGGGGAGTTTGTACTCTTTGCGGCGCAGGGATCGGATCATAGCACCGGGGGTGCGGCATAACCACGCAACAACTGTGTGGAATAGAGGTTCCAGAGCCTTTTGGAATAAATCACCCGGCGCTGATTAACTGGAACGCTACAGTGAACATCATGACGGCCACCAACAGGTCGAGGATTCGCCAGGTGCTCGGCCGTGCCAGCCACGGCGCCAGCCATGCCGCGCCAAGGGCCAAAGTAAAAAACCACAACAATGACGCACTGGCCGCGCCCACGACATAAGCACCGGGTTCGGTTTGTTGTGCGCCGAGGGAGCCGATCAGCAACACGGTGTCCAGATAAACGTGCGGGTTGAGCAGCGTCACCGCCAATGCACTGAGCAGCACCGCCCGCAGTGAACGTACCGTCTGATTCTCACCCTGCTGCAGGCTTTGTTTCGAGCAGGCCCGACGTAACGCCAGGCTGCCGTACCACAGCAAAAACGCCGCGCCGCCCCAACGGGCGATGGCCAGCAGGGTCGGGTTTTGCGCCAGCACCGTCGCCAGGCCGAATACCCCGGCGGCCACCAGCAGCGCATCGCAGGTCACACACAGCGCCGCCACCGGCAGGTGATGTTCACGCCGAAGGCTCTGCGCCAGCACAAACGCATTCTGGGTGCCGATCGCCATGATCAGCCCCGCGGCCACCAACAGGCCGTTCACATAGCTTTGCCACATACGTTTTACTCCGCGTTGGACGCCAGATCCCGCAGTACCTGCAGGGCGCGTTCGGCATCGGCCTGGCCGACGAACAAATGGTCGTGGTAATAGCCGGCGATTACGTTGCAACTGATGCCGGCCTGGCCCAATGCCGTGGCGAACGCGGCGGTCAGGCCGACGGCTTCGAGGGCCGAGTGCACGTTCAAGGTGATCCATGCGGCGACGTAGTCGAAGCTGAAACCGGCTTTCTCAGCGTGGGAACGTTGCAGAATCACCGTCAGACCTTCCCGCTCGCGAAAACTGCCAACAATCTCAAGGCCCTGGGGCAACTTGCCGTCGCGCAACGTACAGAACACGTATTCGCCGTCGTTGAGTTGCGGGCGCATGCTGCGCAGCAGGGTTGCCAATGACGTTTCGCCAGCCATGTCGGTGATCCTTGTTCAAGAGTTCTTGCTGGCCATTCTCCGGTTGAAGGCTGTATAAGAAAAACCAATAGTACTGATCGCCCATTAGGAAAACTGATGTTCGACTACAAATTACTTTCCGCGCTCGCCGCTGTAATCGAGCAGGCCGGATTCGAACGCGCCGCGCAGGTGTTGGGGTTGTCCCAATCGGCCATCTCCCAGCGCATCAAACTGCTGGAGGCACGGGTCGGCCAACCGGTGTTGGTACGGGTCACTCCCCCGGCGCCGACGGAGATTGGCCGGCGATTGCTCAACCATGTGCAGCAGGTGCGATTGCTTGAACGTGATTTGCAAACTCTGGTGCCGGCGCTGGACGAAGAAGGCCTGCCGGAACGCCTGCGTATCGCTCTGAATGCCGACAGTCTTGCCACGTGGTGGGCCGAGGCGGTGGGGGACTTTTGCGCGGAACAACATTTGCTGCTTGATCTGGTAGTGGAAGACCAGACCGTCGGCCTCAAACGCATGCGCGCAGGCGAAGTGGCGGCGTGTGTCTGCGCCAGTGAACGGCCAGTGGCCGGTGCGCGCAGCGTTCTGTTGGGGGCGATGCGCTACCGTGCGATGGCCAGCCCGGCGTTCATTGCCCGGCATTTTCCCGACGGTGTGCGCGCGGATCAGTTGGCCAAAACCCCGGCCCTGGTGTTTGGTCCGGATGATTTCCTACAGCATCGCTACCTCGCATCCCTCGGTGTGGACGGCGGTTTCGAACACCATTTATGCCCATCGTCCGAAGGGTTTCTTCGTCTCACGGAAGCAGGGCTTGGCTGGGGGCTGGTGCCTGAATTGCAGGTGCGCGATCAACTTGAGCGCGGAATCCTGCAAGAGCTTTTGCCAGATAAGCCGATCGATGTGCCGCTGTACTGGCATCATTGGCGCAATGGCGGTCAGCTGTTGGGGTTACTCACCGATCAATTGGTGCGCTCGTCGAAGCAATGGCTGGTGCCGTTGGACTGACGGGCAGCGTCAAGACCTCACGCCATACGCAAAACGCAAAACGAAATATTCGGAGCAATTCATGAAGATTCTGGTCACCGGCGCAAGCGGCTTCATTGGCGGACGCTTTGCGCGTTTCGCCCTGGAGCAGGGCCTGGACGTGCGGGTCAACGGTCGCCGGGCCGAGAGCGTCGAGCATCTGGTGCGCCGTGGCGCCGAGTTCATTCAGGGCGACTTGAGCGACCCGCAACTGGCGCGCGACCTGTGTTCAGACGTCGAAGCCGTGGTGCATTGCGCCGGCGCAGTGGGTTTGTGGGGGCGGTATCAGGACTTTTATCAAGGCAACGTCGAAGTCACCGAGAATGTGGTCGAGGCCTGTCTGAAACAGCGGGTTCGGCGCCTGGTGCACTTATCGTCACCGTCGATCTACTTCGATGGCCGCGATCATTTGGGGTTGACCGAAGATCAGGTGCCCAAGCGCTTCAAGCATCCCTATGCGGCGACCAAATACCTGGCCGAGCAAAAAGTCTTCGGCGCGCAGGAATTCGGCCTCGAAACCCTGGCCCTGCGTCCGCGTTTCGTGACGGGCGCCGGCGACATGAGTATTTTCCCGAGATTGCTGAAAATGCAGCGCAAAGGGCGGTTGGCGATTATCGGCAATGGCCTGAACAAGGTCGATTTCACCAGCGTGCAAAACCTCAATGAAGCGTTGCTCAGCAGCTTGTTGGCCAGCGGTTCGGCCTTGGGCAAGGCCTACAACATCAGCAACGGAGCGCCGGTTCCGTTGTGGGATGTGGTCAATTATGTGATGCGCCAAATGGATGTCCCACAGGTTACCCGTTACCGTTCCTACGGTTTGGCCTACAGCCTTGCCGCGCTCAACGAGGGTATGTGCAAGCTGTGGCCGGGGCGTCCCGAGCCGACCCTGTCGAGGCTGGGCATGCAAGTCATGAACAAAAACTTCACCCTGGACATCAGCCGCGCACGGCATTATCTGGACTACGATCCGAAAGTCAGCCTCTGGACCGCCCTCGATGAATTCTGCGGCTGGTGGAAGGCTCAGGACATTCGCTGACACACACGGGCGGCCCGTTACTGAACCGAGTTCGGGGTTCAGGGTCAACCGGTGCGGCAGCGGGGGTATACTTCGCCGCATCAAGCCATCACCGCGTTCCACAAAGGTTGATCCTAATGCCCATGCGTAACGATGCCAACGACGACTTCGACGATGTCCCGAGCCTGCGCGCCGACAGCCTCGATGACGATGATTTTCCGACCACCACTCGCACTTCCGTGCATTCGCGCACCACACCGGTGGTCAAGGTCAAAGGCCCGAGCACTGGCCCTCTGTGGGCATTGGTCGGCGCATTGTTCTTTGCCTTCGCCGGCCTTGCCTGGTGGAGTTTTCAGCAGATCTCCCTGATGGAACAGCAACTGGTGGCGACCCAGGAAAGTTTCGCGCGCATCAGTGAGGAAGCGGCGGGGCGCTTGCAGGACATTTCCGGCAAGGTCGTGGCCAGTCAGTCCAACGTCAACACCGGCAGTGAAGCGTTGAAGCTGCAAATCAAACAGCTGGAAGGCAAACTCCAGGACCAGAGCAAACAGCTGGAAAGCAAGCTTCAGGACCAGAGCAAACAGCAGCAAGGCGTGCTCGGCCAGACCTCCGAGCTGGACAAGCGTCTGGCGCAAATGACCGCGCAAGCCACCGAACAACAAACCGTCAATACTCAGTTACAGGCCCAGGTCAAAGCCTTGAGCGGCGAACTGGCCGCGTTGAAGAACGCGTCGGACGATACCAGCCAATTCGACGCCCAACTCAAGAGCCTGGGCGCTGACATCGTCGCGCTGAAGAAACAAGGCAACCCGAGCGCCGCCATCGAGCGCCTGGAGCAAGACATGATCGTGCTCAAAAGCCAACAGGACAACCGCCCGGCCGGCGCACAAGGTGGCACCAACACCGCCGAGTTCGACGCCTTCCGCGGCCAGGTCACCCGCAACATCAACACCCTGCAGGCGCAGATTCAGAATCTGCAGCAACAGCTGCGCGCCCGGCCTCAATAGCCCGATGTAGAGAGGGAGGTGTGGTTGATCGTTCCCACGCTCTGCGTGGGAATGCAGCCCGGGACGCTCTGCGTCCCATTGGAACGCGGAGCGTCCCTTGAGGCATTCCCACGCAGAGCGTGGGAACGATCGGTCGGAGGGTTAGCGAACCGTATCCTCCCGCCCCCGCAACACTCTGTTCGGCATGGCAATCGCCGCCGCCAGCCCCAGCAGCGACACCGCCGCGCTGACCATCAGCAAATGCCGGAAGGTCAGCAGCAGCTCAGCGCGCAAGGCGTTTTGTGCATCCCCCGGTGCGGCGTTCAAACCATCGAGCAAGACATTCCCCGAACGGCCCTCGGCAATCAGCGACGAGCCGGCCAAGTGAGCGAAACTCGAATCCTGCAACAACGCCAGCAGCAGCGCCGACATCAACGCCACGCCCACTGCACCGCCCAGAGAGCGGAACAGATTGGTGGTGCTGGTGGCGACGCCGATGTCCCGTTGTTCCACCGAGTTTTGCGTGCCCACCAACGAAGTCGGGAACTGCATGCCGCTGGCGATGCCGCTGAGCAACATGAACAGGCTGCTCAGCACAAACGCCTGAGGCGCACTGAACGCCATGCCGAGAATCGAAAACGGCATGAGCAGGGCGCCGGTCAGGATCATCGGTTTGTAACGACCGGTCACCGAGGTCTGGCGTCCGGCGAAATACGCGCCTATCGGCAAACCCATGGCCAGCGGCAACAGATGCAACGCAGCGCTGTCGGCCCCGGCGCCGGTGACGCTCTGAAAACGTAGCGGCATCAGCACGATCAGGGAAATCGCCTGGAAACTGGTGAAAAAAATCGTGCACCAGCAAAGGATCGCACTGCGGTTGGTGAACAAATGCAGCGGCAGCAACGGTTCCCGCGCCCGCCGTTCATGCCAGACGAACACGGCCAGCACCACCACCGCACAACCGAGCAACCCCGACACTTCGGTGCTGCGCCATAAATGTCCTTGACCAACCTGAGTAATGCTCAGCAGCAACGCCGTAAGGCCAATGATCATCAGCAACGTGCCGAAGTAATCGATGATCGGTTTGCGCTGCGGCACTGGCAAACCCACCAGCGTACGGTGGGCCACCAGCCAGGCACCCAGGCCCAACGGCAGGTTGATCAGAAACACCCAGCGCCAGGACAGGTATTCGGTCATGTAGCCACCGAGAACCGGGCCGGCCACGCTGGCCACCGCGTACATGCTGCTGAAGTAACCTTGATAGCGACCGCGTTCACGGGGTGGAACGATGTCGCCGATGATCGCCTGGCTCACCGAAATCATCCCGCCGGCGCCAATGCCCTGGAGGATCCGCGCCAGCACCAATTGCTCCATGCTTTGCGCCATGCCGCAGAACAAGGACGCCAGGGTGAACACTCCCATGCCGAACAGCATCAACTTGCGGCGGCCATACAGATCGCCGAGTTTGCCGTAGATTGGCACCGCCACGGTCATCGCCACCATGTACCCGGAAATCACCCAGGCCAGCAGGCTGACATCCTTGAATTGCGCGGAAATGGCCGGCATCGATACGGCGACGATGGTCTGGTCCAGCGCGCCCAGAAAGATCGCCAGCATCAGTGCAACAAGAACGCTGCGAATAGCCGGTTTGGGCGTTTCAGGCTGGTTGAGATTGGTCACGGGTAAGACCTGCGGGCAGTAATGGACCCGCAGCAGGCAAGGCGAGCGGGATGCTCGTCAGTGTAGATCGGTAGGAGGCTATTCGATAGCCTCGTATGGAAGCCGTGAATGATTTTGATGAATCGAGTACTTGCATTTTTCACTTGCGAGTCTGTCAATTGAAGGGGAAAACTGAGCCGATACCTGTACATTCTGCCAATCGGTGCGATTATCGCCCCGTTACCCTCGAGGCCTGGATTGAAGTGATGAACAAGCCTGACCTGCCATCGATTCCGGTGTTCAAACTTTACGGTGAAAGCCTGGACTGGCCGACCCCTGATTTGTTGCACTGTGAAACCATTTCCAAGCGCAGCCGCGAACATCAATGGGAAATCAAACCCCACCGCCACGCCGATTTGTGTCAGTTGCTCTTCGTCTTCAAAGGTCAGGCAGAGCTTGAGATCGAAGGTAAACGCTCCCGATTGACTGAGCCGGCCATTCTGATTCTGCCGCCGTTATCGGTGCATGGTTATCGGTTTTCCGAGGACGTCGAAGGGTTCGTCGTCACGCTGGCCGCGCCGCTGATCACCCACCTGCAAGCGCAACTGGGCCATTCGGTGAACGCTCTGGCACAGGCCGAAAGCTACCCGGCGGGCAAGGACAGCGAATACCTCAACAGCCTGTTTTCAGCGCTGCAAAGCGAGTACACCGGCCATCAACCGGCGCGGGAAATGCTCATGCATTCGCTGGTCAGCGTGATCATGGTGTGGGTCAGCCGTCAGGTGATTCAGCGCCAAACCGCCAGTCAGCGCCCACAGCGGGCCCGGGAATACCTCAACGGTTTTATTCAGCTGGTGGAAGAGACCTATCGCCAGCACGTCAAGGTCGAGGATCTGGCTCATCGGCTGGGAATTTCCGTGTCCCACCTCAACGGCACGTGCCGTGAACTGGCGGGGCAACCGGCGTTGCAGATCATGCATGAGCGTCAATTGCTGGAGGCCAAGCGCTTGCTGACCTACACCAGCATGACCATTTATGAAATGTCTGACGTGTTGGGGTTTTCCGATCCGACCAACTTCACGCGCCTGTTCAGGCGTCGCGTGGGAATTTCGCCCAAGGCCTTTCGCGACCGCTTGAAAGCCGATCAGGACCATGCCGATCAGGACAGTGAAACCTGAACCCCTTCATTACCGGAGGGCGTTGAGGGTCGCGTTGTGGGGCATACAGCGCTCGAAGTTGCAGCTTGCGAATTCACGGGGCACTTGTCGCAACTGCTCGACACGCCAGGCGGCCGTGCCATACAGCGCCAGCGTCGCCGCGCAAGTGATGAAAATGGCGAGGTATCTTCTTGTTTTGATGTTCATGGCGTTGACCTCTGAACGAATACCTTGCGGTACTGCTTTGAGCATAGGTCAGCGCCGGTGAGTTGCCAGCAAGTCCGGTTTCGCGGTTAACGCGATATTCAGAACACTGATATCCCTGTAGGAGCTGACTTGCCAGCGAAGGCGTCCGTCACATTCTGCATATGTGCTGACTGACCCGCCGCCTTCGCTGGCAAGCCAGCTCCTACAGGGGGGTGTTTACAGGCCTGCATCCCACTCCGGTTCTTCAGGAAATCTGAGTACCAGAAAATCCAGCATGCTGCGCAATGCCGCCGGCATATGCTTGCGTGAGGCATACACCGCATAGATGTTCATCTGCCGGGGCTCGGCCTGGGGCAGCAGGCGAATCAATTCGCCGCTGTGGATATGCACACCTGCCTGATAGCTCGGCAGCATCGCCACGCCGGCCCCGGCCATTGCTGCGCGCAACAGCGTGCTGGCTTCGTTGGCGCTGATGTTGCCCTGCACCGGCACCGAGACGGGTTCGCCGTCCTGTTCGAAATGCCAGAGGCTTTTGCCGAAGTAGGAGTGGGTCAGGCAATTGTGCAGGCTGAGGTCCTCGACCCGTTGCGGCGTTGGGTGCTCACGCAGGTAAGCGGGGGAAGCGCAGATCACTGAACGGCAGACGGTCAGCCGCCGGGCGATCAGGTTCGGGTCCAGGTCGTTGCTGGTGCGGATGGCCAGATCGATGCGTTCATCCACCAGGTTCACCGTGCGGTCGAGCATTTGCATGTCGATGCTGACGCCGGGGTAATGCTTGACGTAAGTCGCCATGGCGTCCGCCAGTTGCGCCTGGCCGAACGAGGTGCTAACGCTGATCCGTAGCAGACCTCGCGGCGCATCGTCCGGCTCGCTGACGGCGACTTGCATGTCGGTGGACAAATCGAGCATCTGCCGACAGCGAGGCAGAATCTCACTGCCGGCGGCGGTCAGGCTCAATTTGCGCGTGGTGCGATGCATCAGGCGCGCGCCGACCCAATCCTCCAGCTCCGCCAGATAGCGTGAAACCACCGGTCGCGACAGGTCCAGGTGATCGGCAGCGGCCGATTGGCTACCGAGGTCGACCACCGTGACGAACACCCGCATTGCTTGTAGACGATCCATGATTTGCCCGCTTTCAGAAACAAACTATGTTCAAGCATCGCATTTTTTGTATCGAACCAGGCAACTAAGCTCTGTCCCATCGCCAAGCACGGCATTCGGATAACGGAGCAACAGATGATCGGCTTCACTTCACTCAAACGCATTCTTCTGGCAACCGCCATCCTCGGCTTCGCGGCCCATGCCGCTGCGGCGTCCACCCTGACGCTGGACGTCTACAACCCAGGCACCCATGCGATCTTCCCGGTGACCTCGGTGCTGGTCAGCGGCGAGAAAGAAGCGATTCTGGTCGACGCGCAATTCGGCAAAGCCCAGGCCGAACAAGTGGTGGAAAAAATCCGCGCCAGCGGCAAGCAACTGACCACCATTTACATCAGCCATGGTGATCCGGATTACTACTTCGGCCTCGACACCGTCACCCAAGCGTTCCCGAAAGCCAAGGTGCTGGCCTCGCAACCGACGGTTGATCACATCAAAAAAACCGTCGACGGCAAACTGGCGTTCTGGGGCCCGAAAATGGGTGCTGACGTGCCGAACAAAACCATCGTGCCTCAGGTGCTGAAGGGCGACAGCCTGATGCTGGAAGGGCAGAAATTGCAGGTGATCGGCCTGGACGGCAAGCAGCCGGATCGCAGCTTTGTGTGGATCCCGTCGATCAAGGCAGTGGTCGGTGGCGTGGTGGTCGCGGAAAACATTCACGTGTGGATGGCCGACACCCAGACCCCGCAATCCCATGCCGATTGGCTGACGACGTTGCAGGCGATCGAAGCGCTGAAGCCGAAAACCATCGTGCCGGGTCACTACCTCGGTGACAGCGCTCGCTCTCTGGCGGCGGTGCAATTCACCGCTGATTACATCAAGGCGTTCGACGACGAAACCGTCAAGGCGAAAGACGCTGCCGAACTGATCGGCGCAATGAAAAAACGCTACCCGACCCTGGGCGAAGAAAGCTCGCTCGAGCTGAGCGCCAAAGTCGCCAAGGGCGAGATGAAGTGGTAATCCGCTGAGCTGATCGTTCCCACGCAGAGCGTGGGAACGATCAACAGATTCACCCATGCCAACTGGAGAAACGTCATGAGCAACATCGCAATCATCGGTGCCACCGGTCGTGCCGGTAGCCAGCTGTTGGAAGAAGCCCTGCGTCGCGGTCACAGCGTCACCGCCATCGCCCGCGACACCTCGAAAATCGTCCAGCGTGCTGGTGTGGTCAGCAAGAATGTGGACGTGCTTGACGCTGCTGCATTGCAAGCCGCCGTGGCCGGGCATGATGCGGTGATCAGCGCGGCGCATTTCTCCGCCATCCCCGCCAGCGCGGTCATCGAGCCGGTGAAAAAGGCCGGGGTAAAACGTCTGCTGGTAGTGGGAGGTGCCGGTTCGCTGTTGCTGCCGAATGGCTCTCGTGTAATCGACAGCGAAGGCTTCCCGGAGGACTACAAGGCCGAGGCCAGCGCCGGAGCCGCGTTCCTGAATACCTTGCGTCAGGAAAAGGAGTTGGACTGGACCTTCCTGTCGCCATCGGCGGAATTCGTCGAAGGTGAGCGCACGGGTACGTTTCGGGTCGGCAAGGATGACTTGCTGGTGAGTGCAGAGGGCCGCAGCTGGATTACCTTTGCTGACTTCGCGATTGCGCTGATCGATGAAGTGGAAACGCCGAAGCATTCATGTCAGCGGTTTACTGTCGGGTATTGATGGAGCTGCTTGATCGTTTGATCGTTCCCACGCTCTGCGTGGGAATGCCTCAACGGACGCTCCGCGTTCGGCTTTGGAAGGGACGCGGAGCGTCCCGGGCTGCATTCCTTTGCTGCGCGTGGGAACGATCTATGAGCATCTCTTAGCGGCTTTGCGCCTGCTCCACCAACCACCCCATCAATTCGCGCAGTTTCGGCGAAGGCGCAGGTTTCTCGGGGAACACCAGGTAATACGCCAACCCGGTTTTCACCTTCAAGTCAAAGGGCATGACCAACCGTCCGGCACTCAGGTCATCGCCGATCAACGACCAATCGCCAATCGCCACGCCTGTCCCTTGGGACGCCATCGACATCGCCAGGTCCAGGGTTTCGAAATGCTGACCTTTGCCGACATTGCTCAGCCGAATATCCGCAGCCTTCAGCCAGGCGTTCCAGTCCCGTTCATCACGGGTGGGGTGCAGCAACAAGTGCTGTTGCAGATCGGCTGGTGTCTGCAAAGCCATCGGCCCTTCAAGCATCGGTCGGGAACACACCGGCGTCAGTTGCTCATCGAACAGATGCCGGGAGGCCAGTGAGCTGTCCGGCGGCGCGCCATACATCACCGCCGCATCGAACTGCTCGCGATGAAAATCCACGCCGTGCTTCACCGTGGTGGTCAATTGCACTGGCACATCCGGACGTTCCTTTTGCCACTGCAACAGGCGCGGCAACAGCCAGCGCATCACGCAGGTCGGTGCTTTCAGTTGCAGGGTTTCGCGCCTCTCGCCGATCTGCTCCACCGCCTCGTCGATCAGGCCGAAAATCTGCTGCACCCGTGGCAGCCATTCCCGTCCTTCGGCGGTCAGGCTCAAGCCTCGCGCCTGACGAATGAACAGCTCATACCCCAGATGATCTTCCAGCCCGGCGATCTGCCGGCTCACCGCGCCTTGGGTGATGTGCAGCTGTTCGGCGGCCCGGGTGAAGTTGCAGCACTGCGCGGTGATCAGAAAAGTGTGCAGCGCCGGCAGAGGAGGCAATCGTTTCATTGGGATCCAAGGTATGACGTGAGGACATGGCTAGTATGACTTTTTATCCATTGTTGCGGCTATGTGTCGCCCGTTCCAATGAGGCCATCCCTGGACCTGCCAAGCCATCATAAACACTGCGCAGGCCCGGCGTCTCAAACGAACAAAAAGGGCAAAGACATGGCGACGTGCGGCGAAGTATTGGTCAAGTTACTCGAAGATTACGGGGTCGAGCAGGTGTTCGGCATTCCCGGGGTGCACACCGTGGAGCTGTACCGCGGGCTGGCCCGTTCGAGCATCAACCACGTCACTCCGCGTCACGAACAGGGCGCCGGTTTCATGGCCGACGGTTACGCTCGCACCAGCGGCAAACCGGGCGTGTGCTTCATCATCACCGGCCCTGGCATGACCAACATCACCACCGCCATGGGCCAGGCTTACGCCGACTCGATCCCGATGCTGGTGATTTCCAGCGTGCAATCGCGCAGCCAATTGGGCGGCGGTCGCGGCAAGCTGCATGAACTGCCGAACCAGAGCGCACTGGTCGGCGGCGTGGCAGCGTTCTCCCACACCTTGATGTCGGCGGCTGAATTGCCGGGCGTGTTGGCCCGCGCCTTCGCACTGTTCCAGGCGGGTCGTCCGCGTCCGGTGCACATCGAAATTCCGTTGGACGTACTGGTCGAAGAGGCCGATGACTTGCTCGCCAGCGTGCCGGTGAACATCGACCGCGCCGGTGCTGCGCCAAGCGCGATCAGCCGCATGACCGACTGGCTGGCCGGTGCCAGGCGCCCGTTGATTCTCGCCGGTGGCGGCGCCATCGATGCCGCGGCTGAATTGACCGAACTGGCGGAACTGCTGGATGCGCCGGTAGCGTTGACCATCAATGCCAAGGGCATGCTCGAGTCCAGCCACCCGCTGCTGATCGGTTCGACCCAGAGCCTGGTCGCCACCCGTGCGCTGGTCGCCGAGGCCGATGTCGTATTGGCCATCGGCACCGAACTGGCTGAAACCGATTACGACGTCACCTTCGCCGGCGGCTTCGACATTCCCGGCGTGCTGCTGCGCGTGGACATTGATCCCGACCAGACCGTGCGTAATTACCCGCCGAAAATCGCGTTGGTGGCCGACTCGCGCAACGCCGCTCAGGCCTTGCTGAGTGCGCTGTCCCACCAGTCGCTGGCCGAGCGCCGCAACGATTGGGGCCAGGTGCGTGCCGCGCGTTTGCGCGAGGAACTGGCCGTGACCTGGGACGCCCCGACGCTGGCCCAGACCCGTTTTCTGGAAACTGTTTTGTATGAATTGCCGAACGCAGTGTTCGTCGGCGATTCGACCCAACCGGTGTACACCGGCAACCTCACCTTCAACCCGGAACGACCGCGCCGCTGGTTCAACTCGTCCACCGGTTACGGCACCCTCGGTTACGCCTTGCCAGCGGCGATTGGTGCCTGGCTCGGTGGCAGCGTCGAAGGCGGCGCACGCCCGCCGGTGGTGTGCCTGATCGGCGACGGTGGTCTGCAATTCACCCTGCCGGAACTGGCCAGTGCGGTGGAAGCGCGCACCCCGGTGATCGTCCTGCTGTGGAATAACCAGGGCTACGAAGAGATCAAGAAATACATGGTCAACCGCGACATCGAGCCGGTTGGCGTGGACATCTATACCCCGGACTTTATCGGTGTGGCGAAAGCGCTGGGCTGCGCGGCCGAGGCGGTCAGCGATGTCGAAGAGCTGCGCAGTGCATTGCGTCTCGCCACCGATCGCCAGGGCCCGACCCTGATTGAAATCGATCAGACCCAATGGATGAAGGCGGTGTCGAAATGAGTTTTCCAACGACCTTGGACGGCCTGTTCATCGACGGTCAATGGTCCGCCGGTAACGAACATCTGCGCGTGATCAACCCGGCTACAGAAGCCCTGCTGACCACCGTTAACGGTGGCGATGCACACGCTGTCGAGCAGGCCGTCACGGCGGCGACCCACGCGTTCAAAGAATGGTCGAAAACCACCGGCGCCGAGCGCGGTGCAATCTTGCGCAGAATCGCCGCGGGCGTGCAGGCCGGTCGCGAACAGTTGATGAAGTTGCAGTCGAGCAACAACGGTAAACCGCTGTTCGAAGCGGCCATTGATGTCGACGACGTGATCGCCACGTTCGAGTATTACGCCGGTCTGGCAGAAGGGCTCGATGCCAGGCAAGACCGCAAAGTGGAGCTGCCGAGCGACGATTTCAGCGCCCGTTTGCGCCGCGAGCCATGCGGTGTGGTGGGGCTGATCGTGCCGTGGAATTTCCCGATGGTCACCACCGCCTGGAAACTCGCCCCGGCCCTGGCCGCCGGTTGCTGCGTGGTGCTTAAACCGTCTGAAGTGACGCCGCTGCCGGAGCTGGAACTGGCGACGATCATCGCCGAATCCGGTCTGCCAAACGGTGTGTTCAATCTGGTCTGCGGCACCGGCCTGGCCGTCGGTGCACCACTGTCGGCTGACCCGCGCATCGCCAAGATTTCCTTCACCGGTAGCAATGCAGTGGGCGTGCAAGTGATGCAGCGGGCGGCCGAAACCGTGAAGGGCGTGAGCCTCGAACTGGGTGGTAAATCCTCGCTGCTGGTGTTGGCCGATGCCGACATCGAGCTGGCCGTGGAAGTGGCCTGCGGCGGAGGTTTCTTCAACGCCGGGCAGATGTGTTCCGCCACCAGCCGCGTGCTGGTCGCCGATGAACTGGCGGATAAATTTGTAGCGCGCTTGAAGGCCCGCGCCGAAGCCATTCGCGTGGCTGACCCGTTCGACCCGAACGCGGAAATGGGCGCATTGGTCAATCAGGCGCAATACCAACGTGTGCTGGGCCACATCGACCGTGGTTTGAGCGCGGGCGGGAAGTTGATCTGCGGCGGTAATCGTCCGGCAGACCTGCCCCGCGGCTATTTTTTGCAGCCGACCATTTTCATCGACGTGCCCCTCGACAGTGCGCTGTGGTGCGAAGAGATTTTCGGCCCGGTGATCTGCGTGCGCAGTTTCAGCTCTGAAGCCGAGGCGATTGCCTTGGCCAACGACAGCCAGTTTGGCTTGGTCGCCAGCGTGGTCACGCGTGACGCCGAAGCTGCTGATCGGGTCGCCAACGCTTTACAGGCGGGGCTTGTATGGATCAACGCGCCGCAAGTGATCTTCCCGCAGACCGCCTGGGGTGGCTACAAACAGAGCAGCATTGGTCGCGAATTAGGGCCATGGGGTTTGCAAGCATTTCAGGAAATCAAACACGTGATTCGGGCCGTCTGACGCTCCATCACTGTAGGAGCGAGCTTGCTCGCGAAGGACGCAAGGGCGCCGCGTTCATTCAGGCAACCCACGTCATCGTTGACGTCCATCGCGAGCGAGCTCGCTCCTACAGGAGGCATGCGCCAGCATCATGGCTTCAATGAGTTTTTATCGATAGTCAGGTGTTTTGCACGACCTCAGGATGAACCCGCCGGCATCGCCAAGGCCCATTGAAACCGGGGGCTTTCAGCCGATCCGGCCGCGCGGATGCAACGGTTGCGACCAACCTCATACTTAAAAAAACAAAGGGAGTCCTTCATGGGCGAGCACGATCTGAACAGACGTCAATTCATCAAAACCGTGGGCGTGGCGTCCGTGGCTGCGGCGGCCATGAGCATGCCGTTCATCAAAGCCAATGCCAGCGACACACGTTTCCAGGGCAAGACCCTGCGCCTGCTGACCTGGTCCGATGACACTGGCCTTGCGGCACTGCGCAATATCGCCGCGACGTTCGAAGCCAAGTATGGCTGCAAAGTCATCGCCGACCGCACCGGTAGCACCTCGGAAATGGTCGCCAAACTCAAGGCCGGCGGTGATCGTCCGCAGTACGACATCATCACGCTGGCCGGCGTCGGCGCCGAAGGTCTGGCCGCTGCCAACCTGCTGGAAAAACCCGATCTCAACCGCATCCCCAACCTGATCGACGTGCCGGAGCAATACCGCACTGGCGCCAACGGGCACGGCATCGGTTACCTGTTGTGGTGCAACAGCCTGGTCTACAGCACCCGCACCATCAAAGAGGCACCGCAGAGCTACGCCGCGCTGTGGGACGCGGAGCTGTCGCCGAATATTTTCCTGCCGCCACCGAACTGGACCGAGGCCATGGACCTGATCATCATCGCCGCCAAACTGGCCGGTGGTGACGAACACAACATCGAGCCAGGCTTCAAGAAACTTGCCGAACTGAAAGATCGCGTCGTGACCCTGGGCGAAAACCCGAACCAGATCGCCGAGCTGTTCCGCACCGGTTCGCTGGACATGGGTGGCTTGTACGCGCCGGCGTTTTTCCCGAAACAGATTCGCGATCCGGCCTACGGTCTGGGCGCCACGTTCGGCATGAAGGAAGGCTTCTACACCGACTTGATGTTGTCGGTGATGCCGAAGAATCGTCCGGGCGATATCGACCTGGCCTACGCCTTCATCAACCACTCTCTGGACCCGCTGGTGCAGGGCAAGATGGCCGAAGACATCTACAACGGCCCGGTCAACGCCAAGGCAATCATCTCCGCCGAAGCGCGCAAGAGCCCGTACATCCTCACGCCGGAGCAGATTGCCGAGAAGGCGATCATGCACGACAACGCCTTCCTGGCCACCGTGCATGACCAATGGATTCGTCGTTACACGGAAATCTTTTCTTCCTGATCGAGTGGCGACCACAGGTTCTTTGAAACACCACAAATCCAATGTGGGAGCGGGCTTGCTCGCGAATGCGGTGTGACATTCAACATTGATGTCGACTGACACGGCCTCTTCGCGAGCAAGCCCGCTCCCACAGGGTTCAACGTGATTTCGAGGCCTGTGCTCGCTCAGCTGTTTTCCATTGACGAGACCCTTGCTATGGAACACCAACCTCTGACCCATCCGCTAAGCGCCGCACCCACGCGCGCCAATCGGGGTGTCTCACCGACGGCGCGTGCCTGGTTTTTCCTCTCGCCGTCGATGCTGTTTCTCGGCGTGCTGATTGCCGCCAGCCTGCTGGTGCTGCGCATGAGCGTCGGCACCAAAGGCGCGGAGTGGACCGGGTTCAGCCTGGCCAGTTACGCCCAATTGCTGGAACCCTATTACCTCAAATCGTTGCTGCTGACGTTGCGCCTGGCGCTGATCAGCGCGGTGATTGCGGTGCTGCTGGCGATCCCGGTCGCCTACACCATGTCACGGCTGACCTCGCCGTTTGTGCGGCGGATCTTCCTCGCGGCGGTGCTGCTGCCCTTGCTGGTCAACCTGCTGCTGCAAAGCTACGGCTGGCTGGTGATCCTCGGGCCGGGCGGGATGCTCAATCAGGCGCTGATGGGCCTGGGCCTGATCAAGCGCCCGATCATGCTGCTCTACAACCAGAACGGCGTGTTGATGGGCCTGGTGCAAACCGCGTTCCCGTTGGCCGTGCTGCCGATTGCCAGCGCCATGCGCGGCGTCGCTCGCACTTACGAAGAAGCCGCTGCCACCCTCGGCGCCAGTCGCTTGCAGGTGTTTCGCCAGGTGGTGTTGCCGATGAGTTTGCCGGGGATCATCACCGGCGCGACGTTGGTGTTCGCCTACAACGCCAGCAGTTTTGTGGTGCCGCTGCTGCTCGGCGGTCGGCGCGTGCCGATGCTGGCGGTGATGGTGCATGACCAGATCGCCCCGCTGATGAACTGGCCCGCCGCGTCGGCTGCCGGTGTAGTGCTGATCGTTACCACCCTGGCGATCATGACTTTGTCCGAATACCTCACTGGCCGTCGTCGTCGCATGCTGGAGGCTTCGCAATGAGCACCCTGATCAACAAGCGCCACTCGCTGCTGCCGGGCGATACCGGCAAGTTCGCCGGCATCCTGTCGGGCTTCATTTTGCTGCTGGCGGTGCTGCCGATTCTGACCATGATCGTCATGTCGTTCAGCGGCGCGTCGAACCTCGACTTCCCGCCCAGCAGCTACAGCTTGCAATGGTACAAAGCCGCCTGGAACACCTTCGTGTCGCCGGACTCCAGCGACGTGCTGAGCCTCGGCAAAGCCATGAGCACCAGCCTGATGGTGGCCTGCCTGACCATGGTTTTCGCCACGATCATCGCGGTGCCGGCAGCTTACGCGTTGACCCGTTGCGAATTCCGCGGCAAGGCCGTGGCGTTGCAATTGATGTCGCTGCCGCTGGTGTTTCCGATGGTGGTGTTGGGCCTGGCGTTGTTGCTGGTGTTCGACAGCCTGCCGTTCCACATCACCACCTCGCGATTGGTAATTGCCCACGTGATTCTGGCGCTGCCGTTCGTGGTGAAAAACTGCACCGCGGCGATGCTCTCCATCGGCAGCGAAGTCGAAGAGGCCGCGCAAATGCTCGGCGCTTCACCGTTGCGGGCGATTGTCGATGTGGTGGTGCCGCTGATGAAATCGGGGATTCTGGCGGGCATGCTGCTGGCGTTCATCGTCTCGTTCAACGAATTCACCGTGACCTATTTCCTCTACACCATCGACGTCATGACCGTGCCGATCTGGATGTACAGCCGCACCGTGTCTTCGCTCGACCCTACCGTTTTCTCGTTTGCCGTGCTGATCGTGCTGATCGACTTCGTCCTGATCTGGGCGTTGGAGAAGCTGGTTGGCGAAGGTGGCGTTTCCTTTTGATTTGAGGTGCAACATGACTGGTCTGATTCTGGAAAACGTCGAGAAACATTATGGCTCGGCCTGCGCGGTAAAGGATGTGAACCTGCATTTGCCCGAGGGCAAACTGGTGTGTTTTCTCGGCCCTTCGGGCTGCGGCAAAACCACCTTGCTGCGCATGATCGCCGGGCTTGAAACCCTGACGGGCGGCGAGATTCGCCTGGACGGTGAAGACATCGGCCATACACCTGCGCACCAGCGTAATTTCGGCATGGTGTTTCAATCCCTGGCGCTGTTTCCGCACATGACGGTGGGGGAGAACATCGCCTATCCGCTGAAACTGCGCGGGGTCAGCAAGGCTGAACAACAGGCACGGGTGGTGGAGTTGCTGGAGCTGATTCAGTTGCAGGAAATGATCGATCGCCCGGTGGCGAAACTCTCCGGCGGTCAGCGTCAGCGCGTGGCGATTGCCCGGGCGATTGCCTCGCGGCCGAAAATTCTCCTGCTCGACGAACCGCTGTCGGCGCTGGACGCCAAGTTGCGTGAGTCGATGCAGGTGGAAATCCGTCAGCTGCAACAACGTTTGAACATCACCACCATCATGGTCACCCACGACCAGCGCGAAGCCATGACCATGGCTGACATCGTGGTGGTGTTGGGTGAGCATCGGGTGCAGCAGGTAGGTACGCCGATTGAAATCTATCGGCATCCGGCGAATGAATTCGTCGCGGACTTTATCGGTTCGGGGAATATTTTCCCGGCCACGGCACTGGGCAATGGCAAGGTCAGCTTGCCCGGAGGCGATGCGCTGCAAGTGCCGATCTGCAGCAGCATTGTGGTGGGGGAGAAGATCAAGATGTTGATTCGCCCGGAAGACCTGCAACTGTCGCCACCCCAGGCCACCGCAGGGAATCGCTTGCTCGGGAAGGTGACGTTTGTACGGGATATCGGGGCGACGATTGAAACGACTGTCGAGTGTTCCGGGGTGTCGTTCACCGCGTTGAGTACGCCGTGTCAGGGGGTTGGGTTGAGCATTGGCAATCCGGTGTCGGTGACCTTGCCGGCTGAGGCTTGCCGAGTACTAAGCGCCTGACTTTAGAGGTGGGTCGCTTTTGCCGGCCCCTTCGCGAGCAAGTCGAATCGTCGCACCGAAAAAGTCAGATCAAACCGACAACCGCAACCGCGCCAAATCCCGGAGCGGCGGCGCCCCGAACAACCGGCTGTACTCCCGGCTGAATTGCGAAGGGCTTTCATACCCCACCCGATAACCCGCCGCCGAAGCTTCCAGTCCTTCAGCCAGCATCAACCGCCGCGCCTCTTGCAGGCGCAACTGCTTCTGATACTGCAGTGGACTCATCGCCGTCATCGCCTTGAACCGGTGATGCAATGTCGACACGCTCAGGTTCACTTCCCGCGCCAGATCATCGATGCGCAGCGGTTGCTCATAATTGCCGTTAAGCCATTTGATCGCCTGGCTGATGCGATGGCTCTGGCTGTTGGCAATGGCAATTTCATACAGCCGATGACCTTGCTGGCTGCGCAACAGCCGATACAGAATCTCTCGACGAATCAGAGGCGCCAGCATGGCGATGTCTTTCGGTGTGTCGAGCAAACGTGCCAGACGCAGCACAGCATCGAGCATTGCCGTGTCGATCTGCTCGACATACAGGCCGCGGCCAGTGGGCCGTGTGGGTACGCCAATGGGGCCGGCGTCGGCAATCAGCGCGCTGATTTCTGCCGGATCGATATCCAGTCGTACGGCGAGGATTGGTTCCTCGGGCGAGACATTCACCACCCGCCCGCTCAACGGCATCGAGACCGACACCACCAGGTAATTCAGCGGGTCGTAATTGAAGTATTCATCCGCCAGCCGCACTTCCTTGCGCCCCTGGGCCATGATGCACAGGGCCGGTTGCGCCAGCACCGGGGCGAAGTCGTGATTTTGACTGTGGCGCGACATGAACAGCGAACCGACGGCGGTGGCATAAGTGCCATCCTCCATCGTGTTACGACGGATGAGGGCGGCCAGTTCCGCGCGCTGTTTTTCCATGTCGGCATCCAGCGGGGCTTGAAAATGATCGAGCGACGACATGCTGGGCATCCTCGGTGACGCGTTGGTGATGAGCTGAGCTTAAATTTGTGCAAGGGACAGCGGTAGACACATCCTGCCAAAAGCTTGCCTGATTCTGCACAAGGTAAATACGCGGGGCTGCTCTGGCAGGTCAGCGCCGGGAAAACTTGCTTGAAAGCCGTGTTGCAGCGATGTGACAGTGGTTTACATGCTGTTACAGACGTTTTTGGCAGCCGCGCAGGATTGTGCAACAAGCCGGCAGGAATCGACTAACGACGACCAGGGCGCGCCGCCTAATCTTGGATCCTGTCGCAGCCCGTCCCCGGCTGCCACTGGATGACCTGGGAGGGTTGAACATGTCTACGCAAATCCCCGTCAGTCATATGGCCTTTGTCCGTGCCCGCGCCGGGCGTTCGGCAGAACTCGGTGCGCGCCTGAGCGCGCTGATCGAGCCATCGCGCAACGCGCCGGGTTGCCTGAGCTTTGCCCTGCAGCACTCGCAATGCGATCCAGAGCTGTGGCTGGTGTCCGGTTTCTGGGACAACCAACAGGCCATGACCGCTTACTTCGGCAGCCCGGCTTTGCAGATTTTTTCCGAGCTGGTGCAGGAGTTGGTGGTCAACAGCCTGGATTTCCATACCTTCAAGGATGTCTCGGCGGCCCAGGCCCTTGGCCAGTCCCAGGCAGCGGTACACAAACTCGCCGGTTGAGGGTTTAATGGCGCCATTCTCCATTAGCCAGGATCCGCGACATGGCACGCAAAGCCTTTGAACACTTCGAAGCCGTTTCAGCCGTAGTACCGGGCGAGGGCGGTTACCACGCCGCGATTGCCGTCAAAGCCCTGGGTGGTTCCGGTGCCCCGCGTTTTCACAAAGTGCTGGAAGGCCAGACCTTCAAGACCGCTCATGAAGCCGACGAGGCTGCGGCCAAAGAGCTGACCCGCCTCAAAGACGTCAAAGAAGACACCGACCTGCTCTGGTAATTACTTGACCGCCCCGGGGCGGAACATCTTGAACAATGCCTCTGGCCCCAGCTGAAAGTAATCCGCCGGCCCGCCGCCGCGCAGAATCGGTTCTGCCGCGGCGGTGTCGTACACCCCATCCTTCAGCAGCCATTTGGCGATGTGCACGGCGACCACTTCGCCGAGAATCAGCCAGCTCGGCACCATTTCCTTGTTTGCGCGCTGCAACTGAATGATCTGCGTGACCTTGCACTCGAAGGACACCGGGCTTTCGGCGACCCGTGGCACCTGAATGATTTTCGACGCCGCGGTGGTCAGCCCGGACAGCTCGAATTCATTGACCTCAGGCCCGACCATGGCACAGCTCTGATTCATCTGTTCGGCCAGTGGCCGGGTCGCCAGGTTCCAGGCGAATTCGCCGGTCTGCTCGATGTTGTTGAGGCTGTCTTTGCGCCCGACACTGGAAAAACCAATGATCGGCGGGATGTAGTTGAAGGCGTTGAAAAAGCTGTAGGGCGCCAGGTTCAGGCGACCGTTGGCATCCTGGGAGGAAATCCAGCCGATAGGGCGCGGGCCGACGATGGCGTTGAACGGATCATGCGGCAGGCCATGGCCGTTGGCGGGTTCGTAGAAATGGATGTCGTCGGGCATGAAAGGATTTCCGGGCATTATTCGGGGGACGTCCATAGTGCAAGGACGAACACGTTATTTCCAGCGATGCGATCCCTTGTAGGAGCGAGGCTTGCCCGCGAAGGCGTCGTGTCAGCCAGCATCAATGCTGAATATGAAATCGCCTTCGCGGGCAAGCCTCGCTCCTACAGATACCGTATCTATTCAACGAAAAAGGGGCAGGCCCGTTAAGGTCTGCCCCATTTTTTCGCTTACGGGTTTAATCCGTCTCGATCCGCGAATGCTTGCGGGTATCTTTCATGGTCACGTACACCAGCAACGACACGGCGATGCATGCGGTGACATACCAGTAGTAACCGGTTTCCATGCCAATGCTCTTGAACCACAACGCGATGTATTCAGCGGTGCCGCCGAAGATCGACACGGTCAGCGCATACGGCAGGCCAACACCCAGGGCGCGGATTTCGGTCGGGAACAGTTCGGCTTTGACCACTGCGTTGATCGAGGTGTAGCCGCTGACGATGATCAGCGCCGCCATGATCAGGAAAAACGCGCCCCACCAGGTAGTGATGGTGTGCAAGGTGGTCAGGATCGGCACGGTGAACAGCGTTCCCAGAATGCCGAAGGCAATCAGGATCGGTCGGCGCCCGATTTTATCCGACAGCCCGCCGATGATGGGTTGCAAACACATGAACAGGAACAGCGTGGCCGCGGAAATGGTGGTGGAGTCGGAAATGCTCATGCCAACGGTGTTCACCAGGTATTTCTGCATGTACGTGGTGTAGGTGTAGAACGCCAGCGTGCCGCCCATGGTCAGGCCGACGACGGTCATCAGTTCCTTCGGATGACGCATCAAGGTGCGCATCGCGCTTTCCTTGGACTTTTCTTTCTTGGTGAACGACTCGGTTTCTTCCATACCACGACGCAGGTACAGCGCGACCACGGCACACAGCGCGCCGATGGCGAACGGGATGCGCCAGCCCCAGGCGTACAGCTCCTCGGTGGTCAGAAAGTTTTGCAGCACGATCAGCACGCCCAGCGCTATGAGTTGACCGGAGATCAGCGTCACGTACTGGAAGCTGGAGAAGAAGCCACGGCGTTCCTTGGTGGCCATCTCGCTCAGGTAAGTGGCTGAAGTGCCGTACTCGCCACCGACCGACAGGCCTTGCAGCAAACGGGCGAACACCAGCAGGATCGGCGCGCCGATACCGATGGTTTCGTAGCTCGGGCTCAGGGCGATCAGCAGCGAGCCGAAGCACATCAGGTAGACCGAGGCCATCAGGGCCTTTTTGCGCCCGACTTTGTCGGCATACAGGCCCATCAGCCAGCCACCGATCGGACGCATCAGGAAGCCCACGGCGAAGATCGCGGCGGTGTTCAGCAGTTGTGCGGTGGTGTCGCCTTTGGGGAAAAAGGTTTTGGCGAAATACAAAGAGAAGGCGGCATAGACATACCAGTCGTACCACTCGACCATGTTGCCGACAGAGCCGCTGAAGATCGATTTGATGCGACTGGCGGTGGTTCTTGGTTTGGTCGATGCGGCAGCCGACCCAAGAGGCAAGGCGTTGGAGTTATCCATTGAAGGATCCTTCGTTTAATTGTTTTTGTGGAGCGCGTTAAAACGCAGCCTGCTGGAGCTATAGCAGGAGCTGTGCCAAGAAGAAGAGGGCCGGTTTAGAGGGGGTAGCGGGATTTATTGAGCGGAAATCCGCTTATGGAATTGGTGTTGGCAAGCGGAAATCCGCCGGAGCTGATCGTTCCCACGCTCCGCGTGGGAATGCATCAACGGACGCTCCGCGTTCGGCTTTTGGGACGCAGAGCGTCCCGGGCTGCATTCCCACGCGGAGCGTGGGAACGATCAAAAGATCAGCTGTCCTGCAAAAACATTTCGCGCGTCAACCCATGCCGCTGCATCTTTTCGTTAAAAGTACGGCGCGGCAGTTGCAGTTCTTCAAGCACCGCTTTCACATCGCCCTTGTGCCGGGTCAATGCCGCGCGCAAGCAATGCGCTTCGAAAGCTTCCTGCTGCGCCGCCAGTGACTGGCCGGGATCGATCCCCACCGGTTCCGGTTCGCCCAAGCCCAGCACTTGCCGCTCCGCGACGTTCGCCAGTTCGCGCACATTGCCCGGCCAGTCGTGGCTCAACAGATGGCTCAGTTGCGGTCCGCTCAAGGGCGCAAAGGTGCGCCCCAAACGCTCGGCGGCACTCTGCGCGAAGAACTCGAACAGCAGTGGAATGTCTTCACGCCGATCGCGCAACGGCGGCAGACGCAACTCGGCGACGTTCAATCGATAGGCCAAGTCCTCGCGAAAACGTCCGGCCCGCGCTTCATCCAGCAAGTCGGGTTTGGTCGCGGCGATGATCCGCAAGTCCACGTGGATGCTTTGGTTGGAACCCAATCGTTCAAGCTTCTGCTCCTGCAACACCCGCAGCAGTTTCACCTGCTGGGCCAACGGCATGCTTTCGATTTCATCGAGAAACAGCGTGCCGCCGTCGGCGTATTCGAGCTTGCCGATACGTTTACCCTGGGCGCCCGTGAACGCGCCGCTCTCATGGCCGAACAATTCGGCCTCGAACAACTGCTCGGGAATCGCCGCGCAGTTCAGCGCCACGAAGGGTTTATCTGCGCGGGGACCGAAGTCGTGCAAACAACGGGCAACCAATTCCTTGCCGCTGCCGGTTTCGCCACGGATCAACACGTTGACCGGCAGCGTCGCCAGATCCAGCACCTGCCGGCGCAGTGTTTGCAAGCCACGGGACACTCCCAGCAGCGTCGCATCGAGTTTGGCGCGATTGTCCGCCTGTTCATGCAGAGCGCGGTTTTCCAGCACCAGCCGACGCTTGTCCAAGGCGCGGCGCAGGCTGCTCAGCAGGGTTTCCGGGCTGAAGGGTTTCTCAAGGAAATCGTAGGCGCCGTCGCGCATCGCTTCGACGGCCATCGGCACATCACCGTGACCGGTCAGCAGGATCACCGGCAAGTCGGCATCGCGGCGCTGGACTTCGGCCAGTAGCTCCAGCCCCGTCATGCCAGGCATGCGCACATCGCTGAGGATCACCCCGGGGAAATGTTTCGGCAGTTGCGCCAGGCACGCATCGGCGCGACTGAACAGCTGCACTTCGAAACCTGAGAGGCTCAGCCACTGTTCGACGGCGCTACGGATGCTGCTTTCGTCATCGACCACCATTACCGAATTGAGCATCAAGCAGGCACCTCCAGATCAATGGGCAACGTCAGGGTGAACACCGCGCCGTTTTCGCCATTGTCGGCACTCAGGCGTCCGCCCGCTTCGTGAGCGATAGCGAAGGAGACCGCCAGTCCGAGGCCCAGGCCATCACCCACCGGTTTGGTGGTGAAGAATGGATCGAACACCTTCCCCAGGTTCTCGTCGGCAATGCCGCCACCGTTATCGGCGACGGTCAGGCGCCACAATTGTTCATCGGCTTCGAGGCGGATTTCCAGACGCTTGCAGGGTTTGTCGTGCATTGCATCCAGGGCATTGCGCAGCAAGTTGATCAGCACCTGTTCCAGACGAATCGCATCGCCACGCACCCAGGCCGGGCGGGTCAGATGGAGCACGGTGCTGATGTGCTCGTCACGCAGGCGCGCATCCAGCAACTGCAAGGATTGATCGACCACTGCCGCCAGGTCCAGCCGTTCGCGCAAACCGCTGGGGCTTTTGCGCGCGAAGGTTTTCAGGTGGCCGGTGAGGGCGGCCATGCGCGTGAGCATGTCGTCCACCGGCTTCAGTGCCTTGTAGGCATCCTCGACACGGCCGTGATCGAGCAGCAGCCTCAGAGTAGCAAGCTGCATGCGCTGGGCGGTCAGCGGCTGATTGATTTCATGGGCCAGCGCGGCCGACATCTGGCCGAGGGCCGCGAGCTTGGCTGATTGCACCAGCCCGTCCTGAGCGGTGCGCAAATCCCGGGTGCGTTCTTCCACCAGTCGCTCGAGTTCTTCGCGACTGCGCTGGCGCAACCTGGCCAGACGCCAACGCTGGTTGAGGAACAGCAGCAAAAACACCACTGCCAGCCACGCCCCGGCGGCGGCGAGCCCGGCGTTGCGGCGGTCTTCGAATGTGACCTGCGGGCGACGCAGCAAGTGCAAGGTCCAGTCTTCAGCGGCCAGTGGCAGCGATTCCCAGAGGTAATCCGCCGGCCCGTCCGGGCCATTGACCCGCTTCAGATCACTGTAGTCATCGAAGCGCTGCACCGATTGATAGTCAAGAAGGGTCAGCGGCTGTTTGTCGTATTGGCGGGTGGTTTTGAGCTCGGCGCGGTCGCTGTCACTCAGGGGCTTCAATTGGCGGTAACGCCAGCCTGGCTGGTTGGCGATGAAGATAATCCCGCGCGCG
Organism: Pseudomonas sp. PGPR40; assembly: GCF_022014505.1. Taxonomy (NCBI): domain Bacteria; kingdom Pseudomonadati; phylum Pseudomonadota; class Gammaproteobacteria; order Pseudomonadales; family Pseudomonadaceae; genus Pseudomonas; species Pseudomonas sp. PGPR40. The sequence continues at coordinate 75,756 of NZ_JAKLSP010000015.1, read as the reverse complement.
TCGCTGACCAGCAATGTGTCACTGCCCTGACGCCATTCGCGCTCCAGTTCCGGGAACTCGAGTTTCACCACCATGGCACCCAGGAACTCGCCACTGTCGCTGGTCACCGCGCTGGACAGGAAGTAACCGGGAATGCCGCTGGTCACGCCCACTGCGTAAAAACGCCCGGTGCCTTGGGTTCGGGTCTGGCGGAAGTAAGGGCGAAAACCGTAGTTGTGGCCGACGTAACTGCTGGGCAAACGCCAGTTGCTGGCGGCCACGGCCAGGCCGGTGCGATCCAGTAATTCGAGGGTCGATGACTGCGCGGCGCCGTTGATTTTTTCCAGTTTGCGATTCAACGCAAGCTGCTCTTCGGGGCTCACTTCACCGTTCAGTGCGGCGCGCAGTTCCGGGTCCAGCGCCAATACGGCGGGCAGGGCTCGGTAGCGCTCGATCAAGGTGTGCAGTGAATTGGCATACAGCGCCAGTTGCTGATTGGCCCGCGCGGCATCTTCCACCAACGCTTGGCGTTCGGTGTGACGGATAGCCAGCGTAGCGGCGAGCACCGCACCGGCAATGATCAACAAGGAGTACAACGACAGGCGCAGGGTACGGGAAGTCGGCAGCATGCTGTAGGAAACAGGTTGAAGGATGGGCTGGCACCATACCATGAGGCCGCGCATTCTTCGTCCCGGCATGACGTGTTCAGACGCCAGCGCTTTCTCCAAAAAGTCGAAGTGACTGCCTGGATCGAAGGACTAAATCGTTATCCAAAAAAAGGCCGGATCGTCTGGGAAGACGGCCCGGCCTTTTTCGGTAGCGGGGGAGGCGCTTACTGCACTTCCACCGCCAGGCTTTCACTGATCTTTTTCTGCCAGATCGCGGGACCGGTGATGTGTACCGACTCGCCCTTACTATCGACCGCAACGGTCACAGGCATGTCTTTGACGTCGAACTCGTAGATCGCTTCCATGCCCAGTTCGGCGAAAGCCACGACGCGGGATTTCTTGATGGCTTGCGCCACCAGGTAAGCCGCGCCGCCGACAGCCATCAGGTAAACGGCTTTGTGGTCCTTGATCGCTTCGATGGCGGTCGGGCCGCGCTCGGATTTGCCGATCATGCCCAACAGGCCGGTTTGCTCGAGGATCTGACGGGTGAACTTGTCCATCCGCGTAGCGGTGGTAGGGCCCGCCGGGCCAACCACTTCTTCGCGCACCGGATCGACCGGCCCAACGTAGTAGATGAAGCGACCCTTGAGGTCCACTGGCAAAGTTTCGCCCTTGTTCAACATCTCGACCATGCGCTTATGCGCGGCGTCGCGACCGGTGAGCATTTTGCCGTTGAGCAGGACGGTTTCACCCGGCTTCCAGCTCTGCACGTCTTCCGGGGTCAGGGTGTCGAGGTTGACGCGACGGGCCGACGGACCGGCTTCCCAGACGATTTCCGGGTAGGCGTCCAGCGGTGGCGCTTCCAGCGAGGCCGGGCCGGAACCGTCGAGCACGAAGTGCGCGTGACGGGTGGCAGCGCAGTTCGGGATCATGCACACCGGCAACGAAGCCGCGTGGGTCGGATAATCCATGATCTTCACGTCGAGCACGGTGGTCAGGCCACCCAGGCCCTGGGCACCGATGCCCAGTTGGTTGACCTTCTCGAACAACTCCAGACGCATCTCTTCGATACGGTTGGACGGGCCGCGCTTCTTCAGCTCATGGATGTCGATGGATTCCATCAACACTTCCTTGGCCATGACAGCGGCTTTCTCGGCGGTACCGCCGATGCCGATGCCGAGCATGCCCGGTGGGCACCAGCCGGCGCCCATTTCCGGAACGGTCTTCAGTACCCAGTCGACGATCGAGTCGGACGGGTTGAGCATGGCCATTTTCGACTTGTTCTCGGAACCGCCGCCCTTGGCTGCCACGTCCACTTCCACGGTGTTACCCGGAACGATGGAGTAGTGGATAACCGCCGGGGTGTTGTCCTTGGTGTTTTTGCGAGCACCCGCCGGGTCGGCGAGGATCGAGGCACGCAGGACGTTTTCCGGCAGGTTGTAAGCCCGGCGCACGCCTTCGTTGATCATGTCGTCCAGGCCCATGGTGGCGCCATCCCAACGAACGTCCATGCCCACGCGCACGAACACGGTGACGATACCGGTGTCCTGGCAGATCGGGCGGTGGCCGGTGGCGCACATGCGCGAGTTGATCAGGATTTGCGCCATGGAATCGCGGGCTGCCGGCGATTCTTCGCGCAGGTAGGCCTCGTGCATCGCCTGGATGAAATCCACGGGGTGGTAATAGGAAATGAACTGCAGGGCGTCGGCAACGCTCTGAATCAGGTCGTCTTGCTTGATCACGGTCATGAGTCGCGCTCCTCTAAAAGACGGGAACATTCTGTAGGGGCAGCTTCAAGCCTTAAGCTTCAAGCGGCAAGCTGAAGCAGTACGCGAACTGCTTTGAACTTGTGGCTTGAAGCTTGAGGCTTGAAGCTGACCCGCAGGGTCAAAGGCACGCCGGGCATGCTGGCGCGACGCTAAAAAGGCGCGGCAGTATACCGCGCCTCGATGGCGGACACATCCGTTGACAGTCAAACGTTGGTCGCATACGTCAGTGTTGGTTGGCGCGCCGGTGGCTCATATACCTGTAGAAGCGGGCTTGCCCGCGAAGGCATTTTCAAAGGCACTGCAGGGCTCAAGGCCGCCTTCGCTGGCAAGCCAGCTCCTACAGGGGGAAATGGTCATCGTTCTGACGCCAGTTTTCTGCCCCCAAAAATTGAATGGTCATTTATCGGAGTCGCCACTAAAGTGGCATCCGGCCTGTAGAGTAGGACACTCCGATAGCCTCCTTTCCCACGGTGAATCAACGATTGACCCATAACGCCATTCAGCGGCTTTTGCTCAAACGCTTCGCCCTCGCAGCTGGCACCTACGCCCTGGCTTTGCTGCTGCTGTGGATGGCGTTTTTTACCGGTCATTACCAAGAATCCCTCACCGGCATGGCAATGGGCAGCGCGTTGGTGGTGCTCAGCCAAGCGGTGCTGTTCGCGGTGTTCTCCAGCGGCTGCAACCTGCGTTTTTCCGACCCCAGCCTGACCGAAGTACAAATACTGCTGGGGCTGGGTTGGCAGACTTGGCTGATCGCCCATCTGGACGAGGCGCGCGGCGCGTTTCTGGTGTTTTATCTGCTGATTCTGTTGTTCGGGTTGTTTCATCTTTCGCGCATTGCATTCGTGCGGTGCGCGTCGCTGGTGTTTTTCAGTTTCAGCGCCATCACCTTGTGGGAGAGTTATCACTTTCAACTGCCCAACCCGACGCTGGCGCTGCTGCAGGTGTGCGTGCTGTTTGTGGTGCTAGGGTGGCTGGTGTTTTACGCCCGTTACGTACAGATGTTGCGCCAGCGTATGCGTCAGCGGCGGTTCGCCTTGCAGGCGCATCAAGACACCCTGCGCGGCATGATGCGCCAGCTCGAAGGCCTGGTGGCGACCGACGAACTCACCGGGCTGTTCAACCGCCGACATTTCCTGCGCCTGGCCTCCCGCGAGTTGCACGCCATGGAAGTCGGTGTGGTACATGGTCTGGCGCTGATCGACCTCGATCATTTCAAACGCATCAATGATGTTCATGGCCACGCGGCTGGCGATCAGGTGCTGCAAGCGTTTGCCGGGGTGGCCACCGCGTGCCTGCGCGATGGCGATATTCTGGCCCGCTATGGCGGTGAAGAGTTCGTGGTGCTGTTGCCCGATTGCGACGCCGAGCGCCTGACGGCGTGTTGCGAGCGATTGCGCATGGCCTTCATGGATGTCGAATTAATCGGTCTGGATGTGAGCAACCTCAGCCTGTCGGCGGGCATGACCTTGCTGGAACCGGGCGACGATCTGGATGACGCCTTGCACCGCGCCGATCAGGCGCTGTATCGCGCCAAGCGTGATGGCCGTAACCGTTGCGCGGCAGCCTGGGAGAATGTCGATGCCTGAGTTACGGGTCGGCGAACGCCAATGGACAGTGGCGGCGGGCAGCAATCTGCTCGATGCCTTGAATCAGAACGGCGTGTCGGTGCCCTATAGCTGCCGCGCCGGCAGTTGCCACGCGTGCCTGGTCAAGTGTGTCGAGGGTTTGCCCAGCGACAGCCGTCCCGATGCCTTGAGCCATGAGCAGCGCCAACAGGGTTGGCGGTTGGCCTGCCAATGCCAGGTGGTCGACGATCTGTACGTCGAAACCTTTGATCCGCTGCGTGATGGCCTTGCTGCTCAGGTGGTCGCCAGCGATTGGCTGAGCCCCAGCGTCTTGCGTTTGCGCCTGACCAGCGAACGAGCATTGCGCTATCAGGCGGGGCAGCATCTGGTGCTGTGGGCGGGTCAGGTGGCACGGCCGTATTCCCTGGCCAGCCTCCCGCAAGAAGACCGCTTTCTGGAGTTTCACCTCGATTGCCGGCAACCGGGGGAATTCAGTGATGCGGCACGCCGCTTGAAAATCGGCGATCCGATCCGCCTCGGCGAGTTGCGCGGCGGGGCACTGCATTACGATCCGGACTGGCATACCCGACCGCTGTGGTTATTGGCGGCCGGCACCGGTCTGGGGCCGTTGTTCGGTATTTTGCGCGAAGCATTGCGTCAGGATCACCAGGGCGCTATCCGTGTCATTCATCTGGCCCATGATGCGAGTGAGCATTATCTGGCCAAACCCCTGCAAGCCATGGCCGAGGGCCGTGAAAACCTTACCGTCGAGCTCTGGACCGCGGCCGAGTTGCCCGCGGCTTTGGCGCAACTGCGCCTTGTTTCGCGGCAAACCCTGGCCTTAGTCTGCGGAGCCCCCGACAGCGTCGACGCCTTTGCCCGGCGCCTGTACCTGGCCGGTTTGCCGCGCAATCAACTGCTGGCGGATGTCTTTCTACCCCGTGGTTGAGTGCTGATCGTTTAACGACGCGAGACTCACCATGCCCGATACCATCCGATTTGAACGCGAGCGCGGCCTGCTGACCCTGCGCATCAATCGCCCCGAGAAGAAAAACGCCCTGACTCGCGCCATGTACAGCCACCTGGCCGAGGCTTTGAAGCAAGCCGACACCGACCCCGAAATCAATGCGGTGCTGATCACCGGTGGCGCTGAGTGTTTCACTGCCGGCAACGATATTTTTGATTTTCTTCAGCAACCCCCGAGCAACCTCGACAGCCCGGTATTCCACTTCATGCTCAATTTGCTGGAGTGCCGTAAACCGGTGATCGCCGCCGTGGCCGGTGCGGCGGTAGGGATTGGTACGACGATGCTGCTGCATTGCGATCTGGTGTATGTCAGCACGGATGCGCGGTTGCGCATGCCGTTCGTCAATCTGGGGTTATGCCCGGAGTTCGGTTCCAGCCTGATCCTGCCGCGCTTGCTGGGGCATGCCAAAGCGGCGCAGTTGTTGTTGCTCGGCGAAGCGTTCAGTGGTGAACAGGCGGCAGCGTGGGGGATAGCGACTGAAGCGTTGGACAGTGGTGAAGCGGTGTTGGCCAAGGCTCGGGAGATGGCGTTGCGGTTCGATGCGTTGCCGACCGAGGCGGTGCGCATCACCAAGCAATTGATGAAAGCGCCGGATCGGGAGCAGTTGCACAAGGTGATAGAAGAAGAGGGTGCGCTGTTCACCCAGCGGCTGCGTTCGCCGGAAGCGATGGCGGCGTTGTCGGCGTTTATCAGCAAACACTAGCCGATCGTTCCCACGCTCTGCGTGGGAATGCAGCCCGGGACGCTCTGCGTCCCAAAAGCCGAACGCGGAGCGTCCGTTGAGGCATTCCTTTGCTGCGCGTGGGAACGATCACCAAAAAGCCCCGCCATTCACATGGCGGGGCTTTTGTTTTTCAGCGGTCCGGTACTCAGACCATCTTGTCGCCAACGTGCAGGATTTTCATCCCGTTGGTGCCACCGATGGTGTGGTAACTGTCGCCCTTGGTCAGGATGACCCAATCGCCTTTCTCGACCACACCCAATTTGAGCAACTCGTCGATCGCGGCCTGGCTGACTTGCTCAGGCGGCAAGGATGCCGGGTCGAACGGAACGGTGTAGACGCCACGGAACATGGACGCCCGGGCCTGGGTTTCGCGGTGCGGGGAGAACGCGTAGATCGGCACCGAGGAACGGATGCGCGACATGATCAACGGCGTGTAGCCACTTTCGGTCAACGCGATGATCGCCTTCACGCCCGGGAAGTGGTTAGCGGTGTACATGGCTGCCAGTGCGATGCTCTGGTCGCAGCTTTCGAAGACCTTGCCGATGCGGTGACTGGAGGTCTTGCTGGTCGGGTGCTTTTCAGCGCCGATGCAGATGCGCGCCATGGCCTGTACGGCTTCCAGCGGGTACAAACCGGCAGCACTTTCGGCCGAGAGCATCACGGCGTCGGTGTAGTCGAGCACGGCGTTGGCTACGTCGGACACTTCGGCGCGGGTTGGCATCGGGTTCTGGATCATCGACTCCATCATCTGGGTCGCGACGATCACAGCCTTGTTGTGGCGGCGTGCGTGCAGAATGATTTTCTTCTGAATGCCCACCAGCTCGGCGTCGCCGATTTCCACACCCAGGTCACCACGGGCCACCATCACCGCGTCGGAGGCTTTGATCAGGCCGTCGAGGGTTTCGTCGTCGGCCACGGCTTCGGCGCGTTCGATCTTCGCCACCAGCCAGGCAGTACCGCCGGCTTCGTCGCGCAGTTGACGGGCGTATTCCATGTCGGCGGCGTCACGCGGGAAGGACACCGCGAGGTAGTCGACTTCCATTTCGGCGGCGAGCTTGATATCGGCCTTGTCTTTCTCGGTCAGGGCCGGTGCGGTCAGGCCGCCACCGCGACGGTTGATGCCTTTGTGGTCCGACAGCGGGCCGCCGATGGTCACGGTGCAGTGCAACTCGGTGGCGGTGGCGGTATCGACGCGCATGACCACGCGGCCGTCGTCGAGCAACAGCTCGTCGCCCACGCCGCAGTCTTTCACCAGGTCCGGGTAGTCGATGCCGACCACTTGCTGGTTGCCTTCGGTCAGCGGATGGCTGGTAGAGAAGGTGAACTGATCACCGATCTTCAGCTCGATCTTCTTGTTGGCGAATTTGGCGATACGAATTTTCGGGCCTTGCAGGTCACCCAGCAGGGCGACGAAGCGGCCGTGCTTGGCGGCGAGGTCACGCACCAGCTTCGCGCGAGCCTTGTGCTCGTCGGGGGTGCCGTGGGAGAAGTTCAGACGGGCGACGTCCAGGCCAGCCAGAATCAACTGTTCGAGAACTTCCGGCGAGTTACTGGCCGGGCCAAGGGTAGCGACGATTTTGGTACGACGGACGGACATGCAAAGACTCCTGAGTTCAAGCGCAAGCAGAGGCTACTATGGTCCGTGGGTGTAGTCATTGTTCGTTTGCACTACTTATTGCTTTCTTTATTGAACGGTACAGCCTGGTGCAAATGCTCCTGAAGATTTCTGGCCACGAGTCGATACAGAGCGCAAGACAGGAGATCCCCCATGCGATTCGTGCTCATTGCCATCCTTGCCCTCAGTGTTGTGGGCTGCACCCGTTGGTCGATGGACCACCATTTGAATAACGCCTACAGCGCCTATGAGCGCGGCAACTGCGAGCAGGTGATGCTCGAACTGTCCAAGGTCGAGCGCGCCAGCCGCGCGCGGCCTTATGTGTGGCCGGAAGTCTCGATGATGCGCGGCCAGTGCCTGGAACGGCAGAAAATGTTCATCGACGCGGTCCAGACTTACCAGTTCATCATCGCCTCGTACCCGCAGAGCGAATACGCCTACCGCGCCCGTGCCCGCCTGGAAACCTTGCAGAGTCTGGGGCATTACCCGACCCGCAGCGCGGCGGCGATGGTACGCCCGACGCCGTTCTGATAGCCGTTGTCACTGAATGTCTGGCTGACCGGCGGCGGTGAGCTATAGTCGAATAAATCGGTTTAGAGCCTTGTTTCTAATTCGAGGTAACACCTGTGATCGGCAGCAGTAAGTGACAGCGGCTGGATGGACTGTCGCACCGGGATCGGGGAGAGCGCGGCTTATGCTAATAAAGCAATAGATCAGGCCCGTTCCGAAGCATTAGTGCGGCCCTGCTTAAGGGCCTTGCGTAGCGAAATCAGCATGTTCACTGACCGCCGGATCGAGCGGCATCAACTGCCGTATTTTCTCAAAGTGTTCAACAGCGTCACCGACAAGCCCATTGGCTTTCTGGGCAATCTGTCCGAGGACGGGTTGATGCTGATCAGCCAGTTGCCGATGATGGTGGGCGCCGTTTTTGATCTGCGCCTGAAAATCCCCATGGACGGCAATTGTCAGCAGGTGATCGACCTCAACGCCTCTTGTCTGTGGTGTCACGAGGACGCAACCCCCCACCACTATGACGCCGGCTTCAGCCTGCAACGGGCACCGCCGGAGTATGGGCAATTGGTGATGGCGTTACAGCAGTACTTCAGCTTTCAGCCGTTGCCGACCTCTGCCTGAACACACCGATTTTTTTGTAGGAGCCAGGCTTCCGTTATTTCGGCTTAATCACCCGCTCGCAATCCTGCGTGCTGTCACATTGCGCCTGCTTTTTTCCAATGCAGATATTGTGTCAGTAGCTGTGCACCCAACTGTTGAGGCCGGACATTCAGCACAAGTATTCCATGGGCGCACAATCGCTCATGGAGTTCGTCCCGTGCATTCAAATATTCCACCGTCCCACAATAGGCCAGTGCATCCGTCAAGGTCTGCACCTGCCCATGCCGCAGGCTGTCGAGCCTCTCTTCGCACAGGCTCGCCAGTAACACGCGGTGCTGTTGGCCTAAACGCTTGACGGCGGTAAGCAGCTCTTCATCGTCCTCATCCCGCAGGTTGGTCACCAGCACCAGCAGCGCCCGGCGCTTTTGCCGGGCGAGCAATTGGTTGGCAACGGTCTGGTAGTCGGCGGGGCGTTGGCTGCTGTCCAGGTCGTAGACGGTGTTGAGCAGTACATTGAGCTGGCCGCTGCCTTTGGCCGGGGCGAGGTAGCGGGGCTGATCGCTGGCAAAGGTGCTCAGGCCGACGGCATCGCCTTGACGTAACGCGGTGTAGGCGAGCAGCAGACAGGCGTTCAATGCATGATCGAAGTGGGACAGTTCGCCGTCCTGGCTGCGCATGCGTCGGCCGCAGTCGAGCAGGAAAATGATCTGCTGGTCGCGCTCGTCTCCGTACTCCCGGGCGATGGGAGTGCGATGGCGGGCGGTGGCTTTCCAGTCGATCTGGCGCAGGCTGTCGCCTTCGCGAAATTCGCGCAATTGATGGAATTCCTGCCCCTGGCCGCGACGTTGACGCTGGCGTACGCCGAGCTGGCTCAGCCAGTTGTCCACCGCCAGCAGTTGTCCGCTGTGGAGACGGGCGAAGTCGGGGTAGACGCGGGTGTGATCAACCCTGTGCAGCAGGCGTTTGTCGGACCACAGGCCCATGGGGCTTGGCAGGTGGAATTCGCAGTGTTCGAAGGTGAAGTGCCCGCGCTTTAGCGGGCGCAATCGATAGCCGATCAGGCTTTGCTGGCCGGGTTGCAGTTCGACGGACAATGGAAGGTGTTCGAAGTCCAGGCCGTGCGGCACATGGTCGAAGATGTGTACGTTCAGTGGTTGAGCACAATCGTGCTCGACCTCCAGTCGCACTTCACTCCATCGACCGAGCGCCAGGCTGCCAGGCATTTGCCGTTGTACGCGGGGCGAGGGCAGGCGTTTGAGGCGGATGGCGTCGAGTATCGCCAAAGCCAGCAGCGCTAACAGCAATCCCCAGTTGATTGACAAAAGGCTCGTTGGAACCTCGATGTCCAGTGCCCGCAATGCGCCCAGCACGATGCCGATGGCCAACAGCATTGCGAGCCAGATCAGCAGCAGGCGCGAAGGTTTCATCGGCGCATACCTTTTGTGGCAAAAGAGCTTTTTGTGGCGAGAGAGCTTGCTCCCGCTCGACTGCGCAGCCGTCGTAAAACAGGTAGGTGCGGTTTGCCTGACATCGCGCATCGCCTGGTTTTGAGGCTGCTTCGCACCCCAGCGAAAGCAAGCTCCCTCGCCACAGGGTTGGTCTGCATGACCGTGTTCACAGGCGCGGCGCCGGGACTTGATCGAGCAATTGCTTGAGCACCTGATCGACTTCCAGCCCTTCGATGTCAAGCTCCGGGGCAATTCGCACACGATGACGCAGAACGGCCGGCGCGCAGCCTTTGATGTCATCGGGAATCACAAACTCACCCCCGCGCAACAAGGCCCGGGCGCGGGCGCAACGTACCAATGCAATGGAGGCGCGTGGCCCGGCACCGAGGGTCAACCCTGGCCAGGTCCGGGTGGTGCGGGCCAGGCGCACGGCATAATCAAGCACCTGATCGTCCAGCGGCAGATCACTGGCAATGCGCTGCAAGGCCAGCACGTCCTTGGCTTGCAACACGGTGCGCAACGGTTGCACATCAAGCATGTCGGCCCGGGTCGAGCGGCTGACCTGGCGCACCATGTTCAATTCCTGATCGGCATCGGGATAGTCCATCCGCACCTTGAGCATGAAACGGTCGAGTTCAGCTTCCGGCAAAGGATAAGTGCCTTCCTGTTCGATGGGGTTTTGCGTGGCGAGCACCATGAACGGTTGCGCGATGGGCAGGGCACGGCCTTCAAGGGTGACCTGGCGTTCCTGCATGGCTTCGAGCAGCGCTGCCTGGGTTTTCGCCGGGGCGCGGTTGATCTCGTCGGCGAGCAGCAGATTGGTGAACAATGGGCCTTTGCGCAGTTTGAATTGCTCGGTTTGCAAGTCGTACACCGCGTGCCCGGTGACATCGCTGGGCATCAGGTCCGGGGTGAACTGGATCCGTGCGAATTCACCGCCGAAGCAGCGAGCGAGGGCGCGCACCAACAACGTCTTGCCCAACCCCGGCACGCCTTCGAGCAGCACATGGCCGCCAGCGATCAGGGCGGTGAGCACATCGTCGATCACGCTGTCCTGGCCGATTACGGCTTTCTGCAATTCCGTCCGTATCGCTTGGGCCAACTGGCTGGCGCGCTGGCGCTGCTGGTTGGCGTGGGGCTGTGTGCCGGGCTCGAACTGTTCACTCATAAGGCGTTCCTCAAGGTTTGCAGGTGGGCGACCTGACGGCTGAATTCAGCACTGGACAGCCGCTGCTTCGGTCGCGGGCTCATGGCCTGGCTGATGGCGCGTGTGGGTTGGCCAGTCAGGCGTGCGAGCACCAGCCATTGTTCGGCAACGACAAGTTGTTCAAAACCGGGATGACGGTGACGGACACGACGCAGGATGTCTTGTTGCAAGGCTTGCAACAGGCTGTGCTGACCATTGTGACGGAGCATGAAATCGGCGCTGGCACGCAGGTGTTCCTGAAGCTGACGGCGCGCTCTTGGCGCCGGCTCCAGCAACGGACCGTTACGCACGCCGACATGCCAGAACCCGAAACCGATCAAGGCGATCAGGGCCACCAAGGCTTGTGGGAAGTAGCGCCATAGCAAGGTCAGCAAGCTGTCGTGATCGGTATTGAACAGCAGGGTCACGTCGGTGTCGGCCGTCAGGTACCACAGCAGCCAGGCATTGTCGTACTGGTCGATGGCCGGGGTTTTCCAGAGGTCGGCGTCGGTGACCACGGTGATCGAACCGTGCCCGTGAATCAGTTGCATCATGTGCGTGGCCTTGCCGCTGTTGGCCCAGGCCTGGGCGAGGTTTTTCGGGTCGTCGAGGTGGAACGCGGTATCGAAGCTGAAGTAGGCCGGGGCCTCTTCGTTTTCCAAATAAAGCTTGGTCAGTTTGGGGTAGGGATCGTCAACAGGATCGGGCGGCGGTTCCTTGAGGTCTTTGCTCAGGGACTGGTGCAGCTGCACCCGGTCGAGCAGCAGGTCATTGCTCTGACCGGCCTTCTCATCCCACAGGGCTTCGGCGACGAATAAAAGACGTCCACCGGCCCGGGTCCAGTTCAACACCTGATTCACCTGTCGCGGCGACATATTCGTCCGATCGCCGAGCAACAACAAACTGCGCTGATAGGGCTCGAGAGTCGGCAAGATGTCGAGGGTGTTGGCGTGATTGACGGTGAGGCCTTGTTTGCGCAGAAAATGCTCAGCCGCCAGATAGGGGTTGGCCTGGGCTTCGGGGGACGGGCCATGATCGATTTCTGCCTGATAGGGTATGGCCTTGAAATACAGGTAAACGCTCAGCGCACACACGAGCAGGGCGATGATCGCACCGACCGAAAGCCATAAACGCCGGTTCAACGGATCGCTCCCGGACCGAACAGCGCGCGCCAGCCATCACAAAGTTCCTGTTGCAAATGCGCGGGGGGCAATCGATGCCCATACGCCATGTTTTGCCAGTGCCCGGTGAGGTTTTTACTGAAGGCCAGCAAGGCAGGTTGTTGCAATTGTTCAACGCGCTGAAGCACTTCGCCTTCGGTATCGGCGGGTTTGAGCGCCATGTTGAAGTCGTGCAACAAGTGGCTGAGCAGGGCGCGATAGAGCAATCCGAGGGCTTCACGGGGATTGGTCTGCCAGAGGTTTTCGGCGCTGGCTGCAATGTCGGCGGGCAGGGTTTCGCGGTTGAGGTCCAGGCCGAACGCCTGCTGCGGTAATGGCTGCGCGACTTTGCGATTTGACGTTGGTCGGCGGCTGACAAAGGCCCGCAGCCAGTCGCGGTAACGCCAGATCAACAGCCCAATGGCGCCGATCACCGTGCCCCACAGCAACACTTCGATCACGCTGGCCAATACCCCAAAGCGTGGGCTGTCCAGCAAGCTGAACAGCGCCTTCAGCCATGCCGGTGTTTGACCATTGTCCGCAGTTTCGGAAGCGGGTTTGTCTTCGCCAAAGCGATAGCGCGTGACCGTTTCCTTGTTCTTGAACGGTGGTTGTTCGAGGATGGCCTTGATGCTGTCCCGGGAGGCCTGGCTGGTCAGTGGTTGGTCCAACAGACGCGGACTGTCCGGTGAGATAACCGGTTCGGCGGCCCAGACGTTTGGCATCATCGGCACCAACAGGACCGCGGCCAGCAGCAGCGTGACGACCGCGCTGCTCAAGCGTTGGCGCATTCGGCGAAAGACCAGCTCTATATCCCAGGCTTCCAGCTGCGTGCGCCGGTTCAGATAAAGGCTGAAACCGCAGGCCACATAAATCGGTTCCCAGACAATCAGCACCAGAACGTAAAAGGTATTGGTCAGGTGTTCCAGCCAGCGCCAGTCTTGTGTGGCGGCGGTAATCAAGGTCTGCCAGCCCCAGTCGAGTTCGATCTGTTGTGGCAAGAGCATATAGAACAGCACCATCAAGCCGATCCATAGCGCGGTTTCCAGATGCACGCCGATGATCGTCAGCCATCGTGCGGCACCCGCGTTGCGCTGTAGCAACACGCGCAAACGTTGTTGGCGTGCTTCGCCCCCCAAACCTTCGAGTTGCACCACCGGCATCAGAAAACTGCGGCTCAGGCTCAAGCGACGCCAGGTCAGGCTGACCAGCAATTGCGGCATTAGCAGGCGTGGCCATTGGCGCAGGGCCTGTTTCAGCGTGGGGGTTTCGCCGAACATGGCTTTGGACAGGATGTACAGCGGCAGCCGATCGAACGCCGGTTTGAGCCACCAGAACAGGAATACGACAAGGGAGGGCGAATCCCACAGCAGCAAGGTGAGCAGGGCGAAGATCGGCAAGGTCACGACCGCCCAACTGGTCATCAACAGGCGTCGATGGCGCTGGCTCAGCAGCACTCCCAGGTCCATGGCTTCCCAGGTCGTGCGTGGACGGATCACCACACTGGCATCACTCAGGCGCATGGCGAGCCCGTCCGGCGAACAGCAGATAAGTCGCGACCAACAACCAGAGCGCCGCGCCGACCAGGTATTTGGTCAGCGGCGTGAGCCCGGTCCGCGACGACCAGTAGGCTTCGATAAACGCCGCAATCAGCAGAAACAGCATGGCCCCGCAAATCAGCAACACGCTCTTGCGCGCAGCCAGTAGCAGGGCTTCGGCGCGTGGCAAGCGTCCCGGCGCGATCAAGGCCCAGCCCAGTTGCAGGCCTGCGGCACCGGCCAGGGCAATGGCGCTCAGTTCGAAGGCGCCGTGGCCGATCACGAACGACCAAAAGGTTTGCCCATAGCCGATGTGCGTCAGGTGCCCGGCCACCGCACCGATCATCAACCCGTTGTAGAACAGGAAAAACGCGCTGCCCAGGCCAAACAGCAAACCGCTGGCGAAGGTCTGAAAAGCGATGCCGATGTTGTGCATGATGTAATAACCGAACATCACCCAGTCTTCACTGGCCGCCCGTTCGGCCGAACGTCCCAAATGACCGGCGACGGGGTCGTACATGCTTTGCATCTCACTGACCTGTTCGGCCGGGATCAGGTTGTAGACCAGCTCCGGGAACAGATACACCAGCAATGCGAAGCCGATCAGGCTGCCAAAAAACATCAGGCTGGCGGCAAGGACGAAACGCCACTGCTCACGCACCAGTCGCGGGAAGTCGGCGAGGATGAAACTTAGCGCGTTGGCACCCAGTCGACTGCGATGGCGATAAAGCTGTTGATGCCCGCGCAGCACCTGCTGCTGCAATGAGTCGATCAGGAAACTGCTGTAACCGCGCTCCCGAGCGAGGGCCAGGTGGTGACAGATCCGTCGATAGTCGCTGGGGAAACTGGCGATTCCAGAGGCGTCCTTGCCTCGTTCCAGCCGTTCAAGCATGAGTGCAAACTGCTCCCATTCGGCGCTGTGGCGACTTTCGAACAGGCTTTGCTTCATGTGGGCCCCAACAGTCCACGGGCGATGCCGTTGAGTTCGGCCACCGCCTGTGGCTTCGATACCTGCAACGGTTGCGCGAGTATCGAGGCCAGTTCATTGGCCCGCGCCCCGGAGAGTTCGCCCTGGCGTTCGGCAAACCCGAGGATGGCGCGTTGCTCGGACAGCGTCAGCGCGAAGGCTGCGCGCCGGGGCGGGACATCCGGCAGTTGGGGGCGGCTGAGTGGTTGTTCGCGGTAGATCACCAGCGTGCCAGCGGCCAGGTCGCCGAGGCGCTTGAAGGTGGGATGTTGCAGGCAACTGATCGCCCCGAGGAAATAACCGAACGGCAGCATGTCGACAAATCGCAGCAGGTTGCGCAGCAAGGACGCGGACCAGCCGATCGGCGTGCCATCGTCCTGCACCACGCGCAACCCCATCCATTGCTTGCCCGGCGAACGGCCCTGATTGAGCACCTCGAACAACACCATGTACCACCAGCTCACCACGAACAGCAGAATCGAGCCAAGCCCTGCACCGAGTTTTCCGAGAAACGCCAACACAATAAACAGCAGGCCCAGGACCAACCCACGCAGGCCCAGGTCGATGGCGAACGCCAGCGCACGTACCATCAACCCGGCCGGGCGCAGTGGCAAATCGATGCCTTCGGGCGTTTCGACGTGATACCGCGTGTCCAGTGGCGGGGCCAGCGTTGCTTTCCGTGGCGGTGCTGTGGGCTCGAGCATGGGCAACCTTGATGTAGCCTGGATTCGATGTCTGTCCGATGCTAGCAGCCTCTCGGGGGAAAACGACATAACTATGTATTGCACATCATGTGACGCGAAGTGATTGAATGATGCGGTGCTGGCCGCGATGGCGGTCGTGCGCCTAGACTTCGCCGATCTTCAGTTCAGGAACCGCCCGTGACTTCAATCTTCTGGTACGACTACGAAACCACGGGCATCAACCCCCGTTGCGATCGCCCGCTGCAAGTGGCGGGGATTCGCACCGACTTCGCTCTCAATGAAATAGACGAACCGGTCAACCTTTATTGCCAGCCCAGTGACGACATCCTGCCTCATCCGGCGGCGTGCGCGATCACCGGTATTACGCCCGGTTGTCTGGCCGAGCAAGGTTTGAGCGAAGCCGATTTCATGACACGGGTTCATGCCCAGCTCGCGGCGCCCGGTACCTGTGGGGCGGGATACAACACCCTGCGTTTCGACGATGAGATGACCCGTTACAGCCTGTATCGAAACTTTTTCGACCCTTATGCACGGGAGTGGCAGGGTGGCAACAGCCGCTGGGACCTGATTGATGTGGTGCGCGCAGCTTATGCCTTGCGTCCCGATGGCCTCGTCTGGCCCAAGGACGACGAAGGGCGAGTCACGCTCAAACTCGAACGTCTGACCGCCGCCAATGGCATCGATCACGGGCATGCACACGAGGCGCTGTCGGACGTTCGCGCCACCATCGCCCTGGCGCGTCTGATTCGGGAAAAACAGCCGAAGTTGTATGAGTGGTTGTTTCAATTGCGCAGCAAACAAAAGGTCATGGATCAAATTCGGCTGTTGCAGCCGATGGTGCATATTTCCGGACGCTTTTCGGCGGCCCGCAACTATGTGGGCGTGGTGCTGCCATTGGCTTGGCATCCACGCAATCGCAACGCGCTGATTGTCTGTGACTTGCACCTGGACCCTCAGGGGCTGCTCGATCTGGATGCCGAAACCTTGCGTCAGCGGCTTTATACCCGCCGCGATGACTTGGCCGAAGGCGAACTGCCGGTGCCGCTCAAGCTCATACACATAAACAAGTGCCCGGTAGTGGCGCCATTGTCGGTACTTCGTCCTCTGGATCAGCAACGTTTGGGGCTGGATATGGCGCTTTATCAGCAGCGGGCACTGCGGCTAAGTGACGCACAACAAGTTTGGCGAGATAAAGTAACGGGGATTTACGCCAGCGACGATTTCTCTCCGAGCCTGGACCCCGAGCAACAGTTATACGACGGTTTTATCGGTGATCGGGACCGGCGTCTATGTGAGCAAGTCAGAATCGCCGACCCTGCGCAATTAGCACAAGAACAGTGGCCTTTCGATGATGAACGTTTGCCTGAATTGTTGTTTCGTTATCGCGCACGCAACTTTCCCGATACGTTGAGCTTTGAAGAGCAAGAGCGCTGGCGAATTTTCTGTCAGCAACGTTTGACTGCGCCGGAGTGGGGCGCGCCAAATACGCTGGAAAGTTTTCTGAAGGAAGCCGCGCAATTGACGATAAATGCTACATCGTTTCAGCGAGAGGTCCTGAATGAATGGCAAAATCATGTCCAGGTATTACGCAATCGTTTGAATCTTTGAAAACGAAAATGATCTTCACTTGAATTCCGGGCATAAAAAAACGCCAGCATTTGCTGGCGTTCTTCAGGTCGCGGATCGGTCCACGACAAGCTTGCGGCTTAGCCCAGCAGGGTAGCCCAGCCTTCAACCACGTCACCGCCCCACTTGGCTTTCCACTCTTTCAGAGTCTTGTGGTTGCCACCTTTGGTTTCGATGACTTCACCGTTGTGCGGGTTTTTGTATTGTTTAACTTTGCGAGCACGCTTGGTGCCAGTAGTTTTTACTGCGCCGCCACGTGGAGCCTTGGTTTTGGACTCTGGATCCAACAGCGCGATGATGTCACGCAGGGATTTGGAGTATTCGCCCATCAAGGTGCGCAGTTTGCCTTCGAATTCCAGCTCGGTTTGCAGTTTGTCGTCTTGGGACAGGTTCTTCAAACGGGCTTGCAGCTCTTTGATAGCTTCTTCGGTGGCGCGATATTCGTTGATCAAGGACATGAGGACTACCTTATGTTGGGCGCTGAATGGCAGGGTGACAGTGCGCCAATAATAGTCAGGGTGTTTCATCAAGTAAACATTTAACCAGAGTTTTATTTAAATTAGTTCTGAATAGGGCGCACATTTGAGGGGCCGTTAAATAGCGTCACAAATATTCACAGTTGACCTGTTGAAGACTGGCTACAAGAGCACCATCGCATTGACGAATGGCGCTGCCGGAACCTGTGCCTCGGACCGTGATGCAAGGCCACACGTCATCAATACTGCAGTTTTGCTGCGTAATCGCTAGAATGGCGGCCTTTGCGAAGTTCTGGAGTTTCCCCCTCATGCGCACTTTTCGGCTGGTGATTGCTTGCCCGGACCGCGTCGGCATCGTTGCTAAAGTCAGTAACTTTCTGGCGTCCCATAACGGCTGGATCACTGAAGCGAGCCATCACTCGGACAATCTCAGTGGCTGGTTCTTCATGCGTCACGAAATTCGTGCCGATTCGCTGCCTTTCGGTATCGAAGCCTTTCGCGAAGCGTTTGCACCGATTGCCGAAGAGTTCTCGATGGACTGGCGAATCACCGACACCGAGCAGAAGAAGCGCGTGGTGTTGATGGCCAGCCGTGAATCCCACTGCCTGGCTGATTTGCTGCACCGCTGGCACAGCGATGAACTGGACTGTGAAATCGCCTGCGTGATTTCCAACCATGATGATTTGCGCAGCATGGTCGAGTGGCACGGTATTCCTTATTACCATGTCCCGGTCAACCCACAGAACAAGGAGCCGGCCTTCTCCGAAGTTTCGCGTCTGGTCAAACAGCACGAGGCCGAAGTGGTAGTGCTTGCCCGTTACATGCAGATTCTGCCGCCCGAGCTGTGCAGTGAATATGCCCATAAAGTCATCAACATTCACCACAGCTTCCTGCCATCGTTCGTTGGGGCCAAGCCATATCATCAGGCTTCGATGCGCGGTGTGAAGTTGATCGGTGCCACTTGCCACTACGTGACCGAAGAGCTGGATGCCGGTCCGATCATCGAGCAGGACGTAGTGCGCGTCAGCCACAGCGACAGCATTGAAGACATGGTGCGATTCGGTCGTGATGTCGAAAAGATGGTGCTGGCCCGTGGTTTGCGTTATCACCTGGAAGACCGGGTGTTGGTGCATGGCAATAAAACCGTGGTGTTCTGATGGTCTACGGATCGTTCCCACGCAGAGCGGGGGAACGATCCAGATGAAGAGAGAACATGACCATGGCCGATCCATTGGACAAAGCCACTTCCAAAGCACCCGCCACAGTGGGTGAGGGCTGTTTGAGTCGTTATGATCCGGATGACCTGAGCCCCGAAGACGGCACGGAGTTTCCCGGTGCCGCCGAGTTGTGGGAGCAGTTGCAGGACTGTGGCGAGGGGGCAAGCCCCCTCGCCACAGGAAATCGTTTAAGCCTGCTTGAGCTTCATCAACTTCCTGAGCAAGGGTCGCCCGAGCATCAGCAAAAACACCGGGCCACCGACCACCAGATAGAAGTAATAGGTCACTGTCCGCCAGATCAGAATCGCCGCCGCCGCGGTGGATTTTCCGACCATGGGCGCCAGTAGCGCCGCCGACGTCAGTTCCGCCGCCCCGGCCCCACCCGGCAACAGGCTGAACTGCCCGGCACTCAGCGACAGCATCTGGATCAGAAAGCACCAGGCCCACTGCAAATCCACGCCCAGCCCACGCAACGCCAGATACAACACGCTATACCGCAAGAGCCAATGCAGGCAGGTCAGTGCAAACACCGTTATCAATGTCTGAAAAGGCAACTTCAGTGTGTCAGTGAACGCTGCCAGGAAGTGCAAGAGCTTTCGTGCCCAACGCATCCGGGTGGTGCCTTTGACATTGAGGCGAGCAAGTAACCGACCACTCAGACGAATCAGCGCGCGGTGATAGCGAGCCGCTAATACGCAACTGAACAGCCCGCCAAACATCGAGATGGCGCTGACGGTCAGCAGCCATTCCATGCGCTGACTGAGGTGCTGGAACAGTGCATAAATCAGAATCCCGCTTAGCGCGCAGAGAAAAAACAGCAGATCGCTCAACTGGTCCATGGCGAACACGGCGCTGCCCCTGGCCGGCCGCACGCCGTGACGTGCCAGCAACGCCATGATGGTCAGCGGTCCGCCACTGCCGCCGGGGGTGGCGCAGTAGGCGAATTCGGCGGACATCACCACCCCAAGACTTTTGAAACGACTTACCTTGCCGCGCTGATCCCCCAGCAACAGGCGCAAACGCAGGGTGTTGAGCATCCAGCAGAGCAGGATCATGCCGAACATGATCAGCAGCCACTTCAGTGGAAAACTTTGCAACCGCGACCATGTCTCGCCGCCGCCCAGCAACGCCGGGATGAGCACCGCAGCGAGCAGGGCGACGACCAACAGAATCCCGCGGCTCATGCGGCGCGACCGACGGCGTCGCGTTGCTGTGCCAGCCAGTTGGCCTTGGTCATCGGCACACGGCCCTCGTCGAGCAAGCGCTTGAGGGTTTGCAGCCAGTAGTGACGCGAGAACTCATGGCGCATGTCCACCGGATGCAGGCCGAGACGAATCACCGGCGTCTGGCGCCAGCGTTGTTCGCGTTGATCGCTGACGATTTTCGACAGACCCCGACGCCAGGCGCTGCGCGCGCTCCAGACCAGGCACGGAGCATCTATCGCGGTGAAATCCGGCAATCGATACAGATGTTGCGAGTCGCTGGTGTAGCGCAGCGGTACCTGACGCAAGGCTTGGCGGGTGCCTTCGCTCATCAGCCAGGCCGGAGCGACGAAACCTTCCAATGACCAGCTGTAACGGTGGAACACCTCTATTCCGGCGCGCAGGCGGGTGAGGGCGGCTTCCTGTGACAGGTCGTAGAACTCGCCTTCATGGGTGTAGATTCGACGCATGAACCAGTCTCGGGGAGTGATAGGGATTGGTCCTTCATCGCAATGGAAGTAACCGTGCAGTGCCAGTTCGTCGCCGCGAGCGACGCGGCGGGTCAGCAAACGTCGAAACGCCGGATACGCGTCCAGGTCGTTATGCTTGTGGAAATTTGGTACTACCAGCCAGGTTATAGGCACCTCACCCAGCGCGTCGACGGCTTCGACGAAGGTTTGGTAATCGGGCCAGGTTGGCGGCGCAACGTCGTGCAACACCA
Source organism: Pseudomonas sp. PGPR40 (assembly GCF_022014505.1). NCBI lineage: Bacteria > Pseudomonadati > Pseudomonadota > Gammaproteobacteria > Pseudomonadales > Pseudomonadaceae > Pseudomonas > Pseudomonas sp. PGPR40. The sequence continues at coordinate 55,108 of NZ_JAKLSP010000015.1, read as the reverse complement.
GTAACAGGCTGGGCGCGTTCATGGGCTCAACCATTGGCGGTCAGTGGCCATTGAGTGCCGAGTACGGCGTGATAGTGACCCAACAGGCTGTCGACCACGATATCCCAGGCGTAATGCTGCTCGACATGGCTGCGGGCTTGTTTGCCCAGCACGGCGCTGCCCTGGCTGAACAGTTCGCGTACAGCATTGGCCATCGCTGCTGGATTGTTCGGTGCGCAAAGCAGGCCGCATTGATCGGTGACAATTTCCTGAAAGGCCCCGGCGGCCACGGCCACCACCGGAATGCCGCTGGCCATGGCTTCGAGAACCACCAGACCAAAGGTTTCCTGATCGCCGGCATGCACCAGCGCATCGGCACTGGCCATCAACCGCGCGACTTGCGCCGCCGGGTAGAACTGATCGAGGACGGTGACATTGCGCGGCACCAGGGTCGGCATCGACGAACCCACCAGTAGCAGGTGATAGCGACGACCCAGGCGCTTCATGCATTTGAGCAGCACCGGCAGGTTTTTTTCCTTGGATCCACGGCCGGCGAATATCAGCAGATGAGTGTTTTCATCAATGCCGAATGCGGCCCGCAAACCTGGATCCCGTGCACTGGGGTTGAACGTTTGCAGATCGACACCCAGCGGCTGGACGAAAACGTTCTTCACGCCCAACCCGATCAGTTTGTCGGCCATGATTTGACTCGGCGCCAGAACCCGATCGAAGTTGCCATAGAGCTTGCAGACATAAGCTTCGACATTGGGTGTCACCCAGTTACCCATGCGATTGCTGACCAGCAGCGGCAGATCCGAGTGGTAAAAACCGATTACCGGCACATCGAGTTGCCGCTTGGCGTCCAAAGCAGCCCAGGCGGTCAGGTAAGGATCGCCGACTTCAATCAGATCGGGCTGCAAATCCCGCAGAACATTGCGCCATGGCGCGAGACGGAGGGGAAAGCGATAACCCTTGCCAAAGGGCAGGGCAGGGGCCGGAACCGTGTAAACACCGTCCTGTTCACTGAAATGCGCCCCGGGAACCAGCAAACTGTGACGAATGCCTGGCTTGCTGCCCAGGCGACGGTGTTTGGCATCCAGATAAGTGCGCACGCCACCGCTGGCAGGGGCGTAGAACATGGTTATGTCAGCGATATGCACGATGAACATTCCTCCGGTCCGGTCTCCTTTGATTGACCTATATGAAGGATAGATGTTCGATTGGGGTTGTGCGGTGGGGTGTCAGAGGGGGTTGCGGTGTCTGAATGGACGCCTTCGCGAGCAAGCCCGCTCCCACATTGACCGAGCTGTCCGGGCGGACGCGGTCCACTGTGGGAGCGGGCTTGCTCGCGAAGGGGCCAGTTCAGGCACTAAATCCGGAAACTACCCACCAACTGCTTCAATCGCGAAGCCTGCTGCTCAAGGTCCGAGCACGCACGCAACGTCGATTGCAGGTTTTCCACGCCTTCCTGGTTCAACGTGTTGATCTCGGTGATATCCACGTTGATCGACTCAACCACCGCCGTCTGTTCCTCGGTCGCCGTGGCCACGGACTGGTTCATGCCGTCGATTTCGCCGATGCGCAACGTCACGCTGTTCAGGCGCTCGCCGGCCAGGTTGGCGATTTCCACGCTGTCCTGGCTGTGGCGCTGGCTGTCGCTCATGGTGCTGACCGATTCGCGGGCGCCGACTTGCAGCTCTTCGATCATGGTCTGCACCTGTTGTGCCGATTCCTGAGTGCGGTGTGCCAGGTTGCGCACCTCGTCGGCCACCACGGCAAAACCGCGCCCGGCTTCACCGGCCCGCGCCGCTTCAATGGCCGCGTTCAGCGCCAGCAGGTTGGTTTGCTGGGAGATGCTCGTGATCACTTCGAGAATCTGTCCGATGTTCACGGTTTTGCTGTTCAGCGATTCGATGTTGGTACTCGAGGCACTGAGCATGCTCGACAGCTGATTCATTGCGGCAATGCTGCGATCCACCACGTGCTGGCCGTCTTCGGCCAGGCTTCGCGCGTCGCTGGCCTGATTCGACGCTTGCGCGGCGTTGCGGGCGATTTCCTGGGCGGCGGCGCCGAGCTGGTTGATCGCCGCGGCCACGCTGCTGGTGCGCGAGGCCTGTTGGTCGGAATTGAACATCGACGAGTTCGAGGCTGCCACTACACGCAAGGCCACTTCGTTGACTTGCCCGGTGGCCGACGACACTTCGCGGATCGACGTATGAACCCGTTCCACGAAACGGTTGAACGCCGTGCCGAGGATGCCGAATTCGTCCTGATTCTGGATGGTCAGGCGCTTGGTCAGGTCGCCCTCACCGTCGGCAATGTCTTCCATGGCGCGGGTCATGACGTGCAACGGCTGGATCAGCAAGCGGATCAGCATGCCGAGCAAGGCGATGATGATTGCCACGGCAATCACAGTCGCGACGACTGCCGAGGCGCGGAATTCGCTGAGCATCGAGAAAGCTTTGTCTTTATCCACCGACAGACCGATGGACCAATTGACCGAGGACAAGCCTTTGATGGGGGTGAACGTGACGATGCGGGTCTTGCCGTTGACCTCGATTTCACTGAGTTCGCTGCTGATGCGTGGGGTGTTTTTCGGATACGCCTCGTTCAGGGACTTCATCGCCAGGGCTTTGTCCGGGTGAACCAGGATCTTGCCATCGGCGCTGATCAGAAAGGCATAACCCATGCCGTCGAAGTCCAGCGCGTTGAGGCTGTCGGCGATCACCTGCAAACTCAGGTCGCCACCGACTACGCCGATGCTTTGACCGTCCTTGAGCACATTATTGACGATGGAAATGACAAGTTGGCCGGATGCCAGATCGATGTACGGTTCGGTCAGTGCCGAGCCGCCGGTGCTTTGGGCACTCTTGTACCAAGGCCGGACGCGAGGGTCATAGCCATCGGGCATTTTGCTGTCGGGGCGGATGATGAAGGTGCCATCCTTGTTGCCCAGATAGGCGCCCATGAAGGTCGAGGTCACCGCCTTCTGCTCAAGTAGTTTCGAGACGTTGTCGGTGTCGGCGTTCAGTGCGACGTTCTGTGACAGGTTTTCGATCAGCAAGCTACGTCCGGTCAGCCAGGTCTGGATATTGTTGGCCGTCACACTGCCCATTTCTTGCAGATAGTTGTCCAGATCCTTGCGTATCGCATTACGCTGCAAATAGTCGTTGTACAGCGTGAACGAGGCAAAGGCAGCAATTACGATGAGGGCGGCGGCAAGCAGTATTTTATGGCTGAAGCGCAGATTTTTATTCATGGCTTGGGGGTCCGCTAAAGTCTTAATGTCCAGGGCGTGCTTTTATAAAGGCGCGCAAAATGGGCAGTGTTGAAAGTAAGCTGATATTTCCGTCTCTCCTTAGGGAAGTACCGACGCTATTTTTCAGTCTGATCTCTCGCTTGTTATCGGCCATGAAGGATCAAAGATTAACCATGGGTGACAAAATGCCTGACTCATCGCAACTCGTTATCGGCGCCGATCTCGCGGGCCAGTCCATCGCCCAGGCCATGCGCCTGGCCAACCGTCACGGCCTGGTGGCGGGCGCTACCGGGACCGGTAAAACCGTCACCTTGCAGCGTCTGGCCGAAGCCTTCAGCGATGCCGGCGTGGCGGTGTTCGCGGCGGACATCAAAGGCGACCTGTGCGGCCTGGGCGCCGCCGGCAACCCTCAAGGCAAGGTCGCCGAGCGGATCGCCGGGATGCCCTGGCTGAACCATAAGCCTCAGGCGTATCCGGTGACCCTGTGGGACATTAACGGTCAGTCCGGTCATCCACTGCGCACCACCTTGAGCGAAATGGGCCCGTTGCTGCTCGGCAGCCTGCTGGAACTGACTGACAGTCAGCAGTCGGCCCTCTATGCCGCGTTCAAAGTGGCCGACCGCGAAGGGCTATTGCTGCTGGATTTGAAGGATCTGAAGGCGCTGCTCAATCACCTGCGCGACAGCCCCGAATTGCTGGGGGATGACGCCGCGTTGATGACCACCGGTTCCAGCCAGGCGCTGTTGCGCCGTTTGGCGACGCTGGAACAGCAGGGCGCTGAAGCGTTGTTCGGCGAACCGGCGCTGCAACTGGAAGACATGTTGCAACCGGCCGTGGATGGTCGCGGGCGCATTCACTTGCTCGACGCCAGTCGGCTGGTGCACGAAGCACCGAAGGTCTATGCGACGTTCCTGCTGTGGTTGCTGGCCGAACTGTTCGAGCAACTGCCGGAACGCGGCGATGCCGAGAAACCGCTGCTGGCGCTGTTTTTCGACGAAGCGCACTTGTTGTTCGCCGGTACGCCCAAGGCGTTGCAGGAGCGTCTGGAGCAGGTGGTGCGACTGATCCGCTCGAAAGGCGTGGGGGTGTATTTCGTCACTCAATCGCCGGGCGACTTGCCGGATGATGTGTTGGCTCAACTGGGCCTGCGCATTCAGCACGGCTTGCGCGCGTTTACCGCCAAAGAGCAGAAATCCCTGCGCGCGGTGGCCGACGGTTTCCGGCCGAACCCGGCATTTGAAGCCTTGTCGGTGTTGACCGAATTAGGGATCGGCGAGGCGCTGGTCGGCACCCTGCAAGACAAGGGCACACCGGGAATGGTCCAGCGTGTATTGGTTGCACCGCCGCAATCGCGGATCGGGCCGTTGACCGAGACCGAACGCACTGTGCTGATCGCCGGTTCGCCGTTCAAGGGGCGTTACGACAAACCGGTCGATCGAGAATCAGCTTATGAAGTGCTGATGGGGCGCAAAGGGCTGGCGCCGGATCCCGAAGCCGCACCGGGCAAACCTGCACCTCAAGAGCCGAGTTTCACCGAACAGGCCGGGGAATTCCTCGGCACGGCGGCAGGCCAGGCGTTGAAATCGGCGATGCGACAGGCGGCGAATCAATTGGGCCGACAATTGGTGCGCGGCTTGATGGGTTCATTGCTCGGTGGCAGCAAACGCCGCTGAATCATTGATCGTTCCCACGCTCTGCGTGGGAATGCCTCTTGTGACGCTCTGCGTCACGCTTTGGGACGCGGAGCGTCCCTGGCTGCATTCCCACGCAGAGCGTGGGAACGATCGGTAAGAAGGATTCAGGTTTTGGGTTTGGCGTGCGCCGCCAGGCGTTCGAGGGCCGCCCGCAGATTCGGGTCGGTAATCCCGTCAGCCGTCGCCTGAATGGTCGCTGCCGCATCGGTCGACAAATCCATCGTATGCCCCACCGCCCCTTGCTGAACGGTCGGCGGTTGAACCTTGAACAGAATCCGCGTCAGGCTGGCGAACTCGTCGAACAGCTGTAACTGGCGTTGCAGACGCTTTTGCTGATAACGCAGGCGGGTGGCCCAGTGGCCATCGGTGACAATCAGCAATAAACTGCCTTCACGCCACGACGCTACATGGCAATGCTCGCGGGCAGCCGGCTGCAATTGGCTTTCCACCAGACGTTGTAAATGACCCAGGCGTTGAGCGTGGCCAAAAATGGCTTTCAGCGGTTTGGCTTCGCGAAGCAGAACGGCGGGTGCTCTGGCCGTGAGAGGGCGAAATGCCATGATCAGACACCTGAAGTAACAGAGCGGCCATGGTAACAGAAAGCTCCCGCTGCCCCGACCCATTGCTTTGCGAACGCTTTACCCATTAAATCAACGAGTAACTTGTGCCCTCGATGGGTTGAAGTTCAGTAAAAAGCCCTTATTTAAAGTGAGCCCCGTCACAGCGCCGTGCATGCATCGTGGAACAACGCCACTTTCCTCACCATCGTTTCCGGGTAGAATGCTCGTTCGCATGCGGCCATGAGGGCTGCACGGGCGACTCACGGGGCCGCCCTCCATCCCTTTAGTGTGGAAGATCCTGCCGATATGTTTGCGCCTTTGTTAAAGAAACTTTTTGGAAGCAAGAACGAGCGTGAAGTCAAACGCATGCTCAAGACGGTGCAGCTCGTCAATGCCTTCGAAGAGCAAATGGTAGCCCTTTCGGACGATCAATTGCGTGCCAAGACCGACGAGTTCAAGGCCCGCCTCGCCAAAGGGGAAACCCTCGATAAACTGCTGCCCGAAGCCTTTGCGGTCGCCCGCGAAGCCGGCAAGCGCGTCATGGGTATGCGCCACTTCGATGTCCAGCTGATCGGCGGCATGACCTTGCATGAAGGCATGATCGCGGAAATGCGTACCGGTGAAGGCAAGACCCTGGTGGCGACACTGGGCGTTTACCTCAACGCGCTGTCCGGCAAGGGCGTGCACGTTGTGACAGTGAACGACTACCTGGCCCGCCGAGACGCCAACTGGATGCGTCCGCTCTACGAATTCCTCGGCATGTCGGTTGGCGTCGTCACGCCATTCCAGCCGCCGGAAGAGAAACGCGCCGCTTACGCCGCCGACATCACCTACGGCACCAACAACGAATTCGGTTTCGATTACCTGCGCGACAACATGGCGTTCAGCATGGAAGAAAAATTCCAGCGCGAACTCAATTTTGCCGTGATCGACGAAGTCGACTCCATCCTCATCGACGAAGCCCGTACCCCGCTGATCATTTCCGGTCAGGCCGAGGACAGCTCCAAGCTGTACATCGAGATCAACAAACTGATCCCGCAGCTGGAATTGCACGTCGAAGAAGTCGAAGGCGAAGTCACCAAGGCTGGCCACTACACCGTGGACGAGAAGACCCGTCAGGTCGAACTCAACGAAGCCGGTCACCAGTTCATCGAAGACATGCTGACCCGCGTCGGCCTGCTGGCCGAAGGCGAGAGCCTGTACTCGGCGCATAACCTCGGCCTGCTGACCCACGTTTATGCCGGCCTGCGCGCGCACAAGCTGTTCAATCGCAACGTCGAATACATCGTCCAGGACGGTCAGGTTGTACTGGTCGACGAACACACCGGCCGTACCATGCCGGGTCGCCGTTTGTCCGAAGGCCTGCACCAGGCCATCGAAGCCAAGGAAAACCTGAACATCCAGGCCGAGAGCCAGACCCTGGCGTCGACCACATTCCAGAACTACTTCCGTCTATATAACAAGCTGTCCGGCATGACCGGTACAGCGGACACCGAAGCGTTCGAGTTCCATCAGATCTACGGCCTGCAGGTCATGGTCATCCCGCCGAACAAACCGTTGGCGCGTAAAGACTACAACGACCTGGTATTCCTGACCGCCGAAGAGAAATACGCGGCGATCATCGCTGACATCAAGGAATGCATGGCTCAGGGCCGTCCGGTGCTGGTGGGTACCGCCACCATCGAAACCTCCGAGCACATGTCCAGCCTGCTCGTGAAGGAAGGCATCGAACACAAGGTTCTGAACGCCAAGTTCCACGAAAAAGAAGCCGAAATCATCGCTCAGGCCGGTCGTCCGGGCGCACTGACCATCGCCACCAACATGGCCGGTCGTGGTACCGACATCCTGTTGGGCGGTAACTGGGAAGTGGAAGTGGCTTCGCTTGAAGACCCGACCCCTGAGCAGATTGCCCAGATCAAGGCCGACTGGCAAAAACGTCACCAGCAAGTGCTGGAGTCGGGCGGTTTGCAGGTGATCGCTTCCGAGCGTCACGAATCGCGCCGCATCGACAACCAGTTGCGTGGTCGTGCCGGTCGCCAGGGTGACGCCGGTTCCAGCCGTTTCTACCTGTCGCTGGAAGACAGCCTGATGCGCATCTTCGCCTCTGACCGGGTGAAGAACTTCATGAAGGCGCTGGGCATGCAGTCCGGTGAAGCGATCGAGCACCGCATGGTGACCAACGCCATCGAGAAGGCTCAGCGCAAGGTTGAAGGCCGCAACTTCGACATCCGTAAACAACTGCTCGAGTTCGACGACGTCAACAACGAACAACGTAAAGTGATCTATCACATGCGTAACAGTTTGTTGGCCGCCGACAACATTGGCGAAACCATCGCCGATTTCCGTCAGGACGTGCTCGACGCCACCGTCAGCGCCCACATTCCACCGCAATCGCTGCCTGAGCAGTGGGACGTGGCCGGTCTGGAAGCGGCGTTGCAGAGTGACTTCGGTGTGACACTGCCGATCCAGCAATGGCTCGACGAAGACGATCACCTGTACGAAGAAACCCTGCGCGAGAAGCTGCTGAGCGAACTGATCGCGGCGTACAACGAGAAAGAAGACCAGGCCGGTGCCGAAGCACTGCGCACCTTCGAGAAGCAAATCGTTCTGCGTGTACTGGACGACCTGTGGAAAGACCACCTGTCGACCATGGATCACCTGCGTCACGGTATCCATTTGCGTGGTTATGCGCAGAAGAACCCGAAGCAGGAATACAAGCGCGAATCCTTCACGCTGTTCTCCGAATTGCTGGATTCGATCAAGCGCGACTCGATCCGCGTGCTGTCGCACGTTCAGGTTCGCCGCGAAGATCCGGCTGAAGAAGAAGCCCGCCTGCGTCAGGAAGCCGAAGCACTGGCTGCGCGCATGCAGTTCCAGCACGACGAAGCACCTGGCCTGGAGCAACCGGAAGTGTTGGGTGAAGAGGTCGATGTAGCTCTCGCCACGGCACCGGTACGCAGCGAACACAAGCTGGGCCGTAACGAGCTGTGCTACTGCGGTTCGGGCAAGAAGTACAAGCATTGCCACGGGCAGATCCAGTAAACCCGTTTCAGACGCTGAAATACCCGCGCCGCGACCGGCTATGCCGTCGCGGCGTTTTGCCATTTAAACCACCGTCTATCGCAATGACGATGCAGACAACATTTTTTAAGGAGCGCATTCATGGCTGTTGGTCTTGGTCCTTTGCCAACGTTGCACCCGGTCGCCGGTTTTGAACTCGGTATCGCCTCGGCCGGCATCAAGCGCCCGGGGCGCAAGGATGTTGTGGTCATGCGCTGTGCCGAAGGTTCTACGGTGGCTGGCGTGTTCACTCTGAACGCCTTTTGCGCCGCTCCCGTGATCCTGGCCAAACAACGCGTGCAAGGCCCGGTGCGTTACCTGCTGACCAACACCGGCAATGCCAACGCCGGCACCGGCGAGCCAGGCCTGGCCGCTGCCGAGCGCACCTGCGCCAAACTGGCTGAGCTGACCGGTGTCGATGCAAACCTGGTGCTGCCGTACTCCACCGGTGTGATCGGCGAGCCGCTGCCGGTCGAAAAAATCGAAGGCGCTCTGCAAGCTGCCCTCGACGATCTGTCGGTGAACAACTGGGAAGCGGCCGCTACCGGCATCATGACCACCGACACCCTGCCCAAGGGTGCCAGCCGCCAGTTCCAGCATGATGGCGTGACCATCACCGTCACCGGTATCAGCAAAGGCGCGGGCATGATCCGCCCGAACATGGCGACCATGCTCGGCTACATCGCCACCGACGCTAAAGTCGCGCGCGATGTGCTGCAAAATCTGCTACTGGATGGCGCCAATAAATCGTTCAACCGCATCACCATCGACGGCGACACCTCGACCAACGACTGCTGCATGCTGATCGCCACCGGTCAGGCCGCACTGCCGGAAATCACCGAAGCGACCGGTGATCTTTTCGCCAAGCTGAAACAAGCGGTGTTCGAAGTCTGCATGGACGTGGCCCAGGCTATCGTGCGTGACGGTGAAGGTGCGACCAAGTTCGTTACCGTGGAAGTCAACGGCGGCGGCAATCACCAGGAGTGCCTGGACGTCGGTTACACCGTGGCCCACTCGCCGCTGATCAAGACCGCGCTGTTCGCCTCCGACCCGAACTGGGGCCGCATTCTGGCCGCCGTGGGCCGTGCCGGCGTACCGAACCTGGACGTGAGCAAGATCGACGTATTCCTCGGCGATGTGTGCATCGCCAGTCGTGGCGCTCGCTCTGCCACCTACACCGAAGCCCAGGGCGCGGCGGTGATGCAGCAGGAAGAAATCACCATCCGCATCGAACTGGGTCGCGGCGATTGCAGCGAAACCATCTGGACCACCGACCTGTCCCACGAATACGTGAAGATCAACGCCGAATACCGCACTTAAGACCGCGTCGATCCCTTCGCGGGCAAGCCTCGCTCCTACAGATTGTGTGATCTGTAGGAGCGAGGCTTGCCCGCGAAGGCGGCCAACCAGACACTGAAAATTCTGGCCTGTACCAAAGACACTGCCGTCTGTGCCCAGGCGCGTTCGGCGTAGAAGGCTGGCTTGGAGGAAGTAAAGCAGTGAAACGAGTCCATGTAGCAGCCGCGGTTATCCGCGATAGCGGCGGCAAGATCCTCATTGCCCGTCGTGCCGACACCCAGCATCAGGGCGGTTTGTGGGAGTTTCCTGGTGGCAAGGTCGAGGATGACGAATCCGTTGAAACCGCCCTGGCTCGCGAGCTTCACGAAGAGCTGGGCATTGTGGTCAAAACCGCACGACCCATGATCAAAGTCCGCCACGATTACCCGGACAAGCAGGTGTTGCTGGATGTCTGGGAAGTCTCGGCGTTTACCGGCGAACCCCATGGCGCCGAAGGTCAGCCTTTGGCCTGGGTGACAGCGCGGGAGCTGGTGGACTATGAATTTCCGGCCGCCAACCAGCCGATCGTCGCCGCCGCACGCTTGCCCGGCGAATACCTGATCACCCCGGACGGTCTGGAAACCCCGGCCTTGCTGCGCGGTATTCAGAAAGCCATCGCTGGCGGCATCAAACTGATTCAATTACGTGCGCCCAACGGCTACGACCCGCAATACCGCGATCTGGCGGTGGATGCGGCGGGGTTGTGTGCCGGCAAGGCGCAGTTGATGATCAAGGGGCCGTTTGAATGGCTGGGGGACTTCCCGTCCGCCGGTTGGCATATCACTTCGGCACAGCTGCGCAAGTACGCGGCGGCGGGGCGACCGCTACCGGCGTCGCGATGGTTGGCAGCGTCTTGCCACAACGCTGAAGAGCTGGCGCTGGCCGAGCAGATGGGCGTGGATTTTGTGACCCTGTCTCCGGTACAGCCGACCCAGACGCACCCGGATGCGCTGCCATTGGGCTGGGAGCAGGCTTCGACGTTGATCGAGGGCTTCAGCAAGCCGGTATTCTTGCTCGGTGGGGTGGGTCCGACAGAACGGCAGAAAGCCTGGGAAGCAGGGGCGCAGGGTGTGGCGGGAATTCGGGCGTTTTGGCCTGAGGCCTAGCACCCGATCGTTCCCACGCTCTGCGTGGGAATGCCTCAACGGACGCTCCGCGTTCGGCTCTTGATGGGACGCAGAGCGTCCCGGGCTGCATTCCCACGCGGAGGGTGGGAACGATCACTAAGCCCCGGGTTTCGCTGCCGCTTGCCACAAAATCTCGGCAATCCCCTGGCGCTTGGCAATCAACCGTGCTGCCACAAACAACAAATCCGATAACCGATTGATATACGCCAAGCCAACCCCGGCCAGCGGCTCAATCGCATTCAACTGCTGACACCGCCGCTCGGCGCTGCGCGCCAGACAGCGGCATACGTGGGCCTGGGCAATCAGCGCGGAACCGCCGGGCAGAATGAAATTCTCCAGTGGCCCCAACTCTTCATTCCACACATCGATCGCCGCTTCCAGGCGCTCGATTTCTGCCGTGTTCAGTGCCTGATACACCGGCATCGCCAATTCGCCACCAAGGTCGAACAACCGGTGTTGGCAGGGCGCCAACACCTCAATCACCTCGTTCAACCCCGGATACGTATCACTTTTCGCCGCCAAACCGGCCAACAGCACACCCACCTGGCTGTTCAGCGTATCGACTTCGCCAATGGCCTCGATTCGCGGATGGTCCTTGGGCACTCGACGGCCATCGCCGAGCCCGGTTTCGCCTTTGTCGCCAGTGCGGGTGTAAATCTTCGACAAGCGAAAGCCCATGGTTACCTCGACAGCTGATTGAGTTCTTGAGAGACCACCGGAGTGCCCGACAACGGCAGGCGCAAGGTGAAGCAAGTGCCTTGGCCCGGCGTCGATTGCACTTCCATCTGGCCCTTGTGGTTGTTGGTGATGATGAAATACGAAACCGAGAGCCCAAGGCCGGTGCCCTGGCCGATTTCCTTGGTGGTGAAGAACGGCTCGAACGTGCGTTTGCGCACGCTCTCGCTCATGCCGATGCCGTTGTCCTCGACCTGAATTTCCGCCCACGGCGGGTTCAGTTTCGTACGCAGAATGATCCGCCCCGGTTCGCGATCGTCTGTGCGTTGGTGAATGGCTTGCGCGGCATTTTTCAGCAGATTGAGCAGTACTTGTTCCAGTTCGTTGGCGGTGCCGGGCACTGGGCCCAGTGCCGGATCGAACTGCCGAATGATCGCCTGACCCTTGAAGTCGAAACCGATGGCCAGGTCGAAGTCATTGCCAGCGATTTCCACCGCTTGATCGATCAGTGCCGGCAAATCGCAGGGAGCCATCTGCCGGGTGCTGCGGCGGCTGAAGCTGAGCATGTGTGTCACGATTTTCGCCGCCCGGGCGCCGGCCTGTTGAATGCCGTCGAGTAACTGTGGCACTTCACGAGCTTGCAGGTACTGGTTCACCATTTCCAGCTCGATGCCGAGTTGCTCCGCTTGTTCGAGGTTTTTCGGCAGATCGGGTGACAGGCGCCGACGAATGTTCTGTACGTTGTGCAGGATCGCGCCCAGCGGATTATTGATCTCGTGGGCCATGCCGGCGGCGAGACCGCCGACCGAGAGCATTTTTTCCGATTGCACCATCATCTCTTCGAGAGACAGACGCTGAGTGATGTCATCGATCCGGATCACCACGCCGCGCCCGGCACCGCCCATCAATGGGTAGAACGTCAGGGCGTAGTGCCTGGGTTCATCGTCCTTGAGCCAGGTAACGCGCTCAATTTTGGCCACGGTATGTTGCTCGACGGTTTGCCTGAGCTGCGGCAGGAACGGTTTGAGCGGTTCGAAGGCGAGAAAGATCGGCTGGTTCAACGCTTCGTCGAGACGCGTGCCGGACAGGGCGCTAGCCTCCTGATTCCACTGGGTCACGTAGAGCTGCTCGTCGAGCGCGATCAGTGCCGACGGCATGGAATCGATGATGCTGTTGAGGTAGTTCTGGAAGCCAGTGAGTTTCTTCTCGATCTTGCTGCGGACCTGAACTTCCAGCTCCAGCTTGCGGTTGGTGTGGCGGGTTTCTTCGGCCAGTCCCTGAGCCTGGTCGTAGGCAGCCTGGGAATCGTCGCGAGCGCGCTTGAGCTGCTGCTCCCGGGCCTCGATGCGCGAGAGCATGGTGTTGAACGCTTCGGCGAGGCTGCCGATTTCGTCGTGATTGCCGCGAGAGGCGCGCAGGGCGTAGTTCTCTTCCCGGGTGACTTGCCGGGACAACTCTTCGAGCTGATGAATCGGGCGGGTAATCAGGCGTTTGATCTGCCGCGCGATCACCAGCCACAACAACACGCTGAAGATCAGAATCCCCAGGCTGGCGGTCAGGGTCCCGGTGTAGAACGCCATCGGCAATTCGCTGCTGGCCACCAGCAGCAAGTGCCCCGGCGCGGTGCCGGGGCGGGGCAGGGTAATCACTTGATTGCTGCGAAACTCCGTGGCTTGCCAGGCGTCGAGGTGTCGGAAGTGCTCCGGCAGGTTCAGCTCGTCTCCCTGCTGCAACTGCGCCAAACGCACACCTTTACCGTCATAGAGGGCTGCCGCGCGCAGCGGTGTATAGCTGTTGAGTTCATTGAGCAGGCGTTGGGCGGTTTGCGGCGACTTGAGGGCTTCGGAGATCAGGCTCGGGTTGGATATCAGTCGGCCGATGGTCTGCAGGGCCTGGGGGGCCATGCTTTCCTGGGAAATATAATAAGCGGCGCTGATAAAAGTCAGGTTGGCGACCAGCAAAACGGTGGTCAACAGCACCAGCAGGGCGGCCAGCAATTTCTGGCCGACTGGAAGGTTTTCAAGGCGCTGGCGCAATGGCATCAGGTTCATCGCTGAAAAGGAACAAGTGGCCAGCGTAGCCGCTGCTCAGTCGCTGGGCAATCCAAGGCTGTGCAGATGGGCGATCAAGCGCTGCTGCAATTGATTGAGGTGGGGCAGGTTTAGCTGATGCCGTGACGCGGCTTTGCAGGCATGACCCAACAGGTAGCTGATTTCGGTGCGGCGTTGATTCGCGACGTCCTGATACATCGAGGAGAAATTGGCCGCGGTGGCCTGGATCACCCGTTCGACTTCCTCCTGGAGGTTTTGCGCCGCTGCCGGCTGACCGCAGCGCTCCAGCAGTTCGGTGAGCTCGGCGCACAGAGTGGCGACTTCGCAATGATGTTGCTGCAAACCGCCGTTGCGGCATTCGTGCAGCACGGTCAGCGGGTTGATCGCACAATTGAGCGCCAGTTTTCGCCACAGCCTTGTGAGGATGTCGGTGCTCCACTCATGGGGAATGCCGGCGGCGCTCAAGTCCTCCAGCCAGATCGGCGCCACCGGGTGGCCGGCATCCCCCAGCCAGGTGTAGCCATGACCGGCGAACACCACCCGCCAGTCGCCATCGCGAAATGCGCCTTCGGTGCTGGAGGCGAAGATGCAACGCGCCTGAGGCACCTGTGCGGCAACCGCGTCCTGACTGCCGAGGCCGTTCTGTAACAGGATCAGTTCGGCGTCGGGTGTCAAGCGGTGTGCTAACCGGACCACGGCTTCTTCGGCGTCGTAGGCTTTGCAGGCCACCAGCAGACGGCTGATGGGCTCGTCGCTGTCAGCCGTTTGCGCAGGCACGGCATAGGTTTTCGCTTCGCTGTGCTCCACGAGCGTCAATCCGCCCGTCGCCTGATAGGCCTGCAAGCGCGCCGCGTCCCGCACGATCAGCCTGACCGGGACATCGGCCCGCGCCAGACGTGTGGCCCAAAGAGTGCCGAGACTCCCGCCGCCCAAAACATGCCAAGGGATGGACATCAGTTTTTTGCTCGGTTTATCGCTGGCATGTGAGGCTCGCCGTATCGGTTGGAAAAGACCCGTTATAATGAGCCCGATTTTAACCGCAAGCCAAGCGCGCTCCATCGTTATCGAGCGCGCCTTTTTACTGGAGAGATTACATGCCGTCGTTCGACGTGGTATCCGAACTGGACAAACACGAAGTCACCAACGCGGTCGAGAACGCCGTCAAGGAACTCGATCGTCGCTATGACCTGAAAGGCAAAGGCACCTTCGAGTTCAAGGAAAAGGACCTGACCGTCAACCTGACCGCGGAAGCCGATTTCCAGCTCGAGGCGATGATCGAGATCCTCAAGCTGGCCCTGGTCAAGCGCAAGATCGACGTGCAGTGCCTCGAGGTCAAGGATGCCTACGCGTCGGGCAAGTTGATGAAGCAGGAAGCGGTCCTCAAGGAAGGCATCGACAAGGAGCTGGCGAAGAAAATCGTCGCTCACGTCAAAGACGCCAAGCTCAAGGTCCAGGCCGCCATTCAGGGCGAGCAAGTGCGCATCACCGGCAAGAAGCGTGATGATTTGCAGGAGGCGATTGCAGCTCTGCGCGCGAAGACGTTCGACATGCCGCTGCAGTTCAATAACTTCCGCGACTGACTTTTCAAGCGGGAACCTGTGGGAGCGAGCAAGCCCCAATGCCTGTAGGAGCGGGCTTGCCCGCGAAGACGGCAGTACAGTCAATATTGATGTTGCCTGACATACCGCTTTCGCGAGCAAGCTCGCTCCTACAGGGTTCCGTGCTCCCACCCATATTGTGCTTAACCCGGCGGGTCTTTCTGCCGCTCATTTTTTGCGTGCCGGGTAGCCGGAAATCAGGAGAAAGAAGATGGATTTGAATGCTGAAGTGGACAACCTGGTCAAGGTATCTCAGGCCTGGATTCCGATGATCATGGAGTACGGCAGCCGCGTGTTGTTGGCGGTGATTACCTTGGCCATCGGCTGGTGGCTGATCAACAAGGTTACGCAAAAGCTCGGTGGCCTGTTGGCGTTGCGTAACGCCGACCTGGCGCTGCAAGGGTTCATCAGCAGCCTGGCGAACATCATCCTCAAGGTGCTGCTGATCGTCAGCGTGGCGTCGATGATCGGTGTAGAAACCACGTCGTTCGTCGCGGCCATCGGTGCTGCCGGCCTGGCGATCGGTCTGGCGTTGCAGGGCAGCCTGGCGAACTTCGCCGGCGGCGTACTGATTCTGTTGTTCCGCCCGTTCCGCATCGGTGACTGGATCGAAGCTCAAGGTGTTGCCGGTACTGTCGACAGCATCCAGATCTTCCACACCGTACTGCGCACCGGCGATAACAAAACCATCATCGTGCCTAACGGTAATCTGTCGAATGGCATCATCACTAACACCAATCGTCAGCCGACCCGTAAGGTCGTGTTTGATGTGGGTGTTGCTTACGAGGCGGATTTGCAAAAGGCCCGTGAGGTGTTGCTGGACCTGGCCAAGGATCCGCGGGTATTGGCTGACCCGGCACCGGAAGCGGTGATTTCCATGTTGGGTGACAGTTCGATCACCGTTTCCCTGCGCGTGTGGGTGAAAACGGCTGACTATTGGAATGTGATGTTCATGTTTAACGAGCAATCGCGCGATCGCTTGAAGACCGCCGGCATCGATATTCCGTTTCCGCAGCGGGTTATTCGGATGGTTCAAGACTCGGCAACGGTGTAATGATTGGTCCTTCGATACATGTCTGACCTGTCGGTCAAACATGTTCGCCAAGAGCCAGAACTGTTAAACACAATGCTGTAGCCAATAAAAAAGGCCCATCCGAAGATGGGCCTTTTTTTGATTACCGCGAACCAGCTTTCGGCAATTACAGAACCGAAATCGGGTAGTCGACGATCAGACGGAACTCTTTGATATCGCCTTCGCCTTGGTCGCCATTGGCGAAGTGCCATGCTTGACGAACGCGGAAGGAAAGATCTTTTGCCGGGCCAGTCTGAACAACGTACTTGGCTTCCAGGTTGGTTTCGTTGTGCTTGCCATCTTCACCGTACAGGCCGGCGTAAGCACTGCCTGTTGGAGTGTTGGTGCCGTCGATGTCCCAACCTTTTACGTAACGGGTCATGAAGCTCAGACCTGGAACGCCGTACTCAGCCATTTTCAGGTCATAACGAACCTGGGCAGACTTCTCGTTAGGGCCGTTGAAGTCAGAGTACTGGATGGAGTTAGCGAGGAAGATCGAGTCGCCGCCGCGGTTGTTGTCACCCACGCCGATGTAGTCGAACGGGACGTCGCCGTTAACTTTCTGGAAGGCCACGGTAACGGTGTGTGCTTTCAGGAACGAGTAAGCAGCCGCCAGCGAGAACGTGGTGTTGCTGATCTCGCCTGCTTTGGCGGAACCGGTATCCTGGGTGTTGTAGATGTTACCGTCCAGGTTGATCGACTGATCGCTACCCATTGGGATGGTGTAGTTCAGGTTCGCGTAGTACTGGTTCCAGATGTCTTCCAGCTGGGCGCCGTACAACGATGCGCTGAGGTTCTCAGTGAATGCGTACTTGCCGCCAGCATAGTCTGCGCTGTCAGCGGTAACGCCGGCGTAGTTCGCCCACAGTTCGCCATCGCTGTTCATCTCATCCTGGCTGGAGGCCGAGTAGAAGTGACCGCCTTCCAGGTCCAGGTTGTTGATTTCGCTGCTCTGCAGTTGGAAACCGGTAGCGGTTTGAGGCACCAGGCGGGAACCGCCGATAGCGAATACTGGAGAGGTGCTTGGCTGCATCTCACCGAACTTCAGTTCGGTTTTGGAGACGCGAACCTTAACGGCGGCACCGGCTTTGCCGAAGTCGTCGTGGTTGCGGCCCTGGGAGTCACGGCTCAGGTTACCCGAGCCAGTTGTGCCGTCGCCACCGTCCAGTTTGATCCCCAGATAACCGAATGCATCAACGCCGACGCCTACGGTACCTTGGGTGTAACCGGAGCTGAGATTGGCCCAGAAGCCCTGAGTCCAGTCTTTCTGGTCGTTTGCGCCGTCTCTGCGGTCACGGTTGAAGTAATAGTTGCGAAGCAGCAAGTCGAACTTGGCGTCTTCAACAAAACCTTTGGCTTCAGCCTGGTCACTTACGAAAGGTGCGGCCGTAGCCATTTGAGTACTGGCTGCTGCTGCAACTGCCAGTGCGATCATGCTCCACTTCATCACGCGCATCGTGATTTGCTCCTTTGGTTTTTAGAAGAGTTACTGCCGTCCCACCTGTTTTATTATCTGGGCGGCTCTTTCTTTTTGTGTCGGCGCAAACTTATATCACGCCGACCCTGTTAGCGATACTTGCGCATTTAACCTTTCAGCTTCTTTACGACCCTGTCGCAAATGGCTGGGTAGATGTCGCAAATTCACAGTTCCGACGCAATCGGACGGACAACTTCAGCGCTGTTTTCCAAGGCTTGAGCATCGGTAAAAAGAATCCCTGGTCCTGCACTTGAATCTCCATCGGGCAACCCTGCCACTGTTTTTATTGGCCTTAAGGCTTCCACTTCCAGCGGAGCGCTTATAGACGATACGGATGTGAATGCAACAAGCGTGCACAAAACGGAATTCTGTTGCTGTTTTTCCCTAAAGGCCTGCCTGCTGCTGTAAAAAACCCATAAAACCGGGGGTTCAAGCTCGTCTTTCCTGAGCTTGACGCCATGCTTTGCCTCGTGGTTGACCCTCGAATTTAACCGCGAGACAACCAAAAACGTTACCGGTTCACCCCGCCAGTGAGTAGTTGGCGGATGCTGACGCACTGAGCGTAGACGTGTTGTGCGGTTTTGGTGCAGAAAATTTCATTTCCTGTACTGAATTCACACACTGTCGCTGTGTCGTGGATTCAAACAGGTGACGGCTGGTTCTGTCGTGGTGCATCCGGATCAAAATGACTCATGTTGTGGCGCCCGGAGGACGCTGTCGGGGCAGTTCGTCGTGAAGCGTGTGGCTTTCGCAGGTATGCTGCCTTCCTGTCGCTTGGTGCGCCGTCTTTTCTGTAGGGGCGCTAAGCTGAAAAAAAGATGACCAGAGGGGAGTGCGCGCAGTGTTCGCTTTAGATCCACGACTTCAACAAGACACATTGCCGATCGGCGATTTCCCGCTCTGTCGGTTGCTGTTGTCCAATGATTCAAACTACCCCTGGTTCATCCTCGTGCCACGCCGCGAGGATATCAGTGAGATATTTCAGTTAGATGTCGCAGATCAACAGCAGCTGTGGCGGGAAACGACTGCACTGGCGGAAATGCTCAAGGACTCATTCGATGCCGACAAGTTGAACATCGCGGCCTTGGGTAATGTCGTCAGTCAGTTGCACATGCATGTGATTGTGCGCAAGCGTGAGGACGCCGCCTGGCCAGCTCCGGTCTGGGGCAAGCAGCCAGCCAAGCCATATAGCCCAGAGCAAATCGCGACGATTCGTGAACGGCTGCGTCTGGTGTTGACCGATGATTTCACGTTTCTGGAGGGCTGAGTCATGAGCCTGGAAGAACGCGTTACCGATCTGGAGAGCCAACTGGCGTTTCAGGATGACACCATCCAGGCATTGAGTGATGTGCTGGCCACGCAGCAACGTGCAGTCGAGCGCCTGCAACTGCAAATGGCCGCGTTGCTCAAGCGACAAGAAGAAATGGCCGGCCAGTTCGAGACGTTTGAAGAAGAAGCGCCACCACCGCATTACTAAACTGCAGGCAATAAAAAACCGCGAACAGCCTGGGCTGTTCGCGGTTTTTTTTAGCCTTGGAATCAGCGACGCGGCAGGGCGGCGATCACATCTTCGGCTTGCAGGCCTTTGTCACGGTTCATGACAGAGAACTCCACGCGCTGGCCTTCGACCAGAACGCGGTGGCCTTCACCGCGAATCGCCCGGAAGTGCACGAAAATATCATCGCCGGAATCACGGGAGATAAAGCCGAAGCCTTTGGAGGTGTTGAACCATTTGACAGTGCCGGTATCGCGGTTGCTCATGTCATAGCTTGGCGAGGCGGCGGCCGGTGAAGATTTGTAGAAGCTGACGGCCAGGTGCAAAAGTACGGCGATCAGGGCAACGACCAGACTGAACAGAACGGCAGGTTGACCGGCGATGACAGGCATCGGGGCGAACAATGTCAGTGTTTGCAGTACCACAGCCAGAACCAGCAAGGCGCTGACCAGGTTTTGCAGTTGATGACGCGGGCCTTTGTTCCAGTAAGGGATAACAGGGGCAAGGGTGAGGTTGAGCAGGCCGAAAAAGGCCAGGTACAACGCATCGGGTTGTTGCAGGTAAGGTACCGCTTCGGATCGTAGGCTAGGGATGAAGGACAGCAGCAGGGCTGCTGCGCCCATTAGCAGGTGGACGATTTTCAACATTTTGATTAACTCACGTTAAGACGGATCACAAGGAAGAGCTGATGGAGTTCGGTTCGCTTCCGAACAATAAGAGGCGTTGGACACGTACCCCGCTATCAGCCTATGCGCAGCCCCCGGAAAATAGGCGGTAGCGACACACTGCCTATTTAACAGCAAAGCCCGCGGCTACTCAAATCAGGCGGTCCAGCGGTGCTTTCACTGGCCGGAAGGCGGATGACGCTTGCTGAGTATTGTTTGGGCGCTGTGTTCCTCGGATCTTTTACCTTTTCAGTGAGTGATGTTGCGTCAGTTTCTGTAGGAAACCGTCCGGCCTAGGACGTGCTCCATGATCTCCCCTCAGTTGTTGGCTTATCCTACGCGGGTGGTCAAAAAGTCATCTGGATATGCCTGTGCGCCTGCGCTTTTATAAGGAAACGGAATATGACTCTTATAAGCAGCAAGGATGGCAAAGGAGTGTCGACGGTATGGTTCATGAAGACAGGCGAAACGAAGGGAGGGTCGGTCCGCTCAGGGATGTAAGGATTGACTCATTAGTCAGTGAATTCGATATGGGCCTGGCCCAGCCATTATCCCGGTCAGTACGTTTGAATGGCTTTGCGACCTGTTTGCGGCTTGAGCAGGTCTATTGGGATATTTTGGGTGATATGGCCAAGGTCAATTGCTGCTCGGTCAGTGCGCTGCTGTCCCACGTGGATCGCGAAGTGCATTTGCGTCATGGCGGGGTGAAGAATTTCACCGGGCTGGTGCGGGTTGTCTGCGTCGTGCATAGCTTGAAGGAGGGAGGTTGCCTCGTCATGGCTTAGCGGGGTTGATCGTGTCGAGTGTCGGTCTGTGCAGTCTTACGGCTGCACAGGCTGCATTTAATGGATATAATCCCGCTCTTTGCCGCAAAGCCCAGCATGCGCGGTAGCAATCTGATCGCCGAGACAACCCCCCATGCCGATGTACGACTATCAATGTGCTTCCTGTGGTCATCAGTTGGAAGCCATTCAAAAGATCAGCGCAGCACCGCTGGTCGACTGCCCTGCCTGCCAGGCGCCAGAGCTTAAAAAGATGCTGTCCATGCCGGGCTTCCGCCTCAGCGGCAACGGCTGGTACGAAACCGACTTCAAGACCGGTTCCAAGAAAAATCTGGCCGGTGGCGACAAAGCTGACTAGGGTCTAGCGCCCGGGCTGAATGACACGCGTGAGTTCTTGCATCATCCGGCACCTTATTCAAGTGCGGGGGCGGCAAGGCCTCCAACCGAATTTCGAATTACGAGAAGTGAAACCACTACCATGATGCGCAGCCATTATTGCGGCCAACTGAACGAAAGCCTGGAAGGCCAGGAAATTACCCTTTGTGGATGGGTTCACCGTCGCCGTGACCACGGTGGGGTGATTTTCCTCGATATCCGTGATCGTGACGGTCTGGCCCAGGTGGTGTTCGACCCGGACCGCGCTGAATCCTTCGCTGCCGCCGATCGCGTGCGCAGCGAATACGTGGTCAAGATCACCGGCAAGGTTCGCCTGCGTCCGGCCGGTGCCACCAACGCCAACATGGCGTCTGGCATGATCGAAGTGCTGGGCTACGAGCTGGAAGTGTTGAACGAAGCGGAAACCCCGCCGTTCCCGCTCAACGAGTTCTCCGACGTCGGCGAAGAAACCCGCCTGCGTTATCGCTTCCTCGATCTGCGCCGTCCGGAAATGCTCGAGAAGCTGCGTCTGCGTTCGCGCATGACCACCAGCATCCGTCGCTTCCTGGACGAGAACGGCTTCCTCGATGTCGAGACGCCGATTCTGACCCGCGCCACGCCAGAAGGCGCTCGCGACTACCTGGTGCCGAGCCGTACTCACGCCGGTAGCTTCTTCGCCTTGCCGCAATCGCCACAGCTGTTCAAGCAGCTGCTGATGGTCGCCGGCTTCGACCGTTACTACCAGATCGCCAAGTGCTTCCGCGACGAAGATCTGCGCGCCGACCGTCAGCCGGAATTCACCCAGATCGACATCGAGACCAGCTTCCTCGATGAAAAAGAGATCATGGGCATCACCGAACAAATGATCCGCAACCTGTTCAAGGAAGTGCTGGACCTGGAGTTCGGCGACTTCCCGCACATGACCTTCGAAGAGGCCATGCGTCGTTACGGTTCCGACAAGCCGGACTTGCGTAACCCGCTGGAACTGGTTGACGTTGCCGATCAACTGAAAGAAGTCGACTTCAAGGTGTTCAGCGGCCCGGCCAATGACCCGAAATGCCGTATCGCTGCTTTGCGCGTTCCAGGCGGGGCGAGCATGCCGCGCAAGCAGATCGACGATTACACCAAGTTCGTCGGCATCTATGGTGCCAAGGGCTTGGCGTACATCAAAGTCAACGAGCGCGCTGCTGGTGTTGAAGGTCTGCAGTCGCCGATCGTGAAAAACATCCCGGAAGCCAACCTGAACGTGATCCTCGATCGCGTCGGCGCCGTCGATGGCGACATCGTGTTCTTCGGTGCCGACAAAGCCAAGATCGTCAGCGAAGCCCTGGGCGCGCTGCGGATCAAGGTCGGTCACGATCTGAACCTGCTGACCTGCGAGTGGGCACCGATGTGGGTCGTCGACTTCCCGATGTTCGAAGAAAACGATGACGGCAGCTTCACTGCCTTGCACCACCCGTTCACCGCGCCGAAATGCACGCCGCAAGAACTGGAAGCCAGCCCGGCGACCGCGCTGTCCCGTGCCTACGACATGGTTCTGAACGGCACCGAACTGGGTGGCGGTTCGATCCGTATCCACCGTAAGGAAATGCAACAGTCGGTGTTCCGTCTGCTGGGTATCAGCGAAGCGGAACAGGAAGAGAAATTCGGCTTCCTGCTCGACGCCCTGAAATACGGCGCGCCGCCGCACGGTGGTCTGGCCTTCGGTCTGGATCGTCTGGTGATGCTGATGACCGGCGCCCAGTCGATCCGTGAAGTGATCGCCTTCCCGAAAACCCAGAGCGCTGCCTGTGTCATGACTCAGGCACCGGGTCTGGTGGACGCCAAGGCATTGCGCGAACTGCACATCCGTCTGCGCGAAACGCCAAAGGCTGAGTAAGGCTGACCTTGCGGGCGCATCTTCGGATGCGCCCTTTCTTTTATAGACAGGGTCGAGATTTTTTTTTGCTGGCTGGCGCATTATGGCGTGGCGGGCAATGTTTCAAAGATAACGGAGCGAGTTATGGCGGGTCATTCCAAGTGGGCGAACATCAAGCACCGCAAAGAACGTCAGGATGCCAAGAAGGGCAAGATTTTCACCAAGTGGATTCGTGAACTGACGGTTGCTGCTCGTCAGGGCGGCGGTGATCCGGGCTCCAACCCGCGTTTGCGTCTGGCGCTGGATAAAGCGCTGGGTGCGAACATGAGCCGCGACATCATCGACCGCGCGGTTGCTCGCGGTGCCGGTGCTGCCGATACCGACGACATGGTCGAGCTGACTTACGAAGGCTATGGACCGGGCGGTGTGGCGGTGATGGTCGAATGCATGACCGACAACCGCAACCGCACCGCAGCGGCGGTTCGCCATGCGTTCAGCAAATGCGGCGGCAACCTCGGCACCGACGGTTCGGTGGCCTACCTGTTCGAACGCAAGGGGCAGATTTCCTTCGCGCCAGGCATTGATGAAGATGCATTGATGGAAGCGGCCATGGAAGCCGACGCCGATGACGTGGTGACCCACGAAGACGGTTCCATTGATGTATTCACCTCGTTCGCTGGCTTCTATTCCGTGCGCAACG
The DNA here is from genome assembly GCF_022014505.1 of Pseudomonas sp. PGPR40. Lineage (NCBI taxonomy): Bacteria > Pseudomonadati > Pseudomonadota > Gammaproteobacteria > Pseudomonadales > Pseudomonadaceae > Pseudomonas > Pseudomonas sp. PGPR40. Next base: position 31,343 of record NZ_JAKLSP010000015.1, on the reverse strand, counting down.
CTTTGGAAGCCGCAGGCTTCAAGGGCGATGACGCGGAAATCGTCATGCTGCCGACCACCAGCGCCGAGCTGGACCTGGAAGGCGCCGAGAAGGTTCTGAAGTTGATCGACATGCTTGAAGACCTGGATGACGTGCAAAACGTGTATTCCAACGCCGACATTCCAGAGGCGGTGGCCGCACAGCTCGGTTGATCGACACCGCCATTGTAGGAGCTGGCTTGCCAGCGAAGGCAGCCTCAAGACTTGCACACGTTCAAGGACCTCTTCGCTGGCAAGCCAGCTCCTACAATTCCCTCGGACATTCGTGTCAGCACTGCAGGCGTTATGACTTTAATTCTTGGAATCGACCCCGGTTCGCGTATCACCGGTTATGGCGTGGTACGTGATACCGGGCGTGGCTGCGTGTACGTGGCGTCGGGCTGCATTCGCACTGGCTCCGGCGAGCTGCATGAGCGCCTGCAAATCGTCTATCGCGGCGTGCGTGAAGTGATCCAGACCTACGGCCCGGTGACGATGGGCATCGAAAAAGTCTTCATGGCCCGCAATGCCGATTCCGCCCTCAAACTCGGTCAGGCCCGCGGCGCAGCCATCGTGGCCGGTGCCGAAGAAAGCCTGGAAATCGCCGAATACACCGCGACCCAAGTCAAACAGGCGGTGACCGGCACCGGCGGGGCGAACAAAGAACAAGTTCAAATGATGGTCATGCACATGCTGAAATTGACCAGCAAGCCGCAAATCGATGCTTCGGATGCCCTGGCCATCGCGATTTGCCATGCTCACACCCGTTCCAGCTTGTTGCCTCATGGTCTGGGCACGGCACGCAGTCGTGGCGGGCGCCTGCGTCTCTGATAGCATCAGCAATCATTTTTTATGGAATGAGGGTTTTGCGCCTGTGTTGTCGGCGCAAAACCCTTGTTCTGTCAGTCGCCAGCACTGATCTGGCCAAGGCTCAAGGATCTGAAACGTGATTGGACGCTTGCGCGGCACTTTGGCTGAGAAACAGCCGCCGCACCTGATTCTGGATGTAAATGGTCTGGGTTATGAGCTGGAAGTGCCCATGACTACGCTTTATCGCTTGCCGTCGGTCGGTGAACCGCTGACCTTGCACACCCATTTGGTCGTACGCGAGGACGCGCAGTTACTCTATGGCTTCTTTGGCAAGCGCGAGCGAGACTTTTTTCGCGAATTGATCCGTCTCAATGGTGTGGGGCCGAAACTGGCGCTGGCTTTGATGTCGAGCCTGGAGGTCGACGAGCTGGTTCGTTGCGTGCAGTCCCAGGACACTTCGGCTCTGACCAAGGTGCCGGGCGTGGGCAAAAAGACGGCCGAGCGTTTGCTGGTGGAACTCAAGGACCGCTTCAAAGCGTGGGAAACCGTGCCAGCGATGTTCGCGTTGGTGCCAAACCAGCCGGGTGGGCCAGATGCGCCTCCGGTCGCCACCGCCGAAAATGACGCGGTCAGCGCGCTGATTTCCCTGGGCTACAAACCGCAAGAAGCGAGCAAGGCGATTTCTGCGATCAAGGAGAAAGGTTTGAGCAGTGAAGACATGATTCGTCGTGCCCTTAAGGGAATGATCTAAGTGATTGAAGCTGATCGTCTGATCGCCGCCACGGGTGGTCCCCGTGACCGCGAGGAAGTCCAGGACCGGGCGATTCGTCCTGTCAGCCTGGCCGAATACATTGGCCAGCCGGCCGTTCGCGAGCAAATGGAGTTGTTCATCCAGGCTGCGCGAGGGCGCAATGAATCCCTGGATCACACCCTGATTTTCGGCCCTCCGGGCCTGGGTAAAACCACTCTGGCCAACATCATTGCCCAGGAAATGGGCGTGTCGATCAAAAGCACGTCGGGGCCGGTCCTCGAGCGCCCGGGCGACTTGGCTGCGCTGCTGACCAACCTTGAACCCCATGACGTGCTGTTCATCGACGAGATCCATCGGTTGTCGCCGATCGTCGAAGAAGTGCTGTACCCGGCCATGGAAGACTTCCAGCTCGACATCATGATCGGCGAAGGGCCGGCCGCGCGCTCGATCAAACTCGATCTGCCGCCGTTCACCCTGGTCGGTGCAACCACCCGTGCCGGCATGCTGACCAATCCGTTGCGCGACCGTTTCGGGATCGTCCAGCGCCTGGAGTTCTACAGCACCGCCGATCTGGCAACGATTGTCAGTCGTTCGGCGAACATTCTCGGTTTGCCACTGGACCCGGAAGGTGCCTTTGAAATCGCCCGCCGTGCCCGTGGCACGCCACGAATCGCCAACCGCTTGCTGCGCCGTGTCCGTGATTTCGCCGAAGTTCGCGCCAAGGGCCACATCACCAAACCGGTCGCCGACCTGGCGCTGAACCTGCTGGATGTCGATGAGCGCGGCTTCGACCATCAGGATCGACGCCTGCTGCTGACCATGATCGAGAAGTTCGACGGTGGGCCGGTGGGGGTCGATAACCTGGCGGCCGCCATCAGCGAAGAGCGCCATACCATTGAAGATGTGCTGGAGCCGTATTTGATCCAGCAGGGCTACATCATGCGCACTCCCCGGGGGCGGGTGGTCACTCGGCATGCGTACCTGCACTTCGGTTTAAACATCCCGTCACGATTAGGCGAGATGCCTGTGGTAGACGAGTTCCTCGATGCCGTGGACGATTAATAGCCTTTGCGCGCTGATTTATTCGGGGTTTGTACTGTCCCAGGACCGTACTTTCGCCAGAAAGCCGCGAATCAATGAAAAACAGTTGCCTGGCCGGATTGGCAACCTGAGGAGTAAGCACTAGAGTATGCGCGCGCAAAACGGGCTTGAGCCTTTCGCACATCGTTGTCGCGTTTATTACGAGGACACCGATGCGGGCGGCATCGTGTATTACGTCAATTACCTCAAGTTTATGGAACGGGCTCGAACCGAGCGGCTCCGGGAGCTGGGCTTTGCCCAGTCGGCGCTGGCAGGGGAGGACCTGTTGTTCGTCGTGCATTCCAGCGAAGCGCGTTACCACGCGCCGGCGCGACTGGACGACGAACTGCTGGTGAGCGCTGAAGTCATTGAATTGAACCGGGTCAGCCTGCGCTTCAAGCAGCAGGTCAGGCGGGCTACGGATAATGTGCTGCTCTGCGAAGGGCAGTTTCTGGTGGCCTGTGTGCGCACCAACAGTTTGAAACCCCGGGCCATTCCCGAAGCTCTACGTGCGGCCTTTGCCGACGTGAGCGGCGCGGGTACACACTCAACGCAGGAGATAAAGCGTGGAAGCTAACGTCGTCGACCATTCCTCCATGTGGAGCCTGGTCAGCAATGCCAGTATCGTGGTGCAACTGGTAATGCTGACCCTGGTAGCCGCATCGGTAACCTCATGGATCATGATTTTTCAGCGCAGCAACTTGCTGCGCGCCGGTCGACGTGCCCTGGAGAGCTTTGAAGAGCGCTTCTGGTCCGGTATCGACCTGTCCAAACTCTACCGTCAGGCCGGCAGCAACCCAGATCCGGATTCCGGCGTCGAGCAGATCTTCCGTGCCGGTTTCAAGGAGTTCTCCCGTCTGCGTCAGCAGTCAGGCGTTGACCCGGAAGCGGTCATGGAAGGCGTGGCGCGCGCCATGCGCGTGGCCATCTCCCGTGAGGAAGAAAAGCTCGAGCAGAGCCTGCCGTTCCTCGCCACCGTCGGTTCCGTCAGCCCGTACATCGGTCTGTTCGGTACGGTCTGGGGCATCATGAACTCCTTCCGTGGTCTGGCAACTGCCCAGCAAGCGACCCTGGCCACTGTGGCCCCGGGTATCGCCGAAGCACTGATTGCTACCGCGATCGGTCTGTTCGCCGCCATCCCGGCCGTTATCGCGTACAACCGTTTTGCTGCCCGCAGCGAAACCCTGTTGGGCCGTTACTACACCTTCGCCGATGAATTCCAGGCGATCCTGCACCGCAAAGTGCACACCAGCGAAGAATAAGCAGGTAATTTCCAATGGCTTTAATCGCTCGAGCTCGCAAAAAGCGCAAGCCGGTTGCCGAGATGAACGTGGTGCCTTACATCGACGTGATGCTGGTACTGCTGGTCATCTTCATGGTGACCGCACCGATGCTCAATCAGGGCGTGAAAGTTGATCTGCCCAAGGTTTCCAGCGAAGCCTTGCCGCAGGACAACAACACTCAGGTCCTGACCATTTCGATCAAGGCTGACAAGACCTACTACTGGAACCTTGGCAGCGAAGTCGACACCGATAAGCAGCAGGACAAGGCCATGACCTTGCCGCAAATGACCGAAGCCGTGAAAAAGATCATCAACGCCGGCAACGGTAACGGTAAGCGCACCCAGGTCTTCATTCGTGGCGACAAGACTGTCGATTACGGTTCCGTCATGGGCGCGATGGGTGGGTTGCAGAAAGCCGGGGTCGGTAATGTTGGCTTGATTACCGAGGCACCCTGATGCAGCAAATGCGAGAGCCGTCCGCCTCGGAAAGCTACTTCTGGCCTAGTGTCTGGGCGATTGTCTTGCACGTGCTGGTGTTCGGCATGCTGTTCGTCAGTTTCGCCTTCACACCGGAATTGCCGCCGGCCAAGCCGATTGTCCAGGCGACCTTGTACCAGCTGAAATCGAAAAGTCGGGCGACCACCCAGACCAATCAGAAGATTGCGGGTGAGGCGCAGAAATCCGCCGCGCGCCAGACTGAAGTCGAACAGATGGAACAGAAGAAGATCGAGCAGGAAGCGATCAAGGCCGCGGAACAAAAGAAGGAAGATGCGGCTCAAAAAGCCGAAGAATCCAAGAAGGCCGACGAGACGAAGAAAGCGGAAGAGGCAAAAAAGGCTGATGAAGCCAAGAAAGCCGATGAAGCGAAGAAGACCGCCGAAGCCAAAAAGGCCGAAGAGAAACAATTGGCTGATATAGCCAAGAAGAAATCTGAAGAAGAAGCCAAAAAAGCTGCTGAAGAAGAGGCCAAGAAAGCGGCCGCTGAAGAAGCGAAGAAAAAGATCGTCGAAGACGCGAAGAAGAAAGCCGCCGAAGACGCCAAGAAGAAATCTGAAGCTGAAGAGGCGAAGAAGAAGGTCGCCGAAGACGCGAAGAAGAAAGCTGCTGCCGATGCTGCGAAGAAAAAATCGCAGGAAGCAGCACGTAAATCCGCCGAAGACAAAAAGGCCCAGGCCCTGGCAGATTTGCTTTCCGACACGCCGCAGCGTCAGCAGGCCTTGGCCGATGAGCAGGGTGATGAAGTCGCCGGCAGTTTCGATGATCTGATTCGTGCTCGTGCAGCGGAAGGCTGGGCTCGTCCACCTTCGGCACGCAAGGGCATGACGGTCGTGTTGCAAATCGGCATGTTGCCCGATGGTACGGTGACTTCGGTTGGCGTGGCCAAGTCCAGCGGCGATGGTCCGTTTGACGCCTCCGCAGTAGCGGCGGTCAAGAACATTGGACGTTTGACAGAAATGCAAGGAATGAAGCCGAGCGATTTCGCTCCGTATCGTTCATTCAAGATGACATTCACACCTGAGGATCTAGCCTTGTGAGAAACCTTCTTCGAGGAATGCTTGTCGTTATCTGCTGCCTGGCAGGGATAGCGGCAGCTGATGAAAAAAACATTCTGGTCACCAGCGGCAGTGATCGGGCCACCCCGATTGCAGTCGTTCCGTTCGGCAACCAGGGCGGCAGCGTGCTGCCGGACGACATGGCCGAAATCATCGGTAACGACCTGCGTAACTCGGGTTACTACTCGCCGATTCCGAAACAGAACATGATCAGCCAGCCAAGCCAGGCCAGCGAAATCATCTACCGTGACTTCAAGGCGCTGGGCGCCCAGTACGTCATGGTCGGCAGCATTGTTCCGGCGGGCGGTCGCCTGCAGGTTCAATACGCATTGTTCAACGTCGCCACCGAGCAGCAAGTGCTGACCGGCAGCGTTTCGGGCAGCGTCGATCAATTGCGCGACATGGCGCACTACATTTCCGACCAGTCGTTCGAGAAACTTACCGGTATCAAAGGTGCGTTCTCGACGCGTCTGCTGTACGTGACAGCCGAGCGGTTTTCCGAGAAGAACACTCGCTACACGCTGCAACGTTCGGACTATGACGGTGCCCGCGCCGTGACCCTGCTGCAATCGCGCGAGCCGATCCTGTCGCCGCGTTTTGCACCGGATGGCAAGCGCATTGCCTATGTGTCGTTCGAGCAGAAGCGTCCGCGTATTTTCATGCAGAACATCGACACCGGTCGCCGTGAGCAGATCACCAACTTCGAAGGCCTGAATGGTGCGCCAGCATGGTCGCCGGATGGTCAGCGCCTGGCGTTCGTGCTGTCGAAAGACGGCAACCCGGACATTTATGTGATGAACCTGGGTTCGCGTCAGATCAGTCGCGTCACCAACGGTCAAGGCATCAACACCGAACCGTTCTGGGGTAAAGATGGTTCGACCATCTACTTCACCTCCGACCGTGGCGGCAAGCCACAGATCTACAAAACCAGCGCAAGCGGTGGTGGTGCGGAGCGTGTGACCTTCATCGGTAACTACAACGCCAACCCTAAACTGTCGGCGGATGAAAAGACCCTGGTGATGATCCATCGTCAGCAAGGCTTCACCAATTTCAAGGTGGCGGCCCAGGATTTGCAGCGCGGTAGTGTAAAGATCCTCACTGATAGCACTCTGGACGAGTCGCCTACTGTTGCGCCCAACGGCACCATGGTAATCTACGCCACCCGCCAGCAGGGCCGGGGAGTCTTGATGCTCGTGTCCATTAATGGACGCGTGAGGCTCCCGCTTCCTACCGCACAAGGCGAAGTCAGAGAACCGTCCTGGTCCCCTTACCTGAACTGACGCGGCGCTATACGTTGTACTTAACACACTGGGGTTCATTAGGAGTTTCACGATGGAAATGCTGAAGTTTGGTAAATTTGCTGCGCTGGCTCTGGCCATGGCTGTAGCTGTAGGTTGCTCGTCCAAAGGCGGCGACAACGCCGGTGAAGGCGCTGTTGATCCAAACGCTGGTTACGGCGCTAACACTGGTGCTGTTGACGGTTCCCTGAGCGAAGAAGCTGCTCTGCGCGCAATCACCACCTTCTACTTCGAATACGATAGCTCGGACCTGAAGCCAGAAGCCATGCGCGCTCTGGACGTTCACGCCAAAGACCTGAAAGCAAACGGCGCTCGCGTTGTTCTGGAAGGCAACACCGACGAACGTGGTACTCGTGAGTACAACATGGCACTGGGCGAGCGTCGTGCGAAAGCCGTTCAGCGTTACCTGGTACTGCAAGGTGTTTCCCCAGCTCAGCTGGAACTGGTTTCCTACGGCGAAGAGCGTCCAGTTGCTACCGGCAACGACGAGCAGTCCTGGGCTCAAAACCGTCGCGTCGAACTGCGTAAGTAATTCGTCATGCGAACGTGCCGTCGTGCTGTAACTGTTTTGGCTCTCAGCCTCGCACCGCTTGCGGTGTGGGCTGCGGTTCCTGTGGTCGAGGACAACTCCGGCTATGACAATAGCGGGAGCAGTTATCCGCCTGCGGGTTACGGTACGAACGGCGCCTATGCCGGGGGAGGGGTTTCGGCCCCTGTCTCGGCACAGGGTCAGCTGTTCAACCAACTGCAACAAATGCAGGATCAGATCTCGCGCCAACAGGGTGTGATCGAAGAGCTGCAAAATGATGTAGCGCGCATGAAGCAAGAGAACCTGGAGCGATATCAGGATCTTGATCGGCGCATAGGAACCGGTGTTGCACCCGCCGCGACTCCTGATAATTCTTCCACCGGTGGCGATCTGAACGCCCCCGGTGCAGCAGCCGGCGCAGGTGCAGGAGCGGCCGCCGCTGCCACTTCCACACAAGCGCCTGCCGCGGGTGGCGAACCGGCTGATCCGGCGAAGGAAAAGCTGTATTACGATGCAGCCTTCGACCTGATCAAGGCCAAGGATTTCGACAAGGCCAGCCAGGCTTTCGCCGCATTCCTGCGCAAATACCCGAACAGCCAATACGCGGGCAACGCTCAGTATTGGTTGGGCGAAGTGAACCTGGCCAAAGGCGATCTGCAAGGTGCAGGTCAGGCATTTGCCAAGGTTTCGCAGCTGTATCCAAAGCACAACAAAGTGCCAGACTCGCTGTACAAGCTCGCTGATGTAGAGCGCCGCCTCGGTCATACCGACCGGGTCAAAGGCATTCTGCAGCAGGTCGTGTCCCAATATCCGGGCACTTCCGCCGCTCAGTTGGCACAACGCGACTTGCAGCGCATGTAAGCCTGCTTGACCGTTTCGAAGAAACCCGCGCTTGTCGCGGGTTTTTTCGTTAGAATTCACCCCCTTTTTATGAAATACGCTTTTTGGGATCTGCGCGTTGGCGGGGTTCCTTGAAGTGCCTGACGGAGGCGGACAGCCTGTTTAGCTGTTACGCCCGTGGCGACTATGCAAGACACATTGAGAATCACCGAAGTTTTCTACTCGTTGCAGGGTGAAACGCGGACTGCCGGGCTGCCCACTGTTTTTGTGCGCCTGACCGGTTGCCCACTGCGTTGCCAATACTGCGACAGCGCCTACGCCTTCACTGGCGGCACCCTTCGCACGCTCGACGACATCCTTGAGCAAGTGGCCGGTTTCCGCCCGCGTTATGTCTGTGTCACGGGTGGCGAGCCCCTGGCGCAACCGAATGCCATTCCCTTGCTCAAGCAGTTGTGCGACGCCGGTTATGAAGTGTCGCTGGAAACCAGTGGCGCGCTGGACATCTCGGCGGTCGATCCGCGGGTCAGTCGCGTCGTCGACCTGAAAACCCCGGGTTCGAAAGAAGCGCACCGCAACCGCTACGAGAACATCGAACTGCTCACGCCTAACGATCAGGTGAAGTTTGTCATCTGCTCGCGGGAAGATTACGACTGGGCCGTGTCCAAGCTGATTCAGTACGGTCTTGACCTGCGTGCCGGCGAAGTCCTGTTCTCGCCGAGCCACCATGACCTGAATGCGCGTGATCTGGCGGACTGGGTGGTGGCGGACAATCTGCCTGTACGTCTGCAATTGCAGCTGCATAAATATCTTTGGAATGACGAGCCGGGGCGCTGAGATGACTGAACAAACGAACATAGTTGAAAAACGTGCGGTTATCTTGCTGTCCGGTGGCCTCGACTCGGCGACGGTCGTGGCCATGGCCCGTGCCGAAGGCTATAGCTGCTACACCATGAGCTTCGATTACGGTCAGCGGTCCCACGCCGAATTGCACGCCGCCGCACGCGTCGCCCAAGACTTGGGTGTGGTCGAGCACAAGGTGATCGGCCTGAACCTGAACGGTATCGGCGGCTCGGCGTTGACCGACACCAGTATCGATGTGCCGGAAACACCGGGTGAAGGTATCCCGGTGACTTATGTGCCGGCGCGCAACACCGTGTTTCTGTCCCTGGCGCTGGGCTGGGCCGAAGTGCTGGGCGCGCGTGACATCTTTATCGGTGTCAATGCGGTGGATTACTCCGGTTACCCGGATTGCCGTCCCGAGTTCATCGAAGCCTTCGAGCGCATGGCCAATCTGGCGACCAAGGCCGGGGTAGAAGGGCAGGGCTTCCGTATCCAGGCGCCATTGCAGAACCTGAGCAAGGCGCAGATCGTACAGGCCGGCGTGAAGCTTGGCGTCGATTACGGGCTGACCGTTTCCTGCTATCAGGCAGACGAAAATGGCCGTGCCTGCGGTAAATGCGACAGCTGCCGCCTGCGTGCAGAAGGCTTCGCAGCGGCCGGTGTGACTGATCCAACACCTTATTTTTGATTTATTTCAAATTAGGTGTTGAATAGTCCTTAAAAATCAGTATTATACGCGCCACCACACAGCGGGTCGTTAGCTCAGTTGGTAGAGCAGTTGGCTTTTAACCAATTGGTCGTAGGTTCGAATCCCACACGACCCACCATTTTAAAAAATCTGGAAGGCCCACGTAAGTGAGGATTTCCGGGTTTTTTTTTGCCCGCGATTTGAGGTCGGCTCAGTCCGGGTGACGCAGGTCAGAATCATCTTTTGCATCCACCCGATATTCTGTAGCCTTGCGCAGCTTCAACGCTGTCCACGCCTGATGGATACTCACTCTCCCGGCGGTACCCTGAAGGGTCCGGAGCCGGGTGTATACTCGACTTTCGCGCGAAAGCGCCTGCAGGTCTTGCGAACATGACGCAGATTTCCGAACGCCTTCTGGTTCAAGCTCACCTCGACGCCAAGCAGCCCAAGCCGCTGACCGCCGATGAAGAGGCTTATTACCGCACTGCCATCGCTGCCGAGCTCAAGGCTCAGGACGCGGTGCTGGTTGCCCACTTCTATTGCGATCCGGTCATTCAGGCCCTGGCCGAAGAAACCGGTGGCTGCGTCTCCGATTCTCTGGAGATGGCCCGCTTCGGCAATGCCCATCCGGCCAAGACCGTGGTGGTCGCCGGCGTGAAGTTCATGGGCGAGACCGCCAAAATCCTCAATCCTGAAAAACGCGTGCTGATGCCGACCCTGGAAGCGACCTGCTCGCTGGACCTGGGTTGCCCGGTGGACGAGTTCTCGGCGTTCTGCGATCAGCATCCGGAACGTACGGTGGTGGTGTATGCCAACACTTCGGCGGCGGTCAAGGCGCGTGCGGACTGGGTAGTGACTTCCAGCTGTGCGCTGGAAATCGTCGAAAGCCTGATGGATAACGGCGAAACCATTATCTGGGCTCCGGACAAGCACCTGGGCACTTACATCCAGCGCAAGACCGGTGCCGACATGCTGCTGTGGGACGGTGCCTGCATCGTTCACGAAGAGTTCAAGGCCAAGCAGCTCGAAGACATGAAAGCGCTGTACCCGGAGGCGGCCATTCTGGTGCATCCGGAGTCGCCGACCGCAGTGATCGAGTTGGCCGACGCGGTAGGTTCCACCAGTCAGCTGATCGCTGCTGCGCAGAGCCTGCCAAACAAGACTCTGATCGTCGCCACCGACCGCGGCATTTTCTACAAGATGCAGCAGCTGTGCCCGGACAAGGTCTTCATCGAAGCGCCAACGGCCGGTAACGGCGCAGCGTGCCGCAGTTGCGCGCATTGCCCGTGGATGGCGATGAATACGCTTGAGCGCACGCTGAAGAGCTTGCGCGAGGGCACCAACGAGATCTTCGTTGATCCGGCGTTGATTCCGCAGGCGGTGCGGCCGTTGAAGCGGATGCTTGATTTCACTCAGGCGGCGCGGATGAAGTTGGCTGGCAACGCTTAAGGTCTGTCAGGCAAGTTGCAAAAACTGTGGGAGCGGGCTTGCTCGCGAAGAGGGCGTATCAGTCAACATTGATGTTGTCTGACACACCGATTTCGCGAGCAAGTCGAATCGTCGCACCGCCGCTCCCACAGTGATTTTCATTTGGCGAAATTACTTGGTTTTCTTTGGAATGCGCACAAGTTGGGTATTGGAATAGATGTCATGCCAGCTGCGTTTCTGCTTGTCGAACAGCGACCAGAGGAACCCAAGTCCAAGGCATAGCCAGGACGCGATCGACACCACAAAGCGCAGTAGCGCCTGCCACAGGCTGATGGATGAGCCATCGGCGTTTTGCACGCGGATGCCCCAGACCTGCATGCCCAGTGTCTGCCCCGACCACGTCCAGAACTTCGCGAAGAAGCCAAATAGCACAAACAGCAGCAGCGTCGACAGCAGAGGATCGCCGTCGAGCGCGCCGGCTTCGGTGAGGGCGCGCATTTTTTCTTCGCCGATGATCGCCATCTGGATCATTTTGTAAATGCCGCTGGTGACGATTAGCAGGGCGGTGCACAACAGGAAGTCGTAGAACATCGCTGCCAGGCGACGACCCAGGCCGACGGCGGGAAAGTCGCCCTGTGGGTTGAGCAGGTGTTTCGACATGGCAGCCTCTGAGCGGAAAAAAAAGCCATTTTACGGATTTGCGCGCACAAAAAAGCCCCTGATATCAGTATCAGGGGCTTTTTCGTTACAGAAGATCAGGCTTCTGCTTGTACTTCGTCAGCCTGCATGCCTTTCTGGCCTTGCACAGCAACGAACGTCACTTTCTGGCCTTCTTTCAGGCTCTTGAAGCCGTTGCCCTGAATAGCGCGGAAATGTACGAACAGATCCGGACCGCTTTCTGGAGTGATAAAACCAAACCCTTTCTCGTCGTTAAACCACTTGACGGTACCGCTCTGACGTTGGGACATTTCTTATTTCCTTTGACGCAAAAATGAATGACAGTCTCCTTCTCGTGAAAGAGTACTGGGGCTGGTTGCAGGAGAGTAAGAAGACGTCGAACGGGATGTAGCTAACTTGTAGGCTACTGCCCAGGTCACGATTCCAAGCGACCCATGCAAACACAGTGAACAAACTCTACGCCAACTACGGGAGAAAAAACAAGCCCTGCGAAGGCCCTGATTTCCTTGGCTTGATGGCCGTTGAGAGGCCACTAGTGGAGGCTTATTCGATAATAAGGTTCAGTTGTTTTCGATCGTTATAAGTAACGTTCATAAACGAAACGGGCGCACTGTTTTATGGCGACTGCGTTACAGATTAGTGCACTGTTAACGCAGTCGCGTTACTTATAGAAACAGTCAATCAACCGCGATAGTAGCGTTGTGGAACAAATGGCATTTTGCTTACAAGCAAAGGCACCTTTTTCCCACGCACGATTGCCCAAACCGGCGTCTCCAGAGCGATATAAGCGCTGTCGAGGTAACCCATGGCCAAAGGACCGCCGAGGGTCGGACCGAAGCCACCGCTGCACACGCTGCCGATGATGTCGCCGGCTTCGTTGACGATTTCCGCGCCTTCACGCACTGGCGTACGTTCCTGCGGCAGCAGGCCAACGCGTTTGCGGCTGACATCCGCTTGCTGCTGGGCGAACACGGTTTCAGCGCCAGGGAAACCGCCAGCCCGCGCGCCATCGGCACGACGAGGCCTGGAGATGGCCCACAGCAGACTCGCTTCGATCGGGGTGGTTTCGGTGTTCATGTCGTGGCCGTAGAGGCACAGGCCGGCTTCCAGACGCAGGGAGTCGCGAGCGCCGAGGCCGATGGCCGCCACTTCCGGTTCGGCCAGCAGGGCACGCGCCAGGGCTTCGGCATTGGCGGCCGGTACGGAGATTTCGAAACCGTCTTCACCGGTGTAGCCCGAACGGCTGACAAAGCAGTCCACGCCCAACAGCTTCACGCGGGCGAACTGCATGAAGGTCATCTTCGCCACTTCCGGCGCCAGGCGTGCGAGCACGGTGACGGCGGCCGGACCTTGCAACGCCAGCAACGCGCGTTCTTCGAACAGTGGCTCGATCGTGCACTGGTCGCCGATGTGCTTGCGCAGGTGCGCCAGGTCCTGATCCTTGCAGGCCGCGTTGACCACCAGGAACAGTTCGTCGTTACCGAGATTGGCGACCATCAGGTCGTCGAGGATGCCACCGGTGTCGTTGGTGAACATCGCATAGCGCTGCATACCCACCGGCAGGTCGATGATGTCCACCGGCACCAGGGTTTCCAGGGCTTTGGCCGCGTTGGCGCCGGTCAGGCGGATCTGGCCCATGTGCGAGACATCGAACAGCCCGGCCTGATCACGGGTGTGCTGGTGTTCTTTCATCACGCCCAACGGGTATTGCACCGGCATGTCGTAGCCGGCAAATGGCACCATGCGGGCGCCGAGTTCGAGGTGCAATGCATGCAACGGGGTTTTCAACAATTGTTCGGTGGACATATCCAGCTCCTGAAAATAGTGCAGATGCGCGCATCAGCACTCGATAATGTTGACCGCCAAACCGCCACGGGCGGTTTCCTTGTATTTGCTTTTCATGTCGGCGCCGGTCTGGCGCATGGTGCGGATGACTTTGTCGAGGGAGACGAAGTGCTGACCGTCGCCGCGCAGGGCCATGCGCACCGCATTGATGGCCTTGACCGAACCCATGGCGTTGCGCTCGATGCAAGGCACTTGCACCAGCCCGCCAATCGGATCGCAGGTCAGGCCGAGGTTGTGTTCCATGCCGATTTCGGCGGCGTTTTCCACCTGCTGCACCGTGCCGCCCAGCACTTCACACAAGGCGCCCGCGGCCATTGAGCAGGCGACGCCAACCTCGCCCTGACAGCCGACTTCGGCGCCGGAGATCGAGGCGTTTTCCTTGTACAGAATGCCGATCGCGGCGGCCGTCAGTAGAAAGCGCACGACGCCGTCTTCGTTCGCGCCAGGGATGAAGCGCATGTAGTAATGCAGCACCGCCGGGATGATGCCGGCTGCACCATTGGTGGGCGCCGTAACCACGCGTCCGCCGTTGGCGTTTTCTTCGTTGACCGCCAGAGCGTACAGGTTGACCCAGTCCAGCACTGACAGCGGATCGCGCAGCGATGATTCCGGGTTGTTGCACAATTGCCGATGCAGCGCTGCGGCCCGACGTTTGACCTTCAATCCACCGGGCAGAATGCCTTCGTTGCGGCAACCGGCGGCGACGCAGTCTTGCATCACTTGCCAGATCTTCAGCAAACCGGCACGGGTTTCCGCTTCGGGGCGCCAGGCACTTTCGTTGGTCAGCATCACTTGGCTGATGGATAAACCGTAGGTGGTGCAATGACCGAGCAGGTCCTTGGCGCTTTTGAACGGGAAGGTCAGCGGCGTGGCGTCTTCGACGATGCGGTCGGCACCGGCGGCGTCTTCATCGACGACAAAACCACCACCGACCGAGTAGTACTCGCGGCTGCGGATTTGCAGGCCAGCGGCGTCGAATGCGCGAAAAATCATGCCATTGGGGTGATAGGCCAACGGTTTGCGAATCATCGCCAGGTGTTCTTTCTCGTTGAACGCAATGCTGTGTTCGCCGAGCAGGTTCAAGCGACCGCTGCCGCGAATCTCTTGCAAACGGGTGGCGATGGTTTCGGTATCCACGGTGTCCGGGTGTTCGCCTTCCAGGCCCAGCAACACAGCCTTGTCGCTGCCGTGGCCTTTGCCGGTGGCGCCGAGCGAGCCATAGAGCTCGACTTTGACGCAGGTGGTTGCGGTCAGCAGCCCTTCACGGCGCAGACCTTCGGCAAAACGCGCAGCTGCGCGCATCGGGCCGACAGTGTGGGAACTGGAGGGACCGATGCCAATCTTGAACAGGTCGAACACGCTTAACGACATGGTTGTTCTCCGGTTTCTTGTTATAGGAATTGGCGGAAGTTGAGGCTTGGCACAAATCCTTGTGGGAGCGGGCTTGCTCGCGAAAGAGGTGGATCAGTCACTATCAATGTTGTCTGACCCACCGCTTTCGCGAGCAAGCCCGCTCCCACAAGGGGATATGCGGTGTTCTTGAGTGGGGCGGATTAACCGCCCCACACAGATTTAAGCGTAGCTTTCGATCGACGGGCAGGCGCAGACCAGGTTGCGATCGCCAAACACGTTGTCGACCCGACCGACCGGTGGCCAGTACTTGCCTTCGATCAGCGACGCTACCGGGTAAACCGCTTGCTCACGGCTGTACGGATGCGTCCACTCGCCGACGATTTCCGCGGCGGTGTGCGGTGCGTTTTTCAGCGGGTTGTCGTCCTTGTCCAGCGTGCCGTTTTCCACCGCGCGGATTTCTTCGCGGATGCGGATCATGGCGTCGCAGAAGCGGTCCAGTTCTTCCTTGGATTCGCTTTCGGTCGGTTCGATCATCAACGTGCCGGCCACCGGGAACGACATGGTCGGGGCGTGGAAGCCGAAGTCGATCAGGCGCTTGGCGACGTCATCGACGCTGATGCCGCTGCTGTCTTTCAACGGACGCAGGTCGAGAATGCATTCGTGCGCCACCAGACCGTTGCTGCCGGTGTACAGCACTGGGTAATGCTCTTCGAGGCGACGGGAAATGTAGTTGGCATTCAGGATCGCCAGTTGCGAAGCCCGCTTGAGACCCGCGCCACCCATCATTCGAATGTACATCCAAGTGATCGGCAGAATGCTCGCGCTGCCGAACGGTGCCGCGCAGACCGCGCCTTCCTTGCGCTCCATCTGGGCGTGGCCCGGCAGGAATGGGGTCAGGTGCGACTTGACGCCAATCGGGCCGACGCCCGGGCCGCCACCGCCGTGTGGAATGCAGAAGGTTTTATGCAGGTTCAGGTGCGACACGTCGCCGCCGAACTTGCCCGGTGCACAGAGGCCGACCATGGCGTTCATGTTGGCGCCATCGATGTACACCTGGCCGCCGTTGTCGTGAATGATGCCGCAGATTTCGCGGATACCTTCTTCGAAGACGCCGTGGGTCGACGGATAAGTGATCATCAATGCCGCGAGATGCTCGCGGTGCTCGATGGCCTTGGCGCGCAGGTCTTCGATGTCGACGTTGCCGCGGGCATCGCACGCGGTCACGACTACACGCATGCCGGCCATGTTGGCGGTGGCCGGGTTGGTGCCGTGGGCGGACGACGGGATCAGGCAGATGTCGCGACGGTCTTCGCCACGGCTCTGGTGATAGGCGCGGATCGCCAGCAGGCCGGCGTATTCACCTTGCGAACCGGCGTTTGGTTGCAGGGAGATCGAGTCGTAACCGGTGGCGGCGCAGAGCATCGCTTCCAGTTCATCGGTCAGCTGCTGATAACCGGCGCTTTGTTCAGCCGGGGCGAACGGGTGCAGGGCACCGAATTCAGCCCAGGTCACCGGGATCATTTCGCTGGCGGCGTTGAGTTTCATGGTGCAGGAACCCAGCGGGATCATGGTGCGATCCAGGGCCAGGTCCTTGTCGGCGAGCTTGCGCAGGTAGCGCATCAGCTCGGTTTCCGAGTGATAACGGTTGAACACCGGGTGGCTGAGGATCGGCGATTGACGAACCAGCGCGACCGGGATCGTGCTTGCAACATTTGCGGCCAGTGCGGCGAAGTCTGGCAGGGTTTTACCGTCGGCCAGCAGGGCCCACAGGGTTTCCACATCCGCTTGCGAAGTGGTTTCGTCCAGGGACAGGCCCAGGCGTTCGGCATCGACCACGCGCAGGTTGATCTGCTGAGCACGTGCCTGGTCGTGCAGCTTGGCGGTATTAACGCCGGTTTTAATTGTCAGCGTGTCGAAGAAGCTGGCTTGCTCGACATTCAGGCCCAATGCGCTCAAGCCTTGGGCGAGGATCGCGGTCAGGTGATGAATGCGCTGGGCGATCTGCGTCAGGCCTTTCGGGCCGTGGTACACGGCGTACATGCTGGCGATGTTGGCCAGCAGCACTTGGGCGGTGCAAATGTTGCTGGTGGCTTTCTCGCGACGGATATGTTGCTCGCGGGTCTGCATGGCCAGGCGCAGGGCCGGCTTGCCGAAACGGTCCACCGAAACGCCGACCAGACGGCCCGGCATGTCACGCTTGAACGCGTCCTTGGTGGAGAAGTAGGCCGCGTGCGGACCACCGAAACCCAGCGGCACGCCGAAACGCTGCGCGCTGCCGATGGCCACGTCGGCGCCGAACTCGCCCGGCGGGGTCAGTACGGTTAAGGCCAGCAGGTCAGCGGCGACGGCGACCAGCGCATTGGCGGCGTGGAAACGTTCGGTCAGTTCGCGATAGTCGAACACGTCACCGTTGCTGGCCGGGTATTGCAGCAGGGCGCCGAAGAACGGCGTCACGTCGCTCAGTTCGCGCTCGTCGCCGACCACCACGTCGATGCCCAACGGCTCGGCACGGGTGCGCAGCACGTCGAGGGTTTGCGGGTGGCAATGCACCGAGGCGAAGAACGCGTGGCTGCCTTTGTTCTTGCTCAGGCGTTTGCAGAAGGTCATGGCTTCAGCAGCGGCGGTGGCTTCATCCAGCAGGGAAGCGTTGGCGATCGGCAGGCCGGTGAGGTCGCTGATCAGGGTCTGGAAGTTCAGCAGCGCTTCGAGACGGCCCTGGGAAATTTCTGGCTGGTACGGGGTGTAGGCGGTGTACCAGGCCGGGTTTTCCAGCAGGTTGCGCAGGATCGGCGATGGTGTATGGCAGTTGTAGTAGCCCTGGCCGATGTAGGTCTTGAACAGCAGGTTTTTGCCGGCGATGGATTTGATCAGCGCCAGGGCATCAGCTTCACTCAAGCCGTCTTCCAGGCCGAGGACGCTGGTGCCCTTGATGCTATCGGGGATGACGCTGGCGCTCAGGGCTTCCAGAGAGTCAAAGCCGAGGCTGTTGAGCATGGCTTGCTCGTCGCCGGCACGCGGGCCGATGTGGCGCGCGATGAATTCATTGGCGGTGGTGACATTTACAGAAACAGGAAGTATTTGAGTCATGTCGGCGCTCCTCAGGCTTGGGCGATCAGACGGTCGTAAGCATCTTGATCCAGCAGTTGGCCGACAGCCGAGGCGTCGGTTGGCTTGAAGCGGAAGAACCAGCCTTCGCCCAGTGGATCTTCGTTGACCAGTTCCGGGCTGCTGTCCAGCGCCGGGTTCACTTCCAGCACTTCGCCGTCGAGTGGCATGTACACGCCGCTGGCGGCTTTTACCGATTCCACGGTGGCGGCTTCTGCGCCTTTGTCGTAGGACTGCAGCTCAGGCAGTTGTACGAAAACCACGTCGCCCAGGGCGTTCTGTGCGAAAGCGGTGATGCCGACTGTGACGGTGCCGTCAGCTTCGGTGCGCAGCCATTCGTGATCTTCAGTAAAACGCAACTCGCTCATGGAAACTCCTAAGGGGCCAGACTCGTCTGGTGGACGCGATTGAATGCTTGGGCAAAAAGCCCTGCTTTATGGGTGGTTACTAAGCAAAAACGCGGCCAATGTTGTTTAATCGTTATAAATCAATAACTTATAGGTTTGTCCAACGTGTGAGAATTTGCTGGCTGTAGCGAAATCGCTACAGCACAAGGTGGGGGAAAAAGCCTAAGGGGATCAAAACCTTGCACAGCGGTGATCAGGAGAGGGTGTAGCGATATCGTTCCGCTGTAGCGCTTTCAGTACAGATAGGGGTCGCTTTTGAGTTGAGCAAATGATCGTTCCCACGCTCCGCGTGGGAATGCCTCTAGGGACGCTCCGCGTCCAGTGACGCGGAGCGTCACGGGCTGCATTCCCACGCAGAGCGTGGGAACGATCAATACAGCTAGTCCGGTACCGAAGCCTTACGGCTTATTGGGAATCCCGTACTTACGCAACCGATGGGCGATCGCGGTGTGGGAGGTTTGCAGGCGGCTGGCCAGTTGGCGGGTCGAGGGGTAGCTGACGTAGAGCTTTTCCAGCAAGGTTTTCTCGAACTCTTCCATGGCCTGTTCGAGGCTGTCGACCTCGGTATCGCTCTGGCGCGCCACGGCGGTGCCGGCGATGTCGAGGTCGCCGATGTCCACCAGGCTGCTTTCGCAAATCGCCGCGGCACGGAAGATCACGTTCTGCAATTGCCGCACATTGCCCGGCCAGCGATTACCGAGCAGCGCCGGATAAGTACCCGGCGCCAGGCGACAGACAGGGCGCTGGATCTGTGCGCAGGCTTGCTGCATGAAGTAGCGCGCCAGCAGCAGAATGTCCTGGCCGCGGTCGCGCAGGGGCGGGACTTCGACATTCAGGACGTTGAGGCGATAGAACAGATCTTCGCGAAAAGCGCCTTCGCTGACCATTTTTTCCAGATCGCGGTGGGTGGCGCTGAGGATCCGCACATTGACCTTCACTTCGCGATCGCCACCGACCCGACGGAAGCTGCCGTCATTGAGAAAACGCAGCAATTTCGCCTGCAAGTACGGCGACATTTCACCGATCTCGTCGAGAAATACCGTGCCCTGGTTGGCCAGTTCCATCAGCCCCGGTTTACCGCCCCGTTGTGCGCCGGTGAAGGCACCGGGGGCGTAGCCGAACAGTTCGCTTTCGGCGAGATTTTCCGGCAATGCCGCGCAGTTCAACGCCAGGAACGGCGAACTATGGCGAGCGCTGATGGCGTGGCAGGCGCGGGCCACCAGTTCTTTGCCGGTGCCGGTTTCGCCCTGAATCAGCAATGGGGCATCGAGGGCGGCGACTCGCTGGGCGCGAGCCTTGAGCGTACGAATCGCCGGGGATTCACCGAGCAGCGCATCGAAGCCTTCGGCGTGGTCGTGGTGCAGCGCCGAGAGACGTTCGCCGATGCGGTTCGGTTGATACAGGGTCAGCAGGGCGCCGGCGTCGGTGATCGGCGTGGCGTCCAGCAATAGGGTCTGGCCGTTGACGGTGATCTCGCGCAGCGGCAGGCGGAAGCCGTTTTCCAGCAACGCGTCGAGCAGCGCCGGGTCGGCAAACAGCTCGCTGATGCTTTCACCCGCCGGTTCGCGGCCGTACAGGGCAATCAGCGCCGGGTTGGCCAGCAGCACCTTGCCAGCGCTGTCGAGGGCCAATACCGGGTCGGTCATCGCGGCGAGCAGCGCATCGAGCTGCAAGTGACGGCGCTGGCCGGGAAGGATGTCGACCACCGTCACCGCTTGCACACCGCGCACGCTGAACAGGGCGTCGCGCAGCTCTTCGAGCACTGCCGGACTCAAGGTCGGGGCGTCGATGTAAACGTTGGGCGGCACCATTTCCACCGCATCCAGGTTGAGATTACGCCCACCGAGCAGGGCCAGGACTTCCTGGGTAATACCGACGCGGTCGATGAAACTGACGTGGATGCGCATGGGGCGGTTGGGTTCTGGAGTGCGAAGGGTGGCAAGTATGCCTTGGGGCGGGTCTTAGGTGAAATGCGCGTGCTAATTCTAATTGTAGGAGCGAGGCTTGCCCGCGAAGAGGCCATCAAGACCGCTAAAAGCTTCGCGGGCAAGCCTCGCTCCTACAGGTTGTATGGGTTATTCGAAGTTCTCGAGGTGTACCGGGTCGCCGGATTTCATATCCAACTGCTTCCGGATGTCTTCAAACATCAAATCGTAATGCTTGTGAACCGAGCCGATCTGGCTATGTGTCTTCGGGATTCCGTACTTCTCGGCGATTTTCGTCACGTTGTTGGCGAAGTTGTAAGCCTCCTCCTTGGGCAGAAAGAAGGTCTCCGTCATGTCCTTTCCCTGCATGCTGCCGTGCATGGTGAACAGTATCCCTTTGCCTTTCTTGGGATCCTGTGTGACTTCATAGTCGAGATGCACGTTGTAGTTGACATCATCCGGGGTCAGCGCGTGGCGCTCGATATGCAGATGACCGGGCTGAAACGTTGCCATTGACGTCTCTCCTTATAAGTAAGTAATGCCAGGTGTCGCCGTACTGATACGCGTGCCGGCCTTGCCCTGGACGATCGCTTCGATGTCCGAGAGTGAGCCGATCACCGCAGTTTTTCCAGTATGGCGCGCGAACTCGCAGGCCGCCTGGACCTTTGGTCCCATGGAGCCGGCCGCGAAGCCGAGTTTTTCCATTTCATCCGGGTGGGCCTGGGCGATGGCTTTCTGGGTGGGTTTGCCGAAATCGATGAACGCCGCGCTGACGTCGGTGGCGATCACCAACAGATCGCTTTCAAGCTGTTCGGCCAGCAGCGCCGAGCATAGGTCCTTGTCGATCACCGCTTCCACGCCCTGCAGTTTGCCGCTGGCGCCGTACATCGTCGGGATGCCGCCACCGCCAGCGCAGATCACGATGCTGCCTTTTTCCAGCAACCACTTGATCGGGCGGATTTCGAAGATGCGTTTTGGTCTCGGGCTGGCCACCACACGGCGGAATTTGTCGCCGTCCGGAGCAATCGCCCAGCCTTTCTCGGCAGCGAGTTTTTCCGCTTCGGCCTTGGTATAGACCGGGCCGATGGGTTTGCTGGGGGCCTGGAACGCCGGGTCGTTGGCATCGACTTCGACCTGGGTCAGCAGGGTGGCGAACGGAACTTCGAAGTCCAGCAGGTTGCCCAGTTCCTGTTCGATGATGTAGCCGATCATGCCTTCGGTTTCGGCACCGAGCACGTCCAGCGGGTAAGCGGAAACCTGGGTGTAGGCCGCCGCTTGCAGCGACAGCAGCCCGACTTGCGGACCATTACCGTGGGCGATCACCAGTTGGTTGCCGGGATGGACCTTGGCGATCTGTTCGGTGGCGACGCGGATGTTGGCGCGTTGATTGTCCGCGGTCATGGGTTCACCCCGGCGGAGCAGGGCGTTACCGCCCAGAGCGACGACGATACGCATAATGCAGTCCTTTCAGAGAGGGAGCGAACAACACAATGATCGTTCCCTTGCTGATCGTTCCCACGGTCCCCGTGGGAATGCCGCCCGGGACGCTCTGCGTCCCATGTGACGCGGAGCGTCACTGGATGCATTACCACGCAGAGCGTGGGAACGATCAGCGGTGAGCGTGGGAACGATCACCGCATCAGTCTTTAGATATCCGCCAACGCCGACACCAGAATCGCCTTGATGGTGTGCATGCGGTTTTCCGCTTGCTCGAAGGCGATGTTGGCGGGCGATTCGAAGACTTCTTCCGTCACTTCGACGCCGTTGGCCAGGTGCGGATAACGCGCGGCGATGTCCTTGCCGACCTTGGTTTCGCTGTTGTGGAACGCCGGCAGGCAGTGCATGAATTTCACGCGCGGGTTGCCCGAGGCCTTCATCATGTCGGCGTTGACCTGATATGGCAGCAGTTGCTCGATGCGCTCGTCCCACGCTTCCACCGGCTCGCCCATCGAGACCCAGATGTCGGTGTGGATGAAGTCCACGCCCTTGACCGCTTCTTTCGGGTCTTCGGTGATGGTGATGCGCGCGCCGCTTTCGGCGGCGAAGGCCTGGCACTCGTCGATGAAGTCCTGATGCGGCCACAGCGCTTTCGGTGCGGCAATGCGCACGTCCATGCCGAGTTTGGCGCCGATCATCAACAGCGAATTGCCCATGTTGTAGCGGGCATCGCCGAGATAAGCGTAGCTGATGTCATGCAGCGGCTTGTCGCTGTGTTCACGCATGGTCAGGGTGTCGGCAATCATTTGCGTCGGGTGGAATTCAGCGGTCAGGCCATTGAATACCGGCACGCCAGCGAATTTGGCCAGCTCTTCGACGATTTCCTGTTCGAAACCACGGTACTCGATGGCGTCGAACATCCGCCCGAGCACGCGGGCGGTGTCTTTCATGCTTTCCTTGTGGCCGATCTGCGACGACACCGGGTCGATGTAGGTGACGTGAGCGCCCTGGTCATGGGCCGCGACTTCGAAGGCGCAACGGGTGCGGGTCGAGGTTTTTTCGAAGATCAGCGCGATGTTCTTGCCTTGCAGGTGTGGACGCTCGGTGCCGGTGTACTTGGCGCGTTTGAGGTCACGGGACAGGTCCAGCAGGTAGTTCAGCTCGCGAGTGGTGTGGTGCATCAAACTCAGCAGGCTGCGATTGCGCATGTTAAAAGCCATGATTGGATCTCCTTTGGTATCGGTTATCCCCCGGGCCGCGCTGGATAAGCGGCGGCCAGGGTTTGAAAGTTAATAGTCGATAGGGTCACGAATAATCGGGCAGGTCATGCAGTGGCCGCCGCCACGCCCACGCCCCAATTCACCGGCGCTGATGGTGATGACCTCGATGCCGGCCTTGCGCAGCAGGGTGTTGGTGTAGGTGTTGCGGTCGTAACCGATGACCACGCCGGGCTCCACGGCCACCACATTGTTGCCGTCGTCCCATTGCTCGCGTTCGGCGGCGAAGCTGTTGCCGCCGGTTTCCACCACGCGCAGCGCTTTGAGGTTGAGGGCCTTGGCCACGGTATCAAGGAAGCTGGTTTCTTCGCGGCGAACGTCAACGCCGCCCGGTTTGCTTTCATCAGGGCGCACGCTGAAGGCGACGATCTGGTTCACCACTTCCGGGAAAATGGTCACAAGATCCCGGTCGCAGAAGCTGAACACGGTATCCAGGTGCATTGCCGCGCGGGACTTCGGCAGGCCGGCGACAATCACACGCTCGACCGCTTTGTTCTTGAACAGGTTGACCGCCAATTGGCCGATGGCCTGGCGGGACGAACGCTCGCCCATGCCGATCAACACCACACCGTTGCCGATCGGCATCACGTCGCCGCCCTCCAGGGTGGCGCTGCCATGGTCCTGATCCGGGTCGCCGTACCAGATCTGAAAGTCGGCGTTGGTGAATTGCGGATGGAACTTGTAGATGGCGGTGGCCAGCAGGGTTTCCTGACGACGCGCCGGCCAGTACATCGGGTTGAGCGTCACGCCGCCATAGATCCAGCAGGTGGTGTCGCGGGTGAACTGGGTGTTGGGCAGCGGCGGCAGAATGAAGCTGGAGTGACCGAGAAATTCGCGGAACATCTGAATGGTCTTGCCGCCGAAGCTGTCCGGCAGATCATCGGCGGAGACGCCGCCAATCAGGAATTCGGCAATCTTTCTCGGCTCCAGGCTACGCAGCCAGGAAGCGGTTTCGTTGACCAGCCCAAGACCGACCGAGTTGGCGGTGATCTTGCGTTGCAGAATCCAGTCCAGCGCTTCTGGAATGGCGACAATATCGGTCAGCAAGTTGTGCATTTCCAGCACGTCGATGTTGCGTTCGCGCATTTTGGTGACGAAGTCGAAATGGTCACGCTTGGCTTGGGCAACCCACAGCACATCATCGAAAAGCAGTTCATCGCAGTTGTTCGGGGTCAGCCGCTGGTGGGCCAGGCCGGGGGAGCAAACCATGACTTTACGCAGTTTGCCGGCTTCGGAATGGACGCCGTACTTAACTTTTTCGGTGGTCATTACAGTGATCCTCCAGATGACATAGGGTTCAGGTGTTACAGAGTCAGGAAGCCGTCATACAGCCCATAAGCTGCCACCAGGGCGCCCACGACTACGGCGGCGAAAATCAGCTTCTCGACGTTGGTGAAAACCGGTTTGTTGACTTCAAGCTTGGCCTTGGCGAACAGGATCACGCCGGGCGCATAGAGCAGGGCGGAGAGCAGCAGGTATTTGACGCCACCGGCATAGATCAGCCAGACCGCGTAGATCAATGCGACGGCGCCGATGAACAGGTCTTTCCTGCGCTCGGCTATAGCGTTTTCATAACTTTCGCCGCGTACCGCCAACAGCAGCGCGTAAGCCGCCGACCACAGGTACGGCACCAGAATCATTGAGGTGGCGAGGTAGATCAGCGACAAGTAAGTGCTGGCCGAGAACAGCGTGATGATCAGGAACAACTGGACCATGGCGTTAGTCAGCCACAGCGCGTTGACCGGCACATGGTTGGCGTTTTCGCGGCGCAAAAAGGCCGGCATGGTGTGGTCCTTGGCGGCAGCGAACATGATCTCTGCACACAGCAACACCCACGACAGCAGCGCACCCAGCAACGAGATGATCAAGCCGACGCTGATCAGCACCGCGCCCCAATGACCGACTACATGTTCCAGCACCGCGGCCATGGACGGGTTCTGCAGTTTGGCCAATTCCGGTTGGGTCATGATCCCCAGCGACAGCACGTTCACCAGCACCAGGAACAGCAGCACGGTGATGAAACCGATCACTGTGGCTTTACCCACATCGCTACGTTTTTCCGCACGGGCCGAGAAGATGCTCGCGCCTTCGATGCCGATGAACACCCAGACAGTGACCAGCATCATCTTGCGCACCTGGTTCATCACGCTGCCCAGGTCAGGGTTTTTCACGCCCCAGATATCGGCAGTGAAGATGTCCAGTTTGAACGCGAAAATCGCAATCAGGACAAACAGCAGCAGCGGTACGATTTTGGCGACGGTGGTCACCAGGTTGATGAATGCTGCTTCCTTGATACCGCGCAATACCAGGAAATGCACACCCCAGAGCAGCACGGAGGCACCAATCACCGCGGCAACGGTATTGCCTTCGCCGAAGATCGGGAAGAAATAGCCGAGAGTGCTGAACAGCAGGACAAAGTAACCGACGTTGCCCAGCCAGGCGCTGATCCAGTAACCCCAGGCGGACGAGAAACCCATGTAGTCGCCGAAACCGGCTTTGGCGTAGGCGTAAACACCGCCGTCCAGATCAGGTTTGCGATTAGCGAGGGTCTGGAAGACGAAGGCGAGGGTCAACATGCCCACCGCGGTAATTGCCCAACCGATAAGAACGGCACCGACGTCTGCACTGGCGGCCATGTTCTGGGGCAAAGAGAAGATCCCCCCACCAATCATTGAGCCGACAACCAATGCAACCAGAGCGCCGAGTTTCAGTTTTCCGGGGGATTCAGACATTGCATGACTCCAGTGCAGGAGAAGAAAGAAACAGATTAATTTCGTTCACTGTTCAAACATCTGACTTAGATCAATGCATGATCACATTCCATTGTTAATAAAAGACTTATGGGTCTTTTACAGGCATAAGGTTAATGCCCAAAAAAGCCCTCTCCAGAGACCTCGGATAAAAGTGAAAGAAATAAATCGTGTCAGTTGAAAGTTTAGACGCTAGTTTGTTTTTTTGTTTTGGCAAGTATTGGTCATTTGATTTTGCAGTGATATTGATTTATTAGGATCTCCCGACAAAACCGCTATTTACGGACGGCTGCGCTAGCGTGATTAGTTATAAATAAAGACAAATATTGGCGTTAATTGATAAGCGTTATTACGCTTTATCTATTTAGTTAAAAACCGACTATGTGACGGTCTGGCGGCCATAGCGCGGTAGGGAAATGGAGATGCACGAATGTCGCAACCGACGCAAAAGCTTCGCCTGAGTGCGCTGATCGCTTTGGTGGTGGGATCGATGGTTGGCGGCGGGATTTTCTCCTTACCGCAAAACATGGCGGCGCGTGCCGATGCCGGGGCGATATTGATCGGTTGGGCGATCACTGCCGTTGGCATGCTGACCTTGGCCTTCGTCTTTCAGACTTTGGCCAATCGCAAACCTGAACTGGACTCTGGTGTGTACGCTTACGCCAAGGCAGGTTTCGGCGATTACATGGGTTTCTCATCTGCCTGGGGATACTGGATCAGCGCCTGGCTGGGCAACGTCGGTTATTTCGTGCTGCTGTTCAGCACCCTTGGTTATTTCTTTCCGGTGTTTGGCCAGGGCAACACACCGATTGCCATCGGCTGCGCCTCGGTGCTGTTGTGGGCGGTGCATTTTCTGGTGCTGCGCGGGATCAGAGAGGCGGCGTTCATCAATCAATTGACCACCGTGGCCAAGATCGTGCCGCTGATCATGTTCATCATCATCGCCGCCGTGGCCTTCAAGGCGGACATCTTCACTCGGGACATCTGGGGCCGCAGCAACCCCAATTTCGGCGGCGTGATGGACCAGGTGCGCAACATGATGCTGGTCACGGTGTTCGTGTTCATTGGTATTGAAGGCGCCAGTGTGTATTCGGCGAGGGCGGAGAAACGTTCGGACGTGGGCCGGGCGACGGTTATCGGTTTTATCGGAGTGTTGGCGCTGCTGGTGCTGGTGAACGTGTTATCTCTCGGGATCATGAGCCAACCGGAATTGGCCACGTTGCAGAACCCGTCCCTGGCCGCGGTGCTGGAACACGTGGTCGGTCATTGGGGCGCGGTGCTGATCAGCGTCGGCTTGGCGGTTTCGCTGCTGGGGGCGTTGTTGTCGTGGGCGCTGCTGTGCGCCGAAATTCTCTTCGCCACTGCGAAAGACAAGACCATGCCAGCCTTCCTGAAAAAG
Organism: Pseudomonas sp. PGPR40; assembly: GCF_022014505.1. NCBI lineage: Bacteria > Pseudomonadati > Pseudomonadota > Gammaproteobacteria > Pseudomonadales > Pseudomonadaceae > Pseudomonas > Pseudomonas sp. PGPR40. The sequence continues at coordinate 4,051 of NZ_JAKLSP010000015.1, read as the reverse complement.
GAAAACGCCAACCATGTACCGGTCAATGCTTTGTGGCTGACCAACGTGATGATCCAGATTTTTCTGCTGATCACCCTGTTTTCCGCCGGTACTTACACCAGCCTGATTTACCTCGCCTCATCGATGATTCTGGTGCCGTATCTGTGGTCGGCGGCGTATGCGGTGTTGTTGAGCGGGCGAGGGGAAACCTATGAGCATGCCTCGGCCGAGCGCACGAAAGACTTGCTGATCGGCGGCATCGCCCTGAGTTACGCGGTGTGGTTGTTATATGCCGGCGGGGTGAAATATCTGCTGCTCTCGGCGTTGTTGTATGCACCGGGTGTGATTCTGTTTGCCCAGGCCAAGCGGGAACAGGGTGAGCCGTTGTTCACGTTGATGGAGAAGGGGATTTTCAGCTGTGTGGTTGCCGGTGCGGGGCTGGCGGCGTATGGGTTGTATAGCGGGTTGTTGTCGTTGTGAGGTTGCTGCTGGCGTATCAACCGCCTTATGACTGGTCGGCGATGCTGGGATTCTTGTCGGCGCGGGCCGTGGTCGGGATGGAAACCGTGGTCGATGGGGTGTACTCGCGCAGCATCGGGTTGAACGGTGTTCACGGTGTGATTTCGGTCAGGCCAGGGCGGCGCAGGTGCTTTGGACATCGCTGAGTCGACCGGATTGAGCTGAGATGTGTAGTGACTTTCCGGGCCTCTTCGCGGGCAAGCCCGCTCCTACGATGACCGAGTTTCCATGGAGGAATGCGATCACATGTGGGAGCGGGCTTGCTCGCGAAGAGGCCCGAACAGTCACCACCACTGCGCACGATGAGAACCCAATTCCCCGGCCGGCAGTGCCCACTGTAGTGGTGTCCCGGTGATTTTCAGCGGCACATGAAGTCGATGGGCCGGACCCCAAGGCGTCTGTTCAACCAACATTCCTTGATCGCTTTGATCCTCCGCCCGCAATGCCTCATCGGTCCCCGCGCCATGTTCAATCAGCAGCTTGGCGGTCCGCGCCAACGACAATCTGGCTGACCCGCCGCGCCCGCTACTCAATCGTTCAGCCAATAACGTGATCGCCGCAGCTGCCATCAAATACCCGGTGGCGTGATCAAGCGCCTGTACCGGCAGCGGCGTCGGTTTATTCGCTTTCTTCCACTGCCTCCCCGCTTCGGCAATCCCGCTGCTCATCTGTACCAAACTGTCGAACCCTCGACGGTTCTGCCAGGGGCCGCTCCAACCGTAGGCGTTGAGGCACACATCAATCAGGCCCGGCGCCAGTTTTTGACGCACGACGACGCCGTACCCCAATCTTTCCAATGCATCGGCGCGGTAGCCGTGGAGCAGAATGTCGGTGTCTTTGAGCAAGCTTTCGAACACTGCGCGATCAGTTTTATCGTGCAGATCCAGGCGCGCGCAGCGTTTGCCCAGGGTCACTTCCGGCACCACGCCCGGTTCGTTCCAGGTCGGCGGGTCGATGCGCAGCACGTCGGCGCCCAGCCCTGCGAGGAAGCGGCTGGCGATCGGGCCGGCGAGTACCCGCGTCAGGTCCAGCACTTTGATCCCGGCCAGCGGTTGGGCCACCGAACCCTGCCACGGTTTGGCGTTTTGGCTGTCGTCGACGCTGAAGTGAATCAGCGGTTCGGCGTTCACGGCTCGACCCTGGGGGTGAAACTGCCATTGCGTCCAGGTTCGCATCTCGGCGGCGCAACCACCGGCTTCGACCACGGCCTGTTCCAGATCGCTTTTGGCCCATTGAGCTACTTTGCCCGCCGCTGCGGCGTGGTCGGCACAGGCGCCGAGCACCGATTCGGCAGCGGTGCGGTGATGAGGCGCGTTGGTGTGCAGGCGGATCCAGCCGTCCTTGGTCGCATAGTCGCCGGCAACCGGATCCCACAACGGCGGGACGCTCCAGCCCACAGGGCGGATCGAGGTGGCGAACCAGAACGACGCAAGGCGGCGATCGACTTCAAGGGCAGGCAAGCGGCCGGTGTGTTGTTGCAGCAATTCACTGACAGCCTGACCAGCGGCGGAAATGCTGGCGCAGGCCAGGTCAGTCACGGCAAACGCCGAGGGCAGGGCGCCACTCGAGGTGAACGGGATTGGCGTGTGGGGCAAGCCGAGTGCGGCTTGAATGGACGTGAGTAAATCAGTCATCGAAGGCCCTCCGGAGCGAGAGGCCGAGCATAGATCAAAATGTATTGGTTCAAAACGCCGAGCGGCTGGAAACCGTGCGAGAGCCAATGGGGACGAGATATAGAAGAACTCCGTCTGGAACCGCCTCAATTCAAGGATTTCAGAATGCCTGACGGTAGGACCTGCACCGTCTACCCCAACTGCACTGAATAAGGAAATCAGACATGGCTTCATGAGCGGGACAACCCTTCCCGTCATTGCATGGCTGAATATGTCAGATATTTCAGAGACTGACGTAGGCGCGGTCCCAAACGCTTCCTGGCCCCTCAAACCGTTCTGGATGACGGCTATACCTCTGTTGATACTTCGTTTTCTACGGAGTCAGTTGGCAGGAGCATCAAGTGACGGCACTCCAGGAATGGGATAAGCCAGTTCTCAATAACGGTCCATCGTCGTGTTTCGCGAGCGGGCCATTTGCTCGCGCCCTGGCAATCATTGCGCTGGCGCTTGCCGCGGGTGGTTGTGTCTTTGCACCGGCAGAGCGCTTTACCTTGCAGGCCGAAGTCCCGGCCGATTTCAGGGTCAAGGTTGATGCCTATTACGAGCCGGCCAGCGGCGAAACCTGTGAGGCGCCGCCGCGCCAGCGAGGAAAAGTGGCGCCGAACCGCAAGTTTTTCACCAGCGAATTCCAAAGTATTGCGCGCACGGCAGAGTTTCAGATCCCGCTGACGACGCGCGCAGGCGGCTGTCCGTTGGTGTTGAGTAGCTTGAAACTGAATCTCGACGCGAAGTGGGGAACGCGCTGGTCTGACATCGGCGGTGACTTTGCCAGCCTGTCCTTTTACGACGAACTTGCAGATGACCGTCCAGGTTTTCCAGCCTCCGGTATTCAGACGTTTCAAGGGCAATGCCAGTGGCTGTTTCGCACTGTAGGACCCAAACGCAATATTCGGAAAATCCTGCACTGCCGGGCCGTCGATGCGAGTGGACAGATGGTGAAACGCATGGCGGGCGGGGTATTGCAGCGCGATCAGTTGCCGGGCAGGACGGTGAGGATGGTGTTCGGGATGGCGGCCGAGGAGCGGCCCTTTGGGCAGGACACCTGGATTCGCTTTCCGCAAGGTTGGAAACGTTGCCTGGGAGAAAGCCTTGAGGATCAAGACGCTTTTTGCCGTGGCAACACCACAGATTTCAAATCTTTCAAAATGCCCGGCGGCAGAACTTGCACCGTCTACCCCAACTGCACTGAATAAGGAAATCAGGTATGGCACATCAGGAGCGAGATCACTCTTGTTTCAGCAGCAAAATGCTGGTTTGCCCGCTACGGGGGCACTGGACGAGTTTTCGATTGGTTGACGAACACGGCGATGGGAAACCCTACGGTGGCTTGCATTACACCGTTGTGGACAGTGTCGGCCAGGAATATACCGGACGATTGGATGGTGAGGGATTTGCCAAGGTGGAGAACCATTACCGAGGAAGTGTCGTACTCAGCTTGGACAAGCGGTACAGCGGACTCGATAAACCCTATGAACGGTTGATAAAGCGAGACTACTACCCCCTCCCCATCACCGAACTCCAGTTCCGCGCCGAACAAACCCGATTCTTCCACGAAGACGGATTTCGTCGTGAACACAACCCGGCCATCAAAGACGCCGATGTCTTCGTCCAGGTCGAGGTGCGGGACCTGGTCCGTGATGGCACGCATTTGCCACCGGTGGTCAAGCGTTTCTACCAACCCCAAAGCGCCCTGCTTCGGGCCATGAGCGAACTGGGGTTCGGCCCCGAGCATTCGTTCGGCATTGCGCTGAGTCCCAACCAACACAATGTGCTGGAAGTGCGGCCGATGCGCGCCTTGCGGCCCCTGCTGTCCACCGATGACAAATTCTGTGCGCTGAATCTCTATCAACTGGCCCTGATGGCGACCTTGAGTTACACCG
>NZ_JAKLSP010000014.1:0-153394 GCF_022014505.1 Pseudomonas sp. PGPR40 | reverse complement strand
AGCACCCACACGAATTGCTTGATTCAGTTGTTAAAGAGCGGTTGGTTAAGATCTTTCGTCTCAACCGAGGCGCGCATTCTACAGCAGCCTCTGTTGCTGTCAAGCGGTTATTTTCAGAAGTTTTCAAAGTTTCGCTTGGAAATCTTTAACAACTTCAACCACTTGCGCTTTCGATCTCTCGTTAGCGGGAGGCGAATAGTACAGCATTTTATTTCGTGGTCAACCACCTGTTGCGATTAATTTTCCCCTTAGCAATGCGCCTCAAGACGGGTACTGATTCTGCTTCTATAAGCAGTCCTTGCTTTACTCATCGACACACCCCAGATCTGGGCAGGGTGAAACCAGCATGTGTCCGTCACAGCTCCCTTGGCAGATGTATTGTGCAAAGCGATCATCACTTGTTACAGATTCAGGCATAAGCCATTGGCCATCAGACAATCCTTGCCACTAGCTGCGCTATCATCGCCCACCTCTCTGCACCAAGAGTCTTGAATCCCGGATGTCCGTATCTTTGCCGTTGCCCGTCGATCACTCCCCATTGCCACCGATCCTCGTCGGCCCGCTATTACGGCGACTGGAACCCAAACGGCTGGTGCTGTGGCTGGTGGGATCACGTGCGTTGACGCTGACGCTACGCCTGCAAGGAGTAGACATCCGTCTCGATGCGGATCAATGCACGATCATCCAGGTCGGTACTCATGCCTTTATTCATTTGATTGATGTATCACTGAATGCCGCCCTGCCCTGCGACACACTGATCGAGTACGACCTGCTGATCACCGAAGCGGATGGCATGCCGTCGGGCATAGCGGAATGGGCACCGCATCTGCTGTACGGCAAAGCGTGTTGCCCGAATTTCGTGCTGCGCTCGCGCATCGATCAATTGCTGCATGGCTCCTGCCGTAAACCTCACCATCCGGCTGCAGATGGTTTGCTGTGCGTCGATCGGTTGCTGGAATCCGAGCCTGACGCTTGCAAGCGCCCCGCACTATTAATGATGAGCGGCGATCAGGTGTATGCGGATGATGTCGCGGGGCCGATGTTGCGGGCAATTCATGCCTTGATCGAGCGTCTGGGGCTGTTCGACGAACACCTCGACGGTGCAGTGGTCAGCGACAGTGCCAGGCTCTATGAACACCCGGCCAGTTACTACCATCGTGCGGATTTGTTACCGGCGCTTGAGAGCAACGAAACCCTGCGCGAACGTTTTTTCGGTGGCGCGCGTAAGCCTATTTTTACCAGTAGCAGCGCCGACAACCATCTGGTGACCTTCGCCGAGGTCATGGCCATGTACCTATTAGTATGGTCGCCAACGCCCTGGACACTGATCGCGCCGCAACCACCGGCACTGACGCTCGAACGACGCAAGCGCTATGCCCTGGAACAGACGCGCATCGATGCGTTCAAGACCGACCTGGGTGGTGTGGGGCGAGCGATGGCACATCTGCCGTGCCTGATGATTTTCGACGACCACGATATTACCGATGACTGGAATCTCTCCGCGCAATGGGAGGAAACGGCCTACGGCCATCCGTTCTCCAAGCGCATCATCGGCAACGCGCTGCTCGCTTATATGTTGTGTCAGGGTTGGGGCAACAACCCGGACGCGTTTGGCAGCATGCTGGAAAAAACCCGTCTATTGAGTGCTACCGGGCAAGATCATTACCTCGACAGTGAGGTCCAGGATAGCTTGATCGATGAACTGCTGAGCTTTCAGAAGTGGCATTACGTACTGCCCACCCGCCCGGCGCTGGTAGTGCTCGACACTCGCACCCGACGCTGGCGCAGCGAAATGAACCTCAAGCAACCGTCGGGTCTGCTGGACTGGGAAGCGCTCAGCGAGCTACAACAGGAATTGCTCGATCATCCCTCGGCCATCATCGTTTCGCCGGCACCGATTTTCGGCGTCAAACTGATCGAAACCGTGCAACGGGTGTTTAGCTGGTTTGGCTATCCGCTGCTGGTGGACGCCGAAAACTGGATGGCCCATCGCGGCGCGGCCCAGGTGATCCTGAACATTTTCCGACATTCCCGCACACCCGGTAACTACGTGGTGCTGTCCGGTGATGTGCATTACTCCTTCGTCTACGAAGTACTGATCCGACATCGCAAGGCCGGCCCAAGAATCTGGCAGGTCACCAGCAGCGGGATCAAAAACGAATTCCCGCCTGTCTTGCTCGAATGGTTCGACCGCCTCAACCGCTGGCTCTACTCGCCCCGTTCCCCCCTCAACTGGCTGACCAAGCGCCGGCGCATGCGCATTGTTCCGCACACTCCCGAACATGCCGAAGCCGGGGAGCGGCTGTGGAACTCGGCAGGGATCGGCCAAGTGTTCTTCAATGAAAAGGGCCAGCCGCAGGATATTTATCAATTCAACGCGGATGGATCGCCGAAGACGCGAATGATTGCGCCTGAAATTTCCGAAGCGGCTGAATGACTTTGCCCGAGTTGCCATGAGCAATGATTACCTGCACACCATGAACCTCACTCGAACCCTGATCATCGGCAACTCCGGCTCGGGCAAGAGTTGGCTGGCCAAACGATTGGCCGGACACCTGCAAGTGCCCTGGATCGATCTCGACCTGATTCACTGGATATCCGATGAACACAGCATCGCTCGTCCTCGCGCCGAAGCATTGCGAATGGCGCGAGTGGCAGCGAGTAAAGAGCGCTGGGTTATTGAGGGGGTGTATGGGTGGATGATCAGTGAACTTGCAGGACAGGCGACGACGCTTATCTGGCTGCGTCTGGAGGACGAAGACTGCGTCAATCATATTCGGCAGCGAGAAGCGAAGCGGGACGACAGTGACGAGTTGCTGATAGCGCTGCAGGACTGGGCGGGGAGCTACCGAAATCGCGAAGGGTCCAGCGGATTTGCCGCGCATCAGCGTTTATATGAAGGGTTCAGCAACTCGAAACTTCAACTTATGAATCGGGCTGAAATCACGGCTTTCGTCAGCAGCATGCAAAAAAACGACTGATCGCTATCGGTTTTTTGGGGAGATGCGTTCTAGACGGAGACACCGTTTCTGCAGGAGCTGCCGAAGGCTGCTCCTGCAGAGGCGTACATCCAATAGAAGTCAGGCCGCGCTCACCGCCCGCACCACCCCTCTGACAATCATCTCCACTTCCCGCTCATCGATCGTTAGCGGCGGCAACAGGCGAATGGTCTTGCTCCGTGTCACGTTGATCAGCAAGCCGTGATCACGTGCAGCAATCAGGGCCAGGTCACGGATCGGTTGGGCGAGCTCGATGCCGATCATCAAGCCCTGGCCACGGATCGCCAGGACGTTTGGGTTGTCAGCCAGTTCGATGCGTAATCTGGCGAGCAGACGTTCCCCCTGAAGTTTGGCGTTTTCCAGCAGGCTTTGTTCCTCGATGATCTCCAGCACGGTGTAACCCACCCGGCACGCCAGCGGATTGCCACCGAACGTGCTGCCGTGGCTGCCAGGGGTGAACAGGTCGGCAGCTCTGCCCCGGGCCAGGCAGGCACCAATTGGAATTCCGTTGCCCAGGCCTTTGGCCAGGGTCATGACGTCCGGGATGATGCCTTCATGCTGGAACGCAAACCACTGACCGGTGCGGCCGATGCCGGTCTGGATCTCGTCGAGCATCAGCAGCCAGGCGCGGCGGTTGCACAGTTCACGAACCGCTTTGAGATAACCGGACGGCGCCACTTGCACACCGCTTTCACCCTGAATTGGCTCCATCAGAATCGCCACAATGCGCGGGCCGTGGGCGTGTTGCACCGCCTCCAGCACCGCGAGGTCGCCAAACGGCACTTTAACGAAATCCCCCGGCAATTCGTTAAACCCCAGGCGCACTGCCGGGCCGTCGCTGGCGGACAAGGTGCCAAGAGTACGACCGTGAAAGGCGTTTTCCATGACCACTACCAGCGGCCGCTCGATGCCTTTATGCCAGCCGTAAAGCCGCGCGAGCTTCAACGCGGTTTCGTTGGCTTCGGCACCAGAGTTGTTGAAGAACGCCCGCTCCATGCCCGACAGCCGAACCAATTTTTGCGCTAGCCGCTGTTGCCAGTCGATGCTGTACAGATTCGAGGTGTGCAACAGTAGCCCGGCTTGTTCGCTAATGGCCGACACAATTCGCGGATGTGAGTGGCCGACGTTGGTCACCGCTACACCTGCCACCGCGTCCAGGTATTCACGACCGGCCTGATCCCACAGGCGCGTGCCCAGACCTTTGCTGAAACTCAAGGCCAAGGGTTGGTAGGTGCTCATCAGGCAGGCAGCAGTCATGACATCAAACTCCATTAATAGTCGGTGTTTTTACAGTATGGTTAGCCACCTGAACTGGATAAACACTGCAACACTTCAATCATTTTAAAGCCGAGCTTGATAATGGACTTGTTTCAGGCAATGACCGTTTACGTAAGAGTGGTGGAAGCCGGGAGCATGACTGCCGCCGCTTTGCAGTGCGAAATGTCCACGACCATGGTCGGTAATCATCTTCGAGCCCTGGAGCAACGTCTGGGTGTGCGCCTGCTCAACCGTACGACACGACGCCAGCGGCTGACGGAATTCGGCACGGCGTACTATCAACGTTGTCTCGAGGTATTGGGGCTGGTGGCCGACTCCGAACGCCTGGCCGAACAGACCCTCGACGAGCCAAGCGGCACCTTGCGCGTCACCGCACCACTGACCTTCGGCACCGAACGACTGGCGCCGGCCTTGAGCGAATTCGCCCTGTGTTGTCCGCAGGTCAAACTCGACGTCGTTTTGACCAACCAGCGCCTGGATCTGCTCGACAACGGTTTCGATGTAGCGATTCGCTTGGGCACTACCGAGATGTCCAACATGATCGCCCGCCCGCTCATGGACTACACAATGACCCTGTGCGCTTCGAAGGACTATCTGGAGCGTCGAGGCACACCAGAAAAACCCACCGACCTGCAACACCATGACTGCCTGGCCTTCGCCTACCCGGCAGGAGATGACTGGCACTCGGTAGCCAAACAATGGCGCCTGAAGGGACCCGAAGGCGAAGTCATGGTGGCGGTCAGCGGACCGATGCTGATCAACAGCTCGGCGGGACTGCATCAAGCGGCGCGAACCGGTATGGGCATCGTAATGGTGCCTGATGCGTTGGTGGAGCAGGACCTGCAGGACGGAAAACTGGTGGCCTTGATGCAGGACTACCAACTGCCGAGTCGGCCGATGAACCTTGTGTACGCCCAAGACCGCTACCGTTTGCCGAAATTGCGCAGCTTCGTCGACTTTGCACTGCAAAGGTGGGGCAAGCCATAGCCAGGGCGATGACAAGTTCATGAGGCTTCGTCCGAGCTGCTTGCTTAGAAGCCCGTTTTCACCAACACCGGCTTCTCCTGATACCGATCCGGATATAGCTGCTTCAACTGTGCCACTTTCGGCAGGTCATTGATCACAATGTACGGATAGGTCGGGTGCTCCGTCAGGAAGTCCTGATGCTCCTCCTCTGCCGGGTAGAAACCGTTGTAGGTTTCCAGTTTGGTCACGATGGGTTTATTGAACGAATGGGCGGCGTCGAGTTGCGCGATGTAGGCCTGGGCGACACGTTGCTGTTCTGCATTTTTCAGGAAAAGCGCCGACCGATACTGGGTGCCCCTGTCTGGGCCCTGGCGATTGAGTTCGGTGGGGTTGTGGGCCACCGAGAAATAGATCTGCAACAGAGTGCCGTAACTGACTTGAGCGGGATCGAAGGTGACTTCAACTGCCTCCGCATGACCGGTATCGCCATTGCTGACCCGCCCATATTGAGCGGTGTCAGCGGCGCCGCCAGCGTAACCGGAGACAGCGTTCTTCACCCCTTTGACGTGTTGAAATACCCCTTGGACGCCCCAGAAGCAACCGCCGGCAAAAACCGCCGTCTCACTGCGCGATTGAGTGTTTTCATCGAGCGCTGGTGGAGGAATGATGGCCGCCTCTTCGGCGCGTCCGAAGGAGAACGCTGCGCATTGACCGATAATGCTGGCAGCGGCCAGTCCCAGCAGAGCGCGACGCCAGTTGAATGGGGTTTTCATGGGCTATCTCCTGAATGATTGAGGCTATCAACCAAACGTAAATGCATACGCCGACACACCCGGATCGAGAAATTCAATGCTGAATGTCCGGTCCTTTACCCCTGCCGTCTGGCGTACCAGTTGATACAACCTCTGCTCGGTGACGCTGCCGCTGCCATCGGGCGCCACATCAACACCGTGGGCATCAACTGGGGGCTTGCCGTCAATCAACACTTTGAAACGCACCGGTTTACCGTCGGCGCCTGGACCCAATACCAAATGCAGATCGCGAGCGTGGAAGCGATAGACGATACGACTGGCCGGTGCGCTTGAGACAGCACGCTCCGGACCGACAGTCCATTGCCCCCCCAGACTCCAGTCATTGAGAGCCAATTGCGACGGTGGGCTATAGACTTTCATTTTGTCCGGCACCAGACCGGTTTCAGGGACGAAGTGCTCCGCCCGCTCGTAACCGAGATAGGTTTCGGGCGATTGCACTTCACTCATGTCCGGCGCGAGATGGACACCCTCGGCACGAGCATTGATCAGCCCGTCTGCGACCTTCGCGGCGCCCGCCTCACGCAGCAGTTGCTGAATCACTCGCTCCGATTCGGCGTACTTGCCTTCACCAAAGTGGTGATAACGAATGCGCCCCTGAGCATCGGCAAAATAGTGGGCTGGCCAGTATTGGTTATTGAAAGCACGCCAGACCTCATAGTCATTATCGATTGCCACCGGATAGGTGATGCCCAGGTCCTTCATGGCTTTTGTGACGTTGCCTACATCCCGTTCGAAGGCAAACTCGGGCGTATGGACGCCGATCACCACCAAGCCCTGATCGCGATACTTCTCGGCCCAGGCCTTCACATATGGCAGGGTGCGCAGGCAGTTGATGCAGGAGTAAGTCCAGAAATCCACCAGTACAACCTTGCCCTTCAAGGTTTGGGCGGTGAGAGGGGGTGAGTTGAGCCATTGCACTGCACCGTCCAGTGATGGAAGGTTGCCTTCAATCGGCAGTTCGCCCGGTATCCTGGCGGTCATTTTCATGCTGCCGACGGGTTGATCGCCGTCCCGTGGAATTTGCGACATCATTGCCCCACTGTCGGTCGGCAACTGACCAGCCAATCGGTTTACCAGCGCTTGCTCGATACCGCCGGTGGATGCCGTCGAGACCCGCGCCAGAATCCCGGTATCCAGTCCCAAGGCGATCGCCACCACACCGGCCAGCATCGCGACTCCCAAACCTCGTCGCAGCCACTCGCCTGCACCTATCGAGCGCTTCATCGCGGCGAAGACTTTACCGCCCAGCAGCAACGCCGCGGCGAGAGAGGTAGCGGCACCGGCCGCGTAAGCCAGTAGCAACAGGGTCGTGGCGATGCTTGCCCCTTGCAGCGCCGCGCCAGTCAATAGCAGACCCAGAATTGGCCCGGCGCAGGGCGCCCAGAGCAGGCCCGTGGCGACACCGATCAGCAACGAAGCGCCGGGGCGCGGCCGGGTATCGGCAGCCGCGGCTTCCGACAGCCGACCGCCGGCCGCCACCAATGGACGCGTCAGACGCTCGGCCAACCGAGGCAGCAACAGTGTCAGCCCGAACAGCGCAACGAACAGCAACGCGAGCCAGCGACCGTACTGATTGACTTGCACCACCCAACCGCCGCCCACCGCCGCCAACGAGGCGACGAGCGCGAAGGTCAGCGCCATCCCGGCCAGCAGCGGCAAGCCACTCTTCATAAACGGCTGCCCGGTGCGAGCGAAGACAAAGGGCAATACCGGCAGAATGCACGGGCTGACGATCGTCAGCACACCACCGAGATAAGCGAGGACCAGAAGCCACATAACGTCGACCTGCATCAAGTGAGTGAAAGGAAGTGCCCATGGATCACGCCTGTGGTTTGAAAGTCAGCGCCAGACCGTTCATGCAGTAACGCAGACCGGTGGGCTTCGGCCCGTCCTCGAAGACATGGCCCAGATGACCGCCGCAACGACGACAGTGGACCTCTTCGCGCAGCATGCCGAAGGTGCGGTCCTGACGAGTGGCCACAGCGTTGTCGAGCGGAGCCCAAAAGCTTGGCCAACCGGTGCGACTGTCAAATTTGGTATCGGAAGAAAACAACGGCAGATCACAACCGGCGCAGGCAAAAATGCCCTTCCGATGCTCGTTGTTCAGCGGGCTGCTGTAGGCCCGTTCGGTGCCCTCTTCGCGCAGGATCTCGTACTGCTCGGCGCTGAGCATGGCGCGCCATTCGCTGTCGCTGTGAGCCACCTCGAAAACCTCCTTCGCGCGAGCCTCATCGATCAGCGCGACGCTTGCGGAAAATTTTGGCAATACACCGATCACCAAGGCTGCAGCCCCCAGCCCGCCGCTCGCTACAAGAAACTGTCGCCGTGAAAACATGGGCCTTCTCCAAAATTCCAGATGCCTTGCATGGAACACAGCCTAGGCTTGAGTTGATCGCCAAATCCTCACGAGAAGTAAAACAATTCGTGATAACTCAGCCTCAGGAAAACCCGCACAATGTGTTCATTGCGTCACAAAGGATTGAGCTCCATGGAACAGACCAAACGCGTCCTGGTGGTCGAGGACGACCTGCCTATCGCCGACCTTATCTGCCTGCATCTGCGCGATGAGCAGTTCGAGGTAGTGCATTGCGCCGACGGCGATGAAGGCATGCGACTGCTGCAGCAAGGAAGCTGGGACGCACTGATCCTCGACCTGATGCTGCCCGGCGTCGACGGCCTGGAAATCTGCCGCCGCGCCCGGGCGATGGCACGCTACACGCCGATCATCATTACCAGTGCGCGCTCCAGCGAAGTCCATCGGATTCTGGGGCTGGAACTCGGTGCCGACGACTACCTGGCCAAACCCTTTTCCATGCTCGAACTGGTGGCACGGGTCAAGGCACTGCTGCGACGGGTCGACGCCATGGCCCGCAACCTGAAAATGGACGCCGGCAGTCTGATCAGCGATGGCCTGTCCATCGACCCGATCACCCGTGAAGTCTCTCTCGATGGTCGGCGCCTTGACCTCACGCCACGGGAGTTCGACTTGCTGTACTTCTTCGTTCGCCAGCCCGGCAAGGTCTTCTCGCGCATGGACCTGCTCAACACGGTGTGGGGCTACAGTCATGAAGGTTACGAGCACACGGTCAACACCCACATCAACCGTCTGCGGGCCAAAATCGAGGCCGATCCGGCGCAACCGGCGCGCATCCTCACAGTGTGGGGTCGCGGCTACAAATTCGCCACGAGCGGAGAGCAGCCATGAGGCTGACCCTGACCCAACGCCTGTCCCTGGTGTTCGCCGTGCTGTTGCTGGTGTGCTGCGGCACCTCGGCATGGATGCAGGTGCGCTCCAACCAGATGCATGAACTGGAAGTGGTGCAAGGGTTGTCGCGGGATCTGGCGCAACACATCGCCCACGACACTGTGCTGATGGACCGCAATGGCCCGATGCCCAATGCCGTGCGCGAATTGTTCAGCCAGCTGATGCTGGTCAACCCCAGTGTCGAGGTCTATCTGCTGGACACCGGGGGCCGAATTGTCGGCAGCGCCGCGCCCGAGGGGCGGATACGTCGCGAACAGGTTGATCTGGCGCCGATCCAGCGTTTGCTCAAAGGCGAAGCCCTGCCGATTCTCGGCGACGATCCACGCAGCATCGATGGCAGCAAGGTGTTCAGCGCTGCGCCATTGCGGGTCAACGGTCAGCCGGCCGGTTACCTCTATGTGGTGCTACTCAGCGAAGAGCATGACCGCTTCGCCGAACGCGGTGCCACCAGCGCAGCGCTCAATACCGCTTTGTTGTCCATTGGGCTGGTGGCGTTGCTGTGCCTGATTGCCGGCCTCACAGCATTTGCCCTGATCACCCGACCATTGCGTCGTTTGACGGAGAAAGTCAGTCAGTTCGATATCAATGGGGTGCCGACTGCTCCGCCCGCCCCGCCCGAGCCAGAATCGGTAGAAAAAGCCGCCAGCCATGATGAAATCGCCATACTCGACGCCGCCTTCCGGCAGATGCAAGCGCGCCTCGGCGAACAATGGCGCTCGCTGACCCGTCAGGATCAGGAGCGTCGTGAACTGGTGGCGAACATCTCCCACGACCTGCGCACACCGCTGGCCTCGCTGCACGGTTACCTGGAAACCCTGTCACTCAAGGACAGCACGTTATCCCCCGCCGACCGCCGTCGTTATCTAGGGATCGCTCTGGATCAAAGCCGCAAGGTCGGGGGCCTGGCGCAATCGTTGCTGGAATTGGTACGGTTGGAACACGGTTTCGTGCAACCGGTGCTGGAGCGCTTCTCCCTGACCGATCTGGTGCAGGATATCTTTCAGAAATTCGAGCTCAGCGCCGAAGCACGCCAGATTGAACTCAAGGCCACCTTCGCCCCCAATGTCGCCGTGGCTTGCGCCGACCTGGGGTTGATCGAACGGGTGCTGACCAACCTGGTCGACAACGCCCTGCGCCATACCCCTCAGGGTGGAGAAATCGAACTCAGTCTTCGCCCTCAAGGGTCTTTTATCGAAGTGTCCGTCAGCGACACCGGCCCCGGCATCGCCCCCGAATTGCGTGAAGGTCTGTTCCTGCGCCCGTTCAACATTGGCGGCGCACGACGTGATGGCGGACTGGGGCTGCGGATCGTGCACCGGATCCTGCAGTTGCACGGTCGAGAGATCGAATTGCTCGATGTGCCCGGACGCGGCGCGACCTTTCGCTTCTCCTTACCGGTAGATGAGCAAACGGCAGAACAATGTGTGGTTCGCTCGATGAGTATTAATTCGATGGGGCAATAGTCGATAGCGCTGGCAAAAATGCTGACCAGCCGCCTGTTCATCCGTGACAACACAGCCTCGGTCCAATAGATTAGGCGGCCTGAAAAGGCCTCGTGCTTTCTCGCCTCAATCCAAGTTAAAAGAAGTAGTGAAATTTCAATGTCCGATTCCAATACCGCTGAATCCGTAGTCACCTTGTCATCCAAAGCGGAATACGAAAACTCCATCAATCTTTCACAGCATGTACCTCAGGCCAAGACCATCAGCGAGATGGTCCTGGACGCTTTTCAATCCACCCGGGAAAGCGACCAGATCCGCGAGTTGCGCACCGCGATTCGCCAGGCTCATGACAGCTTCGATGACGATAAAGCCTACGAACTGATGGGCGAACTCAAGCAACTGAAAGACGCCGAAGCAGCCGACATCGCCGCCTTGGAAGACCTGAGCAGCAAATTTCCGATCAGCCGCATTCTGTCCAGCTTCAAGGACGACCCGGCGTTTCAGGAAATCGTCTATGGCCTGGCATTGAAGGTACTGAACCAGACTCACCAGGCCATCAGCAATCCGAGCAGCAGCAAGAGCAAGGCGGCTCGCGCCAAGAAAGAAGTCGAAGTGTTCACCATCAGCAAGGACGGAACCAGCGTCACGCTGCCCCTGCGCACCCCGCGTTCGCGTCTGAATGTTGACCGTGAAGCGCTGGAATTCCTGGGCTTCGCTTTCGTCGGCGAAGGCGATGAAGCCGAGCTGGAAAGCGAAACGTTCCTGGACAATGCCGGGGCTGAGCAAGCGGTTAACCGCAAGAACATCATCACCGCGCTTCAGCAAAAAACCGCGTTCGACGGCTACAGCATCGCCGCGCAGTAACGCTAAACGCTAATCAAAAAAGCCCCGCCCTTCTCTCGAAGGCGGGGCTTTTCTTTACCGCATCCAACGCTTAAGGCACGTAAGTCAGCAACAACTCACTCGGCACTTTAAAATCCAGCGACATCATTACGCTCAACGCAGTAATGGTGAAGATCGAGAACACGAACAGCTTGCGTGCCCAGACCGTGTCATCCACTGCCTTGTAACCGGTCCAGGCCATGTACAACCAGTACATGCCCATGGCCGCGGCGACGGCGAGGTAGCTCATGCCGGCGTAGCCGCTGAAGGTCAGCATCAAGGTCGCTACGAGGAACGCCAGGATGTAGAGCAGGATGTGCTTCTTGGCCACCTGGATCCCGCGCTTCACCGGCAACACCGGAATCGATGCGGCCAGGTAATCGTTGAAGCGGAAGATGGCGATGGCGTAGGAATGCGGCATCTGCCACAGGCTGAACATCACCAGCAACGTCAGCGCGGCCATGTCGAAGTTATTGCTGACCGCGACGTAACCGATCACCGGCGGCATCGCCCCCGACAGACTGCCCACCAGCGTGCCGTGAACCGACTTGCGCTTGAGGTACAGGCTGTAGAAGCCGACGTAGATCACGAAGCCGATGATTGCGAACAGCGCGGCCAACGGGTTGGCCACCTTGTACAGCAATGCAACGCCGGCAACGCCGAGGATGGTCGCGTAAATCAGGGCCAGTTTCAGGGAGATCAAGCCCTGGACCAGCACCCGGTTCTTGGTGCGTTCCATCTTCAGGTCGATGTCGCGGTCGATGCAATTGTTGAACACGCAACCGGAAGCCACCACCAGGGATGTGCCGATCATCGCAGCCAGGAAAATGGCCAGATCGACATGCCCTTTCGAGGCCAGGAAAAATCCGCCTGCCACTGAAAGCACGTTACCGAAAATGATCCCCGGTTTGGTGATTTGGATAAAGTGCTTCAAGGACATCCGGACTTACCTCACTTCGCCATCATGTTGGTGTGGATGCTGAACATGATCCACAACGACAGGCCAACCAACAGGACGATGACCAGCGCAGCGAAGACAAACGCGATCACGTTGTTACGCTGGGCGGCGGAACGGTCCAGGTGGAGGAAGTACACCAGGTGCACCAGCACCTGGATAACCGCGAACGCCAGCACGATCCACAGCGTGATCGATTTCGGCAGCGACGGGTACATCACCAGACCGAATGGAATGACGGTCAGGATCACCGACAGGATGAAGCCGATGGCGTACGACTTGTAGCTGCCGTGACCGGCGTCGTGGCTATCGTGGGAATGAGCTGGGTTAGCCATTTACATAGTCCCCATCAGATAAACAACCGTGAATACGCAGATCCACACGACGTCCAGGAAGTGCCAGAACAGGCTCAGGCAGCTCAGACGGGTCTTGTTGGTCGATGTCAGGCCGTTTTTCTGGACCTGATACATCATGATCGCCATCCAGATCAGACCGCTGGTCACGTGCAGACCGTGAGTGCCGACCAGGGTGAAGAACCCGGACAGGAAGCCGCTGCGACTAGGGCCGTAGCCTTCGGCGATCAACACGTGGAACTCGTTGATTTCCATGCCGATGAAGCCGGCGCCGAACAGGAAGGTCATGCCCAGCCAGCCCAGCACCTGGTTCTTCTTGCCCTTGAACAACGCCAGCATGGCGAAGCCGTAGGTGATCGAACTGAACAGCAGCAGAGCAGTTTCGCCCAGCACGTATGGCAGTTCGAAGATGTCGTGGCCCGATGGGCCACCCGCTACGTTGTTAACCAGTACCGCGTACACCGCGAAGATCGACGCAAACAGGATGCAGTCGGTCATCAGGTAGAGCCAGAAGCCGTATACGGTCATCTCGCCCGAGTCGTGGTGATGGTCATCGTGCCCATGTCCATCGACATGGGTGTGTCCAGCATTGGTCACTAAGTTCGACATGGTTTAAGCCTGTTCCAACGAGGTTTCAACACGGGTGGCGGTGGCTGGAACTTTCCCGGCCGCTACCAGACGCTTGTGCTGCTCGGCTTCGATGCGCTCGATCACGTCGACCGGCACCATATAGCCTTGATCATCACGTGCAGCATGGATCACGAAGTACACCACGGTGCCGACCAGACCGACGATCGCCAGCCACCAGATGTGCCAGATCATCGCAAAACCGAACACGGTCAACAGCGCACCCATGACCACACCGGTCGCGGTGTTGTTTGGCATGTGGATCGGCTCGTACTTGGCCGGAGCCTTGTACGCGGTGCCGTTTTCCTTGGCTTCGGTGAACGGGTCGATGCTGTCTGCTTTCGGCAGCACGGCAAAGTTGTAGAACGGTGGTGGCGAGGAGGTCGACCATTCCAGGGTGTGGGCATTCCACGGGTCGCCGTGTTCGCACATGTTCTCTGGCTTGTTGCGATCACGCACGCTGACGTACAGCTGGATCAGCTGGCAGGCGATACCGACAGCAATCATCACCGCACCGAACATGGCGACGTACAGGTACGGCACCCACTCAGGGTTAGTGGTGGCGTTCAGACGACGGGTCATGCCCATGAAGCCCAGTGCATAGAGCGGCATGAACGCGACGAAGAAGCCCGAGATCCAGAACCAGAATGCTGCCTTGCCCCAACCTTCGTGCAGCTTGAAGCCGAACGCTTTCGGGAAGTAGAAGGCGAAGCCAGCGATGTAACCGAATACCGCGCCGCCGATGATCACGTTATGGAAGTGCGCGATCACGAACAGGCTGTTGTGCAGTACGAAATCAGCACCCGGGATGGCCAGCAGTACGCCGGTCATGCCGCCGATGGCGAAAGTCACCATGAAGCCCAGAGTCCACAGCACTTGGCTGGTGAAACGCAGACGACCCTGGTAGATGGTGAACAGCCAGTTGAACAGCTTCACCCCCGTCGGGATCGAGATCAGCATCGTCGCCAGACCGAAGAAGGCGTTGACGCTGGCACCCGACCCCATGGTGAAGAAGTGGTGCAGCCAGACCATGAAGCCCAGGATCGAGATCGCGCCCGATGCGTAGATCATCGAGTGGTGGCCGAACAGTTTCTTGCCGGAGAAGGTCGAGATGACTTCGGAGAAGATACCGAACGCCGGCAGAATCAGGATGTAAACCTCGGGGTGACCCCAAGCCCAGAACAGGTTGACGTACATCATCGGATTGCCACCAAGTTCATTGGTGAAAATGTGGAAATCCATGTAGCGGTCAAGTGTCAGCAAAGCCAGGGTAGCGGTCAGGATCGGGAACGAAGCCACGATCAGGACGTTGGCCCAGGTGCAGGTCCAGGTGAAGATCGGCATGTCCATCAGCTTCATGCCCGGGGTACGCATTTTCAGCACGGTGGCCAGGAAGTTCACCCCCGTCAGCGTCGTACCTAGCCCGGATAGCTGTAGCGCCCAGATGTAGTAATCCATCCCCACGCCCGGACTGTATTGCAGCCCCGACAGCGGCGGATAGGCAACCCAACCGGTCTTGGCGAATTCACCAACGCCCAGAGACAGGTTGATCAGCACTACGCCGGATACCAGCAGCCAGAAGCTCAGGGAGTTCAGGAACGGGTAGGCAACGTCACGCGCGCCGATCTGCAGCGGCACTGCAAGGTTCATCAGGCCGGTGAAGAATGGCATCGCCATGAAGATGATCATGATCACACCGTGAGCGGTGAAGATCTGGTCATAGTGTTCAGGTGGCAGGTAGCCAGGCGAACCCTCGGTGGCCATGGCCAACTGGGTACGCATCATGATGGCGTCGGCAAAACCACGCAGCAGCATGACCATGGCGACGATGATGTACATCACGCCGATTTTCTTGTGGTCGACCGAGGTCAGCCACTCGGTCCACAGGTAGGTCCACTTCTTGAAATAAGTGATCCCGGCGAACAGCGCCAGACCACCCAGCGCGATCATGGCGATGGTCACCATCACGATCGGCTCGTGGAACGGGACCGCTTCCCAACTTAATTTACCAAACATCGTTTACTCCTCTGCCCCGGCAGCTGAATGCGAGTTCATGTCCATTCCTTGCGTAGCGGCCACTTCTTTCTCTTTCTTCTCGTGCTTCACTTTCGGGCCCGGTTTCATGCCTTCGTACTTGTCGACGATGATCTGGAACAGGTTCGGCGTGACCGAGGAGTAGAGCTCGACTGGGTTGTTCTGGCTCTGCTTGGCAAGGGCTGCGTATTCAGCTTGTTCAAGCTGTTTAGGTGCCTTTTTGACTTCACTTACCCAAGCGTCGAACTCTTCCTGGGAAGTGGCGATCGCTTTGAATTTCATACCGGTGAAACCGGCGCCGCTGTAGTTGGCGGAGATACCGTCCATTTCAGCGTTCTCGTTGGCGATCAGGTGCAGTTTGGTCTGCATGCCCGCCATCGCGTAGATCTGGCCGCCCAGCGCAGGGATGAAGAACGAGTTCATCACGGCGTCGGAAGTGACCTTGAAGTTGATCGGGGTGTTCGCCGGGAACACGATCTTGTTGACCGTGGCAATACCTTGTTCCGGGTAGATGAACAGCCACTTCCAGTCCAGCGCGACCACTTCGATGGTCACCGGCTTGACGTCGGATTCCAGCGGTTTGTAAGGGTCCAGTGCATGGGTCGACTTGTAGGTGATGTAACCCAGGGCAATGATGATCAGTACCGGAATCGTCCACACGGCGATTTCGATCTTGGTGGAGTGCGACCACTTCGGCGTGTAGACGGCGTCGGTGTTGGAGGCGCGGTACTTCCAGGCGAACAGAAACGTCATGACGATGACTGGCACGACGACCAACAGCATCAGCAGCGTTGCGGTGATGATCAGGTTTCGCTCATCCAGGCCGACCTGGCCCTTGGGATCGAGCAAGGTCATGTTGCAGCCTCCCAGCAACAACGTGCCGAGCAGCGGCAATAAGCCTAGTAGTCTGGGGTACCTGTTTTTACTCATCTCACGACCTCTAAAGCAGCTTGCGCAATGCAGTTGGGTTTTGATCGCCAACACTTCACCCTGCCAAGGGTTGGCATTTTTCTTGGATTGAATAAGGGCCTGCCCGTCGCGCGTCAGACGCTGTTCGACAAATCCTGGGCCTGCGTTAAGTTCTTATTCGAATTCGTGGTCAAGGGCCTTGTTACAGACCAATTCCATTTGGTGCGGATCGTCGGGAAGCACCGACACCTTGGGCGTCACATGAAGCCATCAGGCCTCTCGACACCCTAATGCTGCTCCTGCACCTGAGTCAGGGTGAGCAGTGCCGGAAATTCAGTGCGGGCGATTGTAGATATGTAGCGATTCATAAACCATGTCTCATCCCGAAATAATTTTTATCCGATCCAACAACAATCATTAACGGTTTTTGCAAAAGTGCGCCATGGTATCGAAATTAATTCTCAACAAAAACACCAAAAAATGTAGGTCTACCACACGAAGTTCAGACAGTTTCAAGGGCTCTGCGCTCGCCTTGCATCCTGCTCTACCCCCTATATGACAAGGGCTTCGGCCAATCGCCAGGCCCTGTTAAAACTGCCTGTTTCGTCCCATGGGCGCTAAAGCCTTCAGTTGCTTGAAGGGCCCGTTTTTGTTGCATGACGATGCACTATTTCAACGTATTGAAATGCCTTGCGACACTCACGCTGTGACAACGTGTCGCACGCATGTCGCACCCGTCCTTGTCGCGCATCAAGGTCTTTTTACCCGCCCTCTGAACATGCAAAACGCCCCGGCCTCTCAACGAGGACCGGGGCGTTCTTTTGTTTCACCTGACGGTGCGGCGGACAGTCTCAACGCAGCGCTTTGCGGTTACGCGAAGTGAGCAGCGGCACTAACACCACGATCAGCACGAACGCCACCAGCGCCCACTGTGCCAGGGACAAACCGAGGATCGGCGGATACGGAGTGGAACAGAAACCGTCGACCTGGAAGCCCAGCGGGAAGATCTTCGCCAGGGGCAGACCGTCGACGATGGGTTGCAGCACATCGATGCCGCAACTGACCGCCGGGTAAAACTGGGTATAGACGTGATGCCCGGCTACGCCGACGCCCGCTATGGCGCAGATCACCACCAATGCTTCGAACAGCGTGATGCTGCGACGGGTGCGCATTGCCGCGCCGATAAATGCGAACAGCGCGATCAGCAACAACGCATAACGTTGCAGGATGCACAACGGGCACGGTGCCTCGCCCAGCGCCACTTGCATGTACAGCGCACCACCGATCAGCGCCAGGCAAATAATGCCCAGCAACACCAAATAGCGCCGTTCACGCCCCAACCGCATCGTTTCCTCGCTCATCGCGTTTCCCTTTTGTGTCCGTGGATCAGCTCGCCGGTGGCTGCGCTTGCAGCGGCTGCGTCAGGCTGATGTTGTCTTCGATATGCCCTTTTGGCGGCAATGCCGTTGTCGATCTGATGTCGATTGCCCGGAAGTCTACACGGCAGCATTGACCTTCGGACGGGGGGCTTATCGATCAACCGCTTCGACAAGACCGCCTTGGCTAACGTCGGAAATAAACGATAAACCGGTTAAGAACGGATTAACTTTCAAATGTTTTTCAAGCCGTGATTGCTTACTGCTTCCAGCGATCTGCCGCCGCATGATCGCTGTCACGCCCTTCCACCCAACGCGGCCCATCACCGGTGTTTTCTTTCTTCCAGAACGGCGCGCGGGTTTTCAGGTAATCCATGACAAAGGCACAGGCATCGAACGCTGCTTGACGATGAGCGCTGGCGGCGCCGACGAAGACGATCGGCTCGCCCGGCTCCAGGGCGCCGACGCGGTGCAACACTTCCAGCCTCAACAGCGGCCAGCGCTGTTCGGCCTCTGCGGCAATCTTGCCCAGGGCTTTTTCGGTCATGCCCGGGTAGTGCTCCAGAAACATTCCGGCGACGTCGAGGCCATCATTGAAGTCGCGTACGTAGCCGACAAAACTCACCACCGCACCGACACCTACATTGGCCGCGTGCATGGCGTTGACTTCAGCGCCCGGATCGAACGGCGTGGCTTGCACGCGAATCGCCATGATTCACCCCCCGGTCACGGTCGGAAAAAACGCCACTTCATCGCCATCGCTCACCGGTTCGTCGAGCTGGCAGAGGTCTTCGTTGCGGGCACACATCAGGTTCTGCTCGCTCAGCACCTCGGCACCGTCACGTTGTGCCAACAGCGCGCGCACATCGTCGACCGTGGCGAAATCACCTTCGACCTTCACCGAGTCCACGCCGAGCGCTTCACGGTAGCGGGCGAAAAACTTCACGGTAACATTCATGGCTGATCCGCCTGGAAATGGCCGCTCTTGCCGCCGAGTTTCTCCAGCAGCCGTACGCTCTCGATGGTCATGCCGCGATCCACGGCCTTGCACATGTCATAGATAGTCAGCGCCGCGACGCTGGCGGCGGTCAGCGCTTCCATTTCGACGCCGGTCTGCCCGGACAACTTGCAGCGTGCCACGATGCGCACGGTGTCGTCGCCTTCGGCACTGAGTTCGACCTTGACGCCGGTGAGCAACAACGGGTGGCACAAAGGAATCAGATCGCTGGTTTTTTTCGCCGCCTGGATGCCGGCGATCCGCGCCACGGCGAATACGTCACCCTTGGGATGACCGCCGCTAACGATCATCTGCAGGGTTTCGGGCAGCATGCGCACCAGCGCTTGGGCCGTCGCTTCGCGGAACGTCACGGCTTTTTCGGTGACGTCGACCATATTGGCACGACCTTGGGAATCGAGATGAGTCAGCACAGGGTTACTCCTGATCAGAAGCATCGATTGTAAGCCTGTGGGTCAATTTTTCGCACGTTTGATTATCAAATCGACACACCTCCTGTAGGAGCGAGGCTTGCCCGCGAAGGCGGCGGCACATCCGACATCAATGTGACTGACACATCGCTTTCGCGGGCAAGCCTCGCTCCTACAGGGTATGTGTCGGGCATAAAAAAACCGGGCGACCTTTAGGGCGCCCGGTTCGGTCGTCACTGTTACAGATGCGATTCGGCGTATTCGGCCAGAATCGAGCGTGGCACCCCTTGCAGGGTGATGTGCACACCGTTGGGGAAGTCCTTGAAGCGCTCGGTCAGGTAAGTCAGCCCGGAGCTGGTCGCGGACAGGTAAGGCGTATCGATCTGCGCCAGGTTGCCCAGGCACACCACTTTGGAACCGGCGCCGGCACGGGTGATGATGGTTTTCATCTGGTGCGGCGTGAGGTTCTGGCACTCATCGATCAGGATCAGACTCTGCTGGAAGCTGCGGCCTCGAATGTAGTTGAGGGATTTGAACTGCAACGGCACTTTGCTGAGGATGTAGTCGACGCTGCCATGGGTGTTTTCGTCATCCATGTGCAGAGCTTCAAGGTTGTCGGTGATGGCGCCGAGCCAAGGCTCCATTTTTTCCGCTTCGGTGCCGGGCAGGAAGCCGATTTCCTGGTCCAGCCCCTGCACGCTGCGGGTGGCGATGATGCGCCGGTAGCGCTTGCTGACCATGGTCTGTTCGATGGCTGCCGCCAGGGCCAGGATGGTTTTACCGGAACCGGCCGCGCCGGACAGGTTGACCAGGTGAATGTCCGGATCGAGCAAGGCATAGAGCGCCAGGCTTTGATAGATGTCACGCGGTTTCAGGCCCCAGGCTTCCTGGTGCAACAGTGGTTCCTGATGCAGATCGAGGATCAGCAACTTGTCGACCTGGATTTCCTTGATCCAGCCGACAAAGCCCTGTTCGTCGATGATGAATTCGTTGACGTGTACGGCGGGCAGGTTGTCGATCAACTGCACCTGGTGCCAGGTGCGGCCATGATCCTGCCGGGTTTCGACTTTGCTCACCCGATCCCAGAACGAACCGGTCATGGTGTGATAACCATTGGGCAGCAACGAAACGTCGTCGACCAGTTGGTCGGTACTGTAGTCCTCGGCCGCAATCCCGCAAGCCCGGGCCTTGAGGCGCATGTTGATATCTTTGGTGACCAGCACCACGGGCAGCTTCGCATCGCGCGCGCGCAGGTCGATCAACTGGTTGATGATGATGTTGTCGTTCAGATGCTCGGGCAGAATGATGTTCGGCTCAATACGCTTGCTCATCAGAATTGACAGCAAACCCTTGGGCCCACTCTTGCCGCGCTGGATCGGTACGCCGAGTTCGACGTCTTCGGGGCTGGCATCGCCCAGGGTCTTGTCGATCAGGCGAATCGCCTGACGACATTCTGCGGCAACGCTGTGATGCCCGCCCTTGAGCTTGTCCAGCTCTTCAAGCACGGTCATCGGGATGGCGACGTGGTGTTCTTCGAAATTAAGCAGGGCGTTTGGATCGTGAATCAATACGTTGGTATCGAGTACATAAAGGATTGGCTGGTTGGAAGAAGAGCTACGTCCGTGATCATCCATACTCGGTCACCTTTGTGGGAGCCAGTCGACGCAATACCTTGACAGTGCTGCGCCTCGAAGTGGCCACCGAAATCACCTGCAAAGACTCAAGTGATTGCAACCCAAACGGAGTCTTGGAAGACGCCACCTGTGTTGCAGGTTTCGGCGGTCTGTCTTCGTAATACTCCAAAACCTGTGACAGAAAAAAGTACTTTGACGTTTTTTTGAAGTTTATTTTGCAGAGTGACCAATAGCACTTGGCGGACTGCCAGCACCCCGCTAAAGTCGGAAGTCCGCCTGCACCAAAATCGCTCCCAAAATCGCCCCTCGCGCAATGTTTACGGTGTTTCACCGCTTTCAGCGAAACGCATTCTGACAGTCTTCCCAACCGATCCCGCTTGGCGCCGTTTGCGTAATGAGCCAAGGCATCGCCGTTTTCAGCGCATCCTGCTTCACATTGAAATTGATCACCCCGTGCCGCCACAGCAGCATCAGAGTCAACACCCGTTGCGCGCTCTGGCTGCCCTTGAGCTTGCCGGCGCCATCCTGGGCATCGATGTCCCACAGCGCCACCTGCAAGCCCTGAGAGGTAAAGAAGCCTTCAGCATCGGCTCGACGCTGACCGTCGGGCGGACGAAACAACGGCACGTAATTCTCCGGCAGCTTGCCTTTGACCAGATCGATGCTGCGTCGCACCGAGTCTTGCCAATCCTGCCAATGGCTGTGGGAGCGGAACTCCCAACCCTGCACGCCCACGCATTGCTGCGAATAAGTCCCTTGCAGGCTGGCCACCGAACGTTCGGCCAGACGGGTCTGAATGTCCTTGCCGAGGACGAAGAACGTAGCGCTCATGTTCGATTTGCGCAGGTATTCGGTAACCCAGGCCGTGTTATCTGGCGCGGCATTGGCGGCGCTGTCGAAGGTCAGCAGGAACAGCCGGTCATTCATGGCCTCGCCATTGCGCTCATAGTCGCCAAAACGATCGACTTCGCTGCTGGTCTTCGGGAACAGCGCAGCCTTGCGCAACTGCTCGTCCAGGTATTGGGTGTGGAACGACCGGCTCGGCTCGGCCCACTTGATGTAATAGCTGTCGTCACTCACCTGAAACTTGGCCGCTTGCTCACGTAAGGTGGCCATGTCTTCAACCAGGAAACAGAAGGAGGCATCCTGATCGCAGCTCTGCTGGGCGAAGTTGTAATTGGTCAGCAAACGCTGCCACAGACGCTGGCGCAGCTGGTTCACCGACTCCAGATTGAGGGTGCGCAGGCCCAGGCGCTGAGCCAGCGTCGCTTCATCTTGGGATTCACTGGCCAGCAGGACGCGGGCGAACATGAGGATTTCGGCCCGCGAGGCGACGTCGAACAATGTCGGGTTGTTGAGCTGCTCAGGCCAGGTGCTGCGATCCAGCGTCGCCGCATCGCCCGGTGCCGCCATGGCGCCGAAGCTCAAGAGCCAGGCCGAGAATAGAAAAACGATACGCAATGGGATGCCTCCATAACAAAACCCGCGCGGCACTATAGCCGATCGCCGGCCCATGATCGTTCCCACGCTCTGCGTGGGAATGCAGCCCGGGACGCTCCGCGTCCCTTCCAAAGCCGAACGCGGAGCGTCCGTTGAGGCATTCCCACGCAGAGCGTGGGAACGATCAGGGTGTGCCCACCACCGATCACCTATGGACTTGATAGCTGGAGTCAACACAGCCAACCCCCTAGAATCGCCGCCACGATTAAAGGAGACGACTTCATGCTGATGGTGATTTCCCCCGCCAAGACCCTCGATTACGAAACACCGCCGGCGACCCAGCGCTTCACTCAGCCGCAATACCTCGACCATTCCCAGGAGCTGATCCTGCAACTGCGCGACCTGACGCCGGCGCAGATCAGCGAGCTGATGCACGTCTCCGACAAGATTGGCGGTCTCAATGCTGCGCGTTTCGGCAGCTGGACTCCTGCCTTCACCCCCGCCAACGCCAAGCAGGCGCTGCTGGCATTCAAGGGCGATGTGTACACCGGCCTGAATGCACAAACCTTCAGCGAAGCCGATTTCGATTACGCCCAACAACACTTGCGCATGCTCTCCGGCCTGTATGGCCTGCTTCGCCCTCTGGACCTGATGCAGCCCTATCGGCTGGAAATGGGCACCAGACTGGCCAATGCCCGGGGCAAGGACCTGTACGCTTTCTGGGGCACGCGGATCAGCGAATGGCTGAACGAAGCGTTAGCCGATCAGGGCGACGACGTGCTGCTGAACCTGGCCTCCAACGAGTACTTCTCGGCGGTCAAACGCAATGCCTTGAACGCACGCATCATCAACACCGAGTTCAAGGATCTGAAAAACGGCCAGTACAAAATCATCAGCTTCTACGCGAAAAAGGCTCGCGGGATGATGAGTCGCTTCGTCATCGAAGAACGCATCAATGACCCGATCGCACTCAAGCAGTTCGACGTTCAGGGTTATCGCTACAGCAGCGAGCAGTCTAAACCGGACAATCTGGTGTTCCTGCGCGATCACGCACCGGAGTAATTGAAACCAGCACCAAGTCGGCGCACGACATCGGTTACTTCGTCGCGCGCCGCTCCTTTTACCCTCGAATACTCCTCGCCATTTTGACGCTTTATTGGCGCCAATAAAACATCAGTTAATTTTCTAACTTTTGTTTCACTCGACAGTGACCACTTTTTTCAGTAGTGGCACTGAAAAATTTTATGGGTAGTGGCAAAAAAATATCCAACGCAATAATCACCCTATATATAAAGGGCGAAACGGCAGGTGCTATCAATATGAAAGCAGTGCCATCTTTTTCAATATTTCAAGAAATTTCAGAATTCGCGATGGGCGGACAGGAACTATGTCCAAATGCGCCGCTCATACCACCGGTAACGATTCTCTCGACGATTGTGCGAGATAACTTACGCAGAGAGGCGGTCCCGATAGCGAAGTTGTCACATCAACTTGAACTTATGGACCACTTATTTGGGCAACACATGAAGGACAGGAGATAACGCACCATTAATATCCCCTACAAGGCCACGGCTGCGCCCCTATAAACGTGCTCACCCGAGCACCCAACCGCTTGATTCACGGGCCCCGCGGCCTGGTATTGAGCGCGCAAGACCTTTGCACGAATGTCTTCTGAAAAGAGGAGCGGCTGCATAACAGGGCAAGTCATAACAATAAGGCCTGGTTGCGCACACCTTGAGTGCACTTATTTAGACACTCGGAACTTAGTATGCCTGCACACGGCATTGCTGCGCCTTTAAGCCGCACTTCCGAGTGCACTACGACCGCTGAACACCATTAACTCCGGCCATGTAATGGCTTGATCAATATAGAGGTAAATGCGATGCGCATCAGCATATTTGGTTTGGGTTACGTCGGCGCAGTCTGTGCCGGTTGCCTGTCTGCACGGGGCCATGACGTCGTTGGCGTCGATGTTGCCAAAGACAAAATCGATATGATCAACGCAGGCAAATCGCCGATTGTTGAACCGGGTCTGGGCGAACTTCTGGCACAAGGTATCGAGACTGGCCGTCTGCGCGGCACGACCAACTTCTCCGAGGCGATTCGCGACACCGATCTGTCGATGATCTGCGTTGGTACGCCAAGCAAGAAGAACGGCGACCTGGAACTGAACTACATCGAAGCCGTGTGCCGCGAGATCGGTTTTGTCCTGCGTGACAAAACCACCCGCCACACCATCGTGGTTCGCAGCACTGTGTTGCCGGGCACCGTGGCAAACGTGGTGATCCCGATCCTCGAAGACTGCTCCGGCAAAAAAGCCGGTGTCGACTTCGGCGTGGCGGTCAACCCTGAGTTCCTGCGTGAAAGCACCGCGATCGCAGACTACGACCAGCCGCCAATGACCGTCATCGGCGAGTTCGACAAGGCCTCGGGCGACGTTCTGCAATCGCTGTACGAAGAACTCGACGCACCGATCATCCGCAAGGACATCGCCGTGGCCGAGATGATCAAGTACACCTGCAACGTATGGCACGCCGCCAAGGTGACCTTCGCCAACGAAATCGGCAACATCGCCAAGGCTGTCGGCGTCGACGGTCGTGAAGTGATGGACGTGGTCTGCCAGGACAAGACGCTGAACCTGTCCCAGTACTACATGCGCCCAGGCTTCGCGTTCGGCGGCTCTTGCCTGCCTAAAGACGTCCGCGCCCTGACCTACCGCGCCGGTTCCCTGGACGTGGAAGCACCGCTGCTCAACTCGCTGATGCGCAGTAACGAGTCCCAGGTGCAGAACGCGTTCGACATCGTCTCCAGCCACGACAAACGCAAAGTCGCCCTGCTCGGTCTGAGCTTCAAGGCCGGCACCGACGACCTGCGCGAAAGCCCGCTGGTCGATCTGGCGGAAATGCTGATCGGCAAGGGTTACGACCTGAGCATCTACGACAGCAACGTCGAGTACGCCCGCGTTCACGGTGCGAACAAGGATTACATCGAGTCGAAGATTCCTCACGTCTCGTCCTTGCTCAATGCCAACTTCGACGAAGTGATCAACAACTCCGACGTGATCATCCTCGGCAACCGTGACGAGAAATTCCGCGCCTTGGCGCAGGAAGCTCCACACGGCAAGCAAGTGATCGACCTGGTTGGCTTCATGTCCAAAGCCACCAGCGTGAGTGGCCGGACCGAAGGCATCTGCTGGTAACACAGCGCCCCTGTAGGAGCCAGGCTTGCCGGCGAACCAGGCAACGCGGTGTGTCAGGCACGCCGCCTTCGCGGGCAAGCCTCGCTCCTACGGTTTTTATGCCTGCCTTAACCCCATCGGGCCACCCCACAGGCTCGCCCGAGATCGAGACGGATGCAGATTATGCACAGGCTAAAGCACGGCCTACTTCAGGCCGCCGGTTGGCTGTTTTACCTAAGTTTATTGATGGGCATCGCCATGGCGTTGCCTGCGTCCACATTCGACTCCGAGTCGAAGGACTTCATCTTCCTGATCGGTATCGTCGGTATCTGGCGCTACTCGATGGGTGCCACGCATTTTTTGCGCGGCATGCTGTTTCTGTACGTGGTCTACCCGCACCTGCGGCGCAAAGTGCGCAAGCTGGGTAAAGACGCAGACCCGTCCCATGTATTTCTGATGGTCACCAGTTTTCGTATCGATGCGCTGACCACCGCGCAGGTCTACAGCTCGGTGATCCGCGAGGCCATCGACTGCGGCCTGCCGACCACCGTGGTCTGCTCGATCGTGGAAATGTCCGATGAGCTGCTGGTCAAAAGCCTCTGGAAACGCATGAACCCACCGCCACGGGTCAAGCTCGATTTCGTGCGCATTCCCGGCACCGGCAAGCGCGATGGCCTGGCCTACGGTTTCCGCGCCATCTCGCGCCACCTGCCGGACGACCGCGCCGTGGTTGCCGTGATCGATGGCGACACCGTATTGGCCGAAGGCGTCGTGCTCAAGACCGTGCCGTGGTTCCAGCTGTTCGGCAATGTCGGCGGCCTGACCACCAACGAGTTCTGCGAAGTACGCGGCGGCTACATCATGAGCGAATGGCACAAACTGCGATTCGCCCAGCGCCACATCAACATGTGCTCGATGGCCCTGTCCAAGCGCGTGCTGACCATGACCGGGCGCATGTCGGTATTCCGCGCCTCCGTGGTCACCAACCCGGACTTCATCGCCGATGTGGAAAGCGATTCACTGCAACACTGGCGCCTTGGCCGCTTCAAGTTCCTGACCGGTGACGACAAGTCGAGCTGGTTCAGCTTGATGCGTCTGGGCTTCGACACGTTCTACGTGCCGGATGCCGCGATCCATACCGTGGAACACCCGCCGGAAAAGAGCTTCATCAAGGCCAGTCGCAAACTGATGTTTCGCTGGTACGGCAACAACCTGCGGCAGAACTCCCGCGCTCTGGGCCTGGGGATGAAACGCCTCGGCCTGTTTACCTCGGTGGTGCTGTTCGATCAGCGCGTGTCGATGTGGACCTCCTTGCTGGGCCTGACCGTAGCGCTCATCGCCACCTTCAAATACGGCCCTGCGTTTCTCCTGGTTTACCTGCTGTGGATCGGCATCACCCGCCTGATCCTTACAGTGCTGCTGTCCTGTTCCGGTCACCGGATCGGCCCGGCCTACCCGGCGATTCTCTATTACAACCAGATCGTCGGCGCGCTGGTGAAGATCTACGTGTTCTTCCGCCTCGACCGTCAGTCCTGGAGTCGCCAGCCCACTTCCCTGACCCGTGATCTCGCCAGCTTTCAAGGTTGGTTCAACACTTGGTCGTCTCGGACCATGACCTTCTCCGCCGGCAGCATTTTTGTCGCCGTGCTGCTGCTGATGGTCTGACCGAACTCGCCTGAATTAACTAGGAAATCGCCCATATGAATACCGCCGTCAACAGCAACGTAGTGCACGAATCCGAAGCCCAGCGCCAACACGCCCGCGTGAAAATCCCGGCCAAGCTGCGTTTCTTCGGTCCTGACCGGACCCCGGTCGAAGCCCGAGTCATTGACCTTTCCGCTGGCGGCCTGGCGTTTAACGCCGGTCAACTGCTGCTGAAAGTCGGCGATGTGCACAAGGCGCGCCTGCAGTTCGTCATCGATAACCTCGGCCTGGCCATGGACGTGGAATTGCAAATCCGCTCCGTCGATCGCCAGACCGGTCGCACCGGTTGCCAGTTCCAGAACCTGGAACCCCGTGACATTTCCACCCTGCGCCACCTGATCACCTCGCACCTGGCCGGCGACATCGTCAGCGTGGGTGAAATGCTCGCGACCCTGCAGCGCGACAACTTCACCAAGGCGCGCAAGGTCAAGGACGGCGGCCACGGCATGACCCCGCTCGGCCGCCTGAAAGCGGTGACCTTCAGCGCCGGTATCTTCGCGGTCGGTCTGGTGGCCTTCGGTTTCATTTTCAAATCGGTATACGGCATGTACTTCGTCAGCCACGCCCAGGCCGGCCTGGTCAGCGTGCAGGGCATGAACATCACTATGCCGCGCGACGGCACCGTGCAGAGCCTGATCAAGGCTGACGGCGTTGCCGCCAAAGGCGCACCGCTGGCGACCTTCAGCACCAGCATGCTCGACGTACTCAAGGGCCATCTGGACGAAGGCCAACTGCAGCCGTCCAAAGTTGAAGAACTGTTCGGCAAGCAAATGACCGGCACCCTGACGTCGCCGTGCGATTGCACCGTGGCGCAGCAACTGGTGGCTAACGGTCAGTACGCCAGCAAAGGCGACGTGATCTTCCAACTGGTGCCGCGCAACACCGAAGCCAACGTTGAAGCTCGCTTCTCCTATCGCCAGTTCGGCGACGTGCTCCCAGGCACCTCGGTCAGCTTCCAGATCGCCGGTGAAGACCAAACCCGTACCGGCAAGATCGTCAGCAGCACCAGCCTGAAAAGCGCCGACCTGTCGTCCGACATCCGCGTGCAGATCAAACCTGACGAACCACTGGACAGCGCCTTCGCCGGTCGCCCGGTTGAAGTGAACAGCACCCGTGGCCCGAACCTGAACTGGCTGATCAACAAAGCCATGGCCGTCGGTCTTTAAACAAGAGGACATGCCCGTGACTATCACAAAAATCCTGAACACACCGCACACCTTGTGGGAGCGGGCTTGCTCGCGAAGGGATCAACACGGTCTACCTGATGCACCGCAGCGCCTGCTTCGCGAGCAAGTCGAATCGTCGCACCGCCGCTCCCACATAGGATCGCTGTGTGCCGTTGCATTGGCCGTGAGCCTGGCCGGTTGCGCCGGCCTGCCCGACCAACGTCTGGCCAATGAAGCCCTCAAGCGCGGCGATACCACGCTGGCGGCGCAGAACTACCAGCAACTGGCAGACCTGGGTTACAGCGAAGCTCAGGTCGGCCTGGCCGATCTGCAAGTCGACAGCCGTGACCCGGCGCAAATCAAAAAGGCCGAGGCGACTTACCGCGCCGCGGCCAGCGTCTCGCCGCGGGCTCAGGCTCGCCTGGGGCGCTTGCTGGTGGCCAAACCCGGCGCCACCGAAGCCGAACACCACGAAGCCGAAGCGCTGCTGAAGAAAGCCGCGGCCAATGGCGAAGGCAACACCCTGATCCCGCTGGCGATGCTGTACCTGCAACACCCGAACAGTTTCCCCAACGTCAACGCCCAGCAGCAGATCAGCCAATGGCGCGCCGAAGGCAAACCGGAAGCGGGTCTGGCGCAAGTGCTGCTCTATCGCACCCAGGGCACGTACGACCAGCACTTGGATGACGTGGAGAAAGTCTGCAAAGCGGCGTTGAACACCACCGACATCTGCTACGTCGAACTGGCCACGGTCTATCAGAAACGCGGCCAGCCGGAGCAACAAGCCGAGCTGATCAAGCAGATGCAGGCCGCCCACAGCCGTGGCGCCGTCTCTGCGCAACGGGTGGACAGCGTGGCCCGCGTGCTGGGCGATGCGAGCCTGGGCAAGACCGACGAGAAAACCGCTCAGTCGCTGCTCGAAGGCATCGCCCCTGGCTACCCGGCGTCCTGGGTCAGCCTGGCGCAATTGCTCTACGACTTCCCTGAACTGGGGGACGTCGACGCCATGATGAAGTACCTGGATAACGGCCGCGCCGCCGACCAGCCGCGTGCCGAACTGCTGCTGGGCAAGCTCTACTTCGAAGGAAAAATGGTGCCGGCCGACGCCAAAGTCGCCGAAGAGCACTTCAAGAAAGCTGTCGGCCGTGAAGTCGCCGCCGATTACTACCTCGGCCAGATTTATCGCCGTGGTTTCCTGGGCAAGGTCTATCCGCAGAAAGCCCTGGATCACCTGCTGACCGCTGCGCGTAACGGCCAGAACAGTGCCGATTTCGCCATTGCCCAATTGTTCTCCCAAGGCAAAGGCACCCGGCCCGACCCGGTCAACGCTTATGTCTTCAGCCAATTGGCCAAGGCTCAAGGCACCCCGCAAGCCAATGAGCTTGCGCAAACACTCGAAGCGCAACTGCCGCCTGACCGGCTGGCCGAGGCCCAACGCCTGCTCAAACAAGAGCAGGCCATTCGTAGCACCGTGAGTCCGGACACGCTGGAACTGCACGCCCTGCAAGAAGAAGACGGCGAGGAATCCCTATGAAGCTCAACCCATTCGTGAAGGCCGGTATTGGCCTGACATTCGCTCTGCTGTGGTCGTGCCCGACCCTGGCGGCCCTGACCGAAGACAAGAACTTCGGCCTCGAAGTCAAAGTTACCGGCCAGTCCGAAGACGATCGTGACCTGGGCACCGCCAGCGGCGGGGATGTCTCCGGCGTCGGCCTCGACCTGCGTCCTTGGGTATACGGCGAGAGCGGCGCGTGGAGCGCCTACGCCATGGGCCAGGCCGTGACGTCCACCGACATCATCGAAACGGACACCCTGCAACAATCCGATAACGACGGTACCCAGACCACCGACAACGGTGATCGCAAAACCAAGAAAAACTACCTAGCGATGCGCGAGTTCTGGGTCGGCTACAGCGGCCTCACGCCCTACCCTGGCGAGATCCTCAAGCTCGGTCGCCAACGCCTGCGCAATGACGACGGCCAATGGCGCGACACCAATATCGAAGCCCTGAACTGGACCTTCGACACCACCCTGTTGCGCGCCAACGTCGGTATCGCCGAGCGCTTCAGCGAATACCGCACCGACTTGAAAGAGCTGGCACCCAAAGACAAGGATCGCCTGCACGTTTTCGGCGACGTGGCCACTCAATGGTCGCCGGGTAACTGGGTCGGCATTCGCGGTCATCACACCCACGATGACGGCAAGCTCGACTACCCGGAGCCAGGCGTGGCCGGCGACTCGCTGGATAAAAAACAGAACGGCGACATCAGTTGGCTTGGCCTCACCGCCGACAGCGACGCCTATAACTGGCGCAACACCAACACCGTCAATTACTGGGGCAGCATCACCGGCATGAGCGGCGACACCGACACGGTCAACCCGCTGAATGCCGATGGCACCCGCCCGACCGAAGCCAAACGCGGTGAAGACCTCAATGGCTGGGCCACCGATATTGGTGTGCGTCTGCGCCTCGATCCACAGTGGCAAGTCGGTGCGGCCTATGCCCGTGCCAGCGCCGAGTACGAACAGACCGGCCTGGAAAGCAACCGCTCGAACTACACCGGTACGCGCTCGCGGGTTCACCGTTTCGGCGAAGCCTTCCGTGGCGAAATGAACAACATGCAGACCGCTACCCTGTTCGGCTCGTGGATGCTCAACGACGAATACGACGCCAGCCTGATCTACCACAAATTCTGGCGCGTCGACGGTAACAAGCCGGTGGGCAGCAACGGCATCAACGCCGTCGAAAACAACACCGACGACGTGACCGGTGCGGTCCTCTCCAGCACCTCGCTGCCGCTGGAAGATGGCAACAAAGACCTCGGTCAGGAAATGGACCTGGTCGTCACCAAGTACTTCAAGCAAGGCCTGCTGCCGGCTTCATTGAGCCAGTCGATCGATGAGCCTTCGGCGCTGGTGCGGTTCCGTGGCGGAGTGTTCAAGCCTGGCGATGCGTATGGCAAAGAAGTCGATTCGTACATGCACCGCGCATTTGTCGACGTGGTCTGGCGCTTCTGATGCAAACCGCGAAGGGAGTGCCCGACATGAACAGTGCCAAGAAAGGCTCGATCAGCCTGCTGGCCGGCGCGCTGCTGCTGGCCAGCGCAGCCGCCTTCGCCGCCGTCGAACCGGTCCAGCCTGCACAACAGGGCAAATCGACGACCATGGCCAAGGGACTGCAACAGGCCAAGACCTATACCGTCAGCAGCGCGCCAACCGAGCCGCTGGAGCTGGCCAAGCCGAAACTGCCGGACACCTCGGGCTACACCGCCGAAGCCATCGCCGCGAAAATCGTGCGCACCAAGCCCGGCAAAATCAGCGTGCGCCGGATGATGCAGGAAAACGCCCTGAAGGACTTCATCGGCGGCGACAACAAGATGGCCGAATGGGTGGTGCGTCAGCATGGCATCCCGCAGGCGATCTTCATCGACGACGGCTACATGAACCTCAAGGACCTGGCGAAGAAGGTGCCCAAGCAGTACTTCAGCGAAACCTCGCCGGGCGTGTTCCTGGCGAAGTTGCCGATCGTGGTGGGTAACAAGGGCATTCTGGAAATCGACAAGCAGACCCAGGAATTGCGCCTGTCTCAGGAGGCCGGTTCGTTCCTGGTCAACGATGGTCAGCTGTTCGTGCGTGATACCAAAATCACTGGCTGGAGCGAGAAGGCAAACGGTCCGGCGGCCTTCAAGTCGCCCAAGGAGTTCCGTCCGTTCCTGCTGTCCTGGGGTGGCACCGAGACCTACATCGCCAATAGCAAGATCGCCAGTTTCGGTTACGCCAACAGTAAATCCTACGGCGTGAGTATTTCCCAATACACGCCGAACATGGCCAAGGTGCTCAAGCGTCCTGAACCGTCCGGCTGGATCGTCGGCTCCGAGTTCTCGGACATGTGGTACGGCTTCTACTGCTACGAAACCCGCGACTTCGTGGTCAAGGGCAACACCTACAAAGACAACATCGTCTACGGCATCGACCCACATGACCGGTCGCATGGCCTGATCATCGCCGACAACACGGTGTTCGGTACGAAGAAGAAGCACGGGATCATTATTTCCCGTGAGGTCAACGACAGCTTCATCTTCAACAACCGCAGCTACGACAACAAGCTGTCGGGCCTGGTGATCGACCGTAACAGTGTGAACAACCTGATCGCCTACAACGAGATCTACAAGAACCACACCGACGGCATCACCCTCTACGAGAGTGCCGACAACCTGTTGTGGGGCAACAAGGTGATCAACAACCAGCGTCACGGCATCCGTATTCGTAACAGCGTGAACATTCGCCTGTACGAAAACATCGCGATGGCCAACGGCCTGACCGGTGTCTACGGGCACATCAAAGACCTGACCGACACCGACCGGGACATCAAGCTCGACCCGTTCGACGCCCAAGTGTCGCTGATCGTGGTCGGCGGTGAACTGGCCGCCAACGGCAGCGGGCCTCTGTCGATCGACTCGCCACTGAGCGTGGAGTTGTATCGCGTGTCGATGCTCGCGCCGACCAAATCCAGCGGTATCAGCTTCAACGGCATCCTCGGCGAGCGCCAGGATGAAATTCTCGATCTGCTGGTGCGCCAGCAGAAAGCCGTGCTGATCGACCCTGTCGAACGCCAGACCGAAATGCGGGACTGAGGATAATTTTATGCACCCACACTTGATCAAATTACTCAGCCTGTCGGCCCTGACCGCGGGCATTCTCGCGGCCAGCACTGGCGTACGTGCCGAAGACGCCAAAGCACCCAGCTTCAAGGCCGAGGATTGCTGCAATCTGTGCCCGGCAGCCCACGACGCGAAGAACTACACCACCCGCTATCAGCAGAATTTCACCACGCTGGTGCAGGCGCAAGGCGATTGGCTGTTCCGTACGCAAGAAGACTTGCGCACCGAGTTCGACACCACGCCCGCCGGCTACAAACGCATGAAACAACTGCACGATGCGTTCAAGAGCAAAGGCGTGGAACTGGTCATCGTTTACCAGCCGACCCGTGGCCTGGTGAACCGCAACAAACTCAACCCGGCGGAAAAAGCCAGCTACGACTTTGACAAGGCGCTGAGGAATTACAAGACCATGCTCGGGCGTTTCGCGCAGATGGGTTACGTGGTCCCGGACCTGTCGCCGCTGACCAACGAATCGCTGCCCGAGACCCTGTCGGCTCACGATTTCTATTTCCGCGGCGACCAGCACTGGACGCCGTACGGCGCCCAGCGCACGGCGAAGATCGTCGCCGAGAAGGTCAAGCAATTGCCGGCCTTCGCCGACATTCCCAAGCGTGAATTCGAGACCCATAAGTCGGGTCGCATGGGCAAGACCGGAACGTTGCACAACATGGCCGGTCAACTCTGTGGCACCAGCTATGCGATCCAGTACATGGATCAATTCATCACCGAGCCCAAGGGCGAAGCAGGCGATGGCGATCTGTTCGGCGATTCCGGCAATCCCGAGATCACCCTGGTCGGCACCAGCCACAGTGGCAAGAACTACAACTTCGCCGGTTTCCTCGAAGAGTCCATCGGCGCCGACATTCTCAACGTAGCGTTCCCCGGTGGTGGCTTCGAAGGTTCGATGCTGCAGTACCTGGGCAGCGACGAGTTCCAGAAGAACCCGCCGAAAATCCTCATCTGGGAATTCTCGCCGCTGTATCGCCTCGACCAGGAAACCATCTACCGCCAGATGATGGCGCTGCTGGACAACGGCTGCGAAGGCAAAGAGGCACAGATGAGCGCCAGCGCCACGCTGAAGCCGGGCAAAAACGAATTGATGGTCAACAGCAAGAACCTGGACCTGCGCAACAGCAGCCACCAGGTCGACATCCGCTTCGCCGACACCTCGGTGAAAACCTTGCAAGCCACCCTCTGGTACATGAACGGGCGCCACGAGGACATCAAGATCGAAAAACCGGAAACCTCCGACACCGACGGGCGTTTCGCCTTCGAGTTGCGCACGGACGAAGACTGGGCCTCGCAGACTTTGCTGGCCGTCGAAGTCCAGGGACCTGAAAAAGCAGGTACCGCGCCGCAGAAAGTCGAAGCGAAAATCTGCAAACGCAACGTGTTCTCCGGCAACGGGCAGCGTATCGCTCAAGCCGGGCAATGAGGCTACCTCTTATGAACTGCATGCAAACCCGAACGCTGAAAACGTTACTCGCGCCGTCCTTGCTGACGCTGGCGATGTTCGCCGGCGCCACGCAGGCCGCCGCGCCACTGCGCCCGCCCCAGGGTTACTTCGCGCCGATTGAAAAAGTCAAAACCGGCGGCAAGAGCGAAGGCTGCGACGCGGTGCCGACGCCCTATATCGGCGCCCTGCAATTTCGCAGTAAATACGAAGGCTCCGACAAGGCCCGTTCGACCCTGAACGAAAAATCGGAAAAAGCTTTCCGCGAAGCCACCGCCGACATCACCAGGATCGAACGCGGCATCAGCAAACAAGTGATGCAGTTCATGCGCGACGGTCGTCCGGAACAACTGGAATGCACCCTCAACTGGCTGGTTACTTGGGCGCGGGCAGATGCATTGATGTCCAGGGACTTCAACCACACCGGCAAGTCCATGCGCAAATGGGCGTTGGGCAGCATGGCTTCGTCCTATGTTCGCCTGAAGTTCTCTGATTCGCATCCACTGGCTACCCACCAGGAAGAAGCGCAAGTGATCGAAGCCTGGTTCAGCAAAATGGCTGATCAGGTGGTCAGCGACTGGGACAACCTGCCGCTCGAGCAAACCAACAACCACTCGTACTGGGCCGCCTGGTCGGTGATGGCCACGTCGGTCGCCACCAACCGCCGCGATCTGTTTGATTGGGCCGTCAAGGAATACAAGGTCGGCGTCAATCAGGTCGACGCCCAAGGCTTCCTGCCCAACGAGCTCAAGCGCCAACAACGCGCCCTCGCCTATCACAACTATGCCCTGCCGCCGCTGGCGATGATCGCCAGTTTCGCCCAGGTCAACGGTGTGGATTTGCGCCAGGAAAACAACGCTGCCTTGAAACGCCTGGGTGATCGCGTGCTTGCAGGCGTGGAAGACCCGGATGAATTCGAGGAGAAGAACGGTAAAGAACAGGACATGAAGGACCTCAAGGTCGATTCGAAATTCGCCTGGCTCGAACCGTTCTGCTCGCTCTACACCTGCACGCCGGATGTGCTGGCGCAGAAACACAAAATGCAGCCGTTCAAGACCTTCCGCCTCGGTGGGGATTTGACCAAGGTCTATGACCCGGCCAGCGAGAAAGGCAACAAGGGCTCTTAGGGTTGATCGTTCCCACGCTCCGCGTGGGAATGCAGCCCGTGACGCTCCGCGTCACATGCCGAAGCGGACGCAGAGCGTCCAGTGAGGCATTCCCACGCAGAGCGTGGGAACGATCGTAACTCTCCAGATTTTCGTGGGGGGTTTGGGGGGGCCGTTGGCCCTTGACTGTTGGTTAAACATGGAGAGATCGGGATGGTATTTTCATCCAACGTGTTCCTGTTTCTGTTCTTGCCGATCTTTCTCGGCATGTACTACTTGAGCGGAATACGCTATCGCAACTTGCTGCTGCTGATCGCCAGCTACGTGTTCTACGCCTGGTGGCGTGTGGACTTCCTTGCGCTGTTCGCAGCCGTCACGCTGTGGAACTACTGGATCGGCCTGAAAGTCGGTGCGGCAGGCGTTCGGACCAAACCGGCCCAGCGCTGGCTGCTCCTGGGCGTGGGCATCGACCTGTGCATCCTCGGCTACTTCAAGTACGCCAACTTCGGCGTCGACAGCATCAACGCGATGATGACCTCGGTCGGTCTGTCGCCGTTCATCCTGACCCACGTGCTGTTGCCGATCGGGATCTCGTTCTACATCTTCGAGTCCATCAGCTACATCATCGACGTCTACCGTGGTGACACCCCGGCAACCCGCAACCTGATCGACTTTGCCGCTTTCGTGGCGATCTTCCCGCACCTGATCGCAGGTCCGGTATTGCGCTTCCGCGATCTCGCCGACCAGTTCAACAACCGCACCCACACCCTCGACAAGTTCTCCGAGGGGTGCACGCGGTTCATGCAGGGCTTCATCAAGAAGGTCTTCATCGCCGACACCCTGGCGGTGGTGGCCGACCATTGCTTCGCCTTGCAGAACCCGACCACGGGCGATGCCTGGCTCGGCGCCCTGGCCTATACCGCGCAGCTGTACTTCGACTTCTCCGGCTACAGCGACATGGCGATTGGTCTGGGCTTGATGATGGGTTTCCGCTTCATGGAAAACTTCAAACAGCCGTACATCAGCCAGTCGATCACCGAGTTCTGGCGTCGCTGGCACATCAGCCTGTCGACCTGGTTGCGTGACTATCTGTACATCACCCTCGGCGGTAACCGTAAAGGCACGCTGATGACCTATCGCAACCTGTTCCTGACCATGCTGCTCGGTGGTCTGTGGCACGGCGCGAACATCACCTACATCATCTGGGGTGCGTGGCACGGCATGTGGCTGGCGATCGAAAAAGCCATCGGCCTGAACACTTCACCGCGCAGCTTCAACCCGGTCCGTTGGGCCCTGACCTTCCTGCTGGTGGTGATGGGTTGGGTGATCTTCCGCGCCGAAAACCTCGACGTCGCCGGTCGCATGTACGGCGCGATGTTCAGCTTCGGCGAATGGTCACTGTCGGAACTCAACCAGGCCAACCTCACTGGTCTGCAAGTGGCGACCCTGGTGGTGGCTTACGCAACCCTGGCGTTCTTCGGTCTGCGTGATTTCTACACCAACCAGCCGCCGGTCAAGACCAAGCCTGCCGCGAACACCGAGACCGATGGCCCTGCCGCGGCTACGCCTGGAATGATCAAAGCCGTACCGGGCGACAACCCGGCCAGCATCCACGAACCGGGTTACACCGTCGGCGTTGAAGCGACTGTGCAGCCGGCCTACTGGACCGCTGACTGGTCCCGTTACGTGATGCGCGCGCTGGTACTGCTGCTGTTCATCGCCTCGATTCTCAAACTCTCGGCGCAAAGCTTCTCGCCGTTCCTTTACTTCCAGTTCTGAGGGATCTGACTATGACCCGCTCATTACGCATCTTCTACATCGCCCTGTTCATGGTGACCTTGTTGGCCTTGGGCGTGTGGTCGGTACGCAGCTTCTTCGGCTTCAGTACCAACGCCGATGCGACCGTGCTCAACGGTCGCTGGAGCAAAGCCGTCGAGACGCACTATGACGAAGAGTTCCCGATCAAGCGCTTGGGCACCAACCTTTGGGCCGCGCTGGATTTCAAACTGTTCAACGAAGGTCGTCCGGGCGTGGTGCTCGGTCGCGATCAGTGGCTCTACAGCGATGAAGAGTTTCACCCGATCGTCAACGAAGAGTTGAACCTGCAGGGCAACTACGCGCTGGTCGAAGGCGTGCGCCAGACCTTGAAAAAGCAAGGCGTGCAATTGGTGATGGCGATTGTTCCGGCCAAGACGCGTCTGTACCCGGAACATCTGGGTGAAGTGAAGCCGGCGAGTATCCACGCCAATCTGTACAAGGACTTCCACGCTCGTGTCGCGGCCACCAAGATCCTCGCCCCTGACCTGCTCGGCCCGCTGCAAAAGGGCAAGCAAGACGGTCAGCAAGTGTTCCTGCGCACCGACACCCACTGGACCCCGGAAGGCGCGCAAATCGCTGCCCAGACCCTGGCCAAAACCATTGCCGACAAGGCTCCGCTCAGCGGCGAACCGCAAAACTTCGTCACCGAACCCGCGGAGAAGGTGACGCACAAGGGTGACCTGCGGTTGTTCCTGCCGCTGGATCCACTGTTCGAAAACCTGATGCCGGCCCAAGAGCCTTTGCAGAAGCGCAACACCGTGGCTGCGCAAGATCAGCCTGCCGGTGACGACGCCCTGTTCGCCAACACTGAAGTGCCGGTGGCCCTGATCGGCACCAGTTACAGCGCCAACCCGAACTGGAACTTCATCGGTGCGCTGAAAGAGGCACTGCACAGCGACGTGGTCAGCTACGCCGAAGACGGTCATGGCCCGATTCTGCCGATGCTCAGCTACCTGAAAAGCGACGCCTTCAAGAACAGCCCGCCACAAGTGCTGATCTGGGAGTTCCCTGAACGATATCTGCCTGTGAACAACGAAATCGGTGACGCCGACCCGCAGTGGGTCGCAGAGCTTAAACAAGCCGGCGCACGCCAACAAAACGTAGCTGCAAACACTAAATCCGAGACGCCCGACCGGGCGCAAAACTGAAAGAGAGGTACACCATGACTTTCACTACTACTCCTCGCCGTCTCGCCGCTCGCTCCATCAAAGCAGTCGCCCTCGTCGCCGGCATGAGCGTGCTGTCGATGCAGGCCTTCGCCGGTGACGGCGCGCTCTACGGCCCGACCGCACCAAAAGGCTCCAGTTTCGTGCGGGTCTTCAACGCCGGTAACGCTGAAGTCAGCGCCACCGTTGGCACCACCAACCTGAGCGAAGTCGCGCCGCTGTCCAGCACCGACTTCAGCTTCATGCCGGGCGGCGATTACAGCGCCAAGGTCGGCAGCCAGACCCTGCCGGTGAAACTGGCCGGCGACCACTATTACACCCTGGTCAACAATGCCAGCG
The DNA here is from genome assembly GCF_022014505.1 of Pseudomonas sp. PGPR40. Taxonomy (NCBI): domain Bacteria; kingdom Pseudomonadati; phylum Pseudomonadota; class Gammaproteobacteria; order Pseudomonadales; family Pseudomonadaceae; genus Pseudomonas; species Pseudomonas sp. PGPR40. Next base: position 114,406 of record NZ_JAKLSP010000014.1, on the reverse strand, counting down.
GCGCACCGCAACTGATCGAAGAGCCGCCGTTCAAGAACAAGCAGAAATCCCTGGTTCGCGTACAGAACCTGAGCGACAAGGCCCTGACCCTGAAAACCGCCGACGGCAAGACCGAAGTGGTCCCGTCCGTGGCGGCCAAGGGCCGTGGCGAGCGTGAAATCAACCCGGTGAAAGTCAGCCTGGCGCTGTACGACGGCGCCACCAAAGTCGGCGACGTGAAACCGGTTGCCCTGGAGCGCGGTGAAGCCGCAGTGCTGTACGTCACCGGCAGCGGCAGCAGCCTGTCGCCAGTCTGGGTCAAGCGCCCGGTGTCGACGCGCTAATCAATTCGCCTGATTGACCCATTCCAATGTGGGAGCGGGCTTGCTCGCGAAAGCGGTCTGACATTCACCAACGATGTCGACTGATACACCGCCTTCGCGAGCAAGCCCGCTCCCACAGTGGACCGAGGTGTCAGTTGGGACACGGAACAAGAACAAGAGTGAAACTACAGAACGCAGTAGCTCTAACCAATCGATTTTAAAGGAGTAACAACATGATTCCGGTGATCTTGTCAGGTGGTAGCGGCTCACGTCTTTGGCCGCTTTCGCGTAAGCAATTCCCCAAGCAATTTCTCGCCCTGACCGGCGAACACACGCTGTTCCAGCAAACCCTGGAGCGCCTGGTGTTCGAAGGCATGGATACCCCGATCGTGGTCTGCAACAAGGAACACCGCTTCATCGTCAACGAGCAACTGAGTGCCCGTAACCTGGACACCCAGCGCGTCCTGATGGAACCGTTCGGTCGCAACACCGCCCCGGCCGTGGCCCTGACCGCGATGATGCTGGTCAATGAAGGCCGCGACGAGTTGATGCTGGTGCTGCCGGCCGACCACGTGCTGGAAGACCAGAAAGCCCTGCAACGCGCTCTGGCCCTGGCCACTGTGGCGGCCGAGCGTGGCGAGATGGTGTTGTTCGGCGTGCCGGCGACCAAGCCGGAAACCGGTTACGGCTACATCAAGTCCACCAACGATGCGCTGCTGCCGGAAGGCGTCAGTCGTGTCTCGCATTTCGTCGAAAAACCCGACGTGAAACGCGCCACCGAATTCGTCCAGTCCGGTGGCTACTTCTGGAACAGCGGCATGTTCCTGTTCCGCGCCAGCCGTTTCCTCGAAGAACTGAAAAAACACGATCCGGACATCTACGACACCTGCATGCTGACGCTGGAACGTAGCGCACAGGATGCCGACACCGTCGATATCGATCCTGCCACCTTCGCCTGCTGCCCGGACAATTCCATCGACTACTCGGTGATGGAAAAAACCCAGCGCGCCTGCGTAGTACCACTGACCGCAGGCTGGAGCGATGTCGGTTGCTGGTCGTCGCTGTGGGAAGTCAATGCAAAAGACGCCAACGGCAACGTCACCAAAGGCGACGTGGTCATCCAGGACAGCAAAAACTGCATGATCCACGGCAACGGCAAACTGGTGTCGGTGATCGGCCTGGAAAACATCGTGGTCGTCGAAACCAAAGACGCCATGATGATCGCCCACAAGGACAAGGTCCAAGGCGTCAAACAGATGGTCAACACCCTCAACGAACAGGGTCGCAGCGAAACCCAGACCCATTGCGAAGTCTATCGTCCGTGGGGCTCCTACGATTCGGTGGACATGGGCGGCCGCTTCCAGGTCAAGCGCATCTCGGTCAAACCGGGCGCGTGCCTGTCGCTGCAGATGCACCACCACCGCGCCGAACACTGGATCGTGGTCAGCGGCACCGCCGAAGTGACCTGCGACGAAAACGTGTTCCTGCTGACTGAAAACCAGTCGACCTACATCCCGATCGCCTCGGTCCACCGCTTGCGCAATCCGGGCAAGATCCCGCTGGAAATCATCGAAGTGCAATCGGGCAGCTATCTGGGTGAAGACGATATCGAGCGGTTTGAAGATATCTACGGTCGCTCCACCCCGATCGAACGTGGCGTGTCGGTGAAAACCATCGTGCAGTGATTTGACCGGTAAAAAATAAAAAGCCCTCGCCCAGCCCGCTGCGTCCCTATCCGCAGTGGGTTGGGCGGGGGCTTTTTTTTAGGTTTTGCAGCGATTCAGAGAGCCTCTTCGCGAGCAAGCCCGCTCCCACATTTAATCGCGTTCCCATAAGACAACTCGGTCGAATGTGGGAGCGGGCTTGCTCGCGAAGGGGCCATAACGTCCAACGCCTTAATCATGCCCATCGCCAATCCCACCTACGCTTAGGTAGGATGCTCTTTCCCTTCCCGAGGTTTCGCGTCATGTTCATCGGCGTCCTGCTGGTCATCACCTGGCTGATCCTGCTGCTGCGCTATCCGGCCAAGGCTGTCCCGGTGTCCATGGCCGCCGCTGTCGGATTGGGCCTGGTGGCGGTGTGGGTATTCTGGCTGGACACCCGCGAGGTCAAGCAACTGGCGCGTCTTGAGCTGCGTATCGTCTATGCCCCGGAACACTGCCCGGCGGATCGCCCCTTGAGGCTGACGATGAACAACGGCAACGATGTGCCGCTGACCGAATTGCGCTGGCGCATCGCCGCTTATGCACCGGGCGATACGGTCAATCTGGCTGACAATCAATACGCCGCACCGCGCTATCGCGGCCCCGGCGAATTGCAGGCCGGCGGCAATTGGGAAGACTGTTTGCCAATGCCGCCCCTGCGCCCCGGTTATCGTCCGCAAACCCTGGAGTTTCGCGCCGAGCGATTGCAGGGTAGTTTCTCCGACTGATCCCTTTTCTTTTGCACAAGGACCGCGCTCATGCCCATTGCGTTGATTACCGGTTGCTCCAGCGGCATTGGCCGCGCCCTCGCCGATGCCTTCAAAAGTGCCGGTTATGAAGTCTGGGCCAGCGCCCGCAAGGCTGAAGACGTAGCCGCTCTAACCGCCGCCGGGTTCACCGCCGTGCAACTGGACGTGAACGATGGTCCGGCACTCGAACAACTGAGTGAGCGGATAAATCAGCAGTGCGGCGGTCTTGATGTGCTGATCAACAATGCCGGTTATGGCGCCATGGGGCCGCTGCTCGACGGCGGTGTGCCGGCCATGCAGCGGCAATTCGAAACCAACGTGTTTGCCATCGTCGGCGTGACTCGCGCGATGTTCCCGGTGCTGCGTCGCGCCAAGGGCCTGGTGGTGAATATCGGCAGCGTGTCCGGGGTTCTGGTCACGCCGTTTGCCGGCGCCTACTGCGCTTCGAAAGCCGCGGTGCATGCCTTGAGCGATACATTGCGCATGGAACTGGCGCCGTTTGGCATTCGTGTGATGGAAGTTCAGCCGGGAGCCATCGCCTCCAGCTTCGCCAAGAATGCCGGCCAGGAAGCTGAACAACTGATCACCGAACAATCGCCGTGGTGGCCGCTGCGTGAAGGTATTCGTGCACGGGCCAAGGCGTCCCAGGATAAGCCGACCCCGGCCAGTGAGTTTGCGGCCGGGTTGCTCAAGGCTGTGCAGCAGAGCAAGCCACCGCGTCTGGTGCGATTGGGTAACGGTAGTCGGGCGCTACCGCTAATGGCGGGGTTGTTGCCAAAAGGGTTGCTGGAGTCGGGGTTGATGAAGCGGTTCGGGTTGCGCGGGCAGCTCTGATACCGGGTCGACGCCTTCGCGGGCAAGCCTCGCTCCTACAGGATGAGCGCCATCTCAAAATTGGCGCATAACCTGTAGGAGCGAGGCTTGCCCGCGAAGGCGTCAGAACAGACTTTGCAGACTTTCAGGAAACAACATGACCGACTACACCGAATACTTTGACGAAGTGATCCAGGCCCACATAGCCATCGAACAATGGCTAGCCGATGAGCGGGACGAGTCAGAACTTGAACACTTGCTCACGCGTTTTTCGCCGCAGTTTTCCATGATCTCGCCATTGGGCCGGGTGCTGGATTTCGAGGCGTTGAATGAGTTGTTTCTAATGGCGGGCGGGAAGAAGCTCGGGTTCAGGATTGAGCTCAGCGAGTTGCGAGGGGTCGCGCTGTACGATGGTGGCGCCGTGGTGAGTTACCGCGAACAGCAGACTGATGCGACAGGGCTGCATTCTGATCGGCGATCCTCGGTGGTGTTTGAGAAACAGGCCGATGGCAAGGTGGTTTGGCGGCATTTACATGAGACGTTTTGCAAGGGGTGAACTGTCGCCATCTGCCTGAGGGACCGAGTCGCTCCATTCGCGAGCAAGCCCGCTCCCACATTTGATCTTCAGTGAACACAGAATATGTGCACAAAGTAGATCAAGTGTGGGAGCGGGCTTGCTCGCGAAGCAGGCGACTCGGTCTGCCAGTTACTCCTCGACAGCCTGTCTCACCACAACGGTGCAAGTAATCCCCGCCGCCAACAGCACTCCCTCTGGCACTTCATCAATGTGAATCCGCACCGGCACCCGCTGCGCCAGGCGCACCCAGTTAAAGGTCGGGTTCACATCGGCGATCAGTTCGCGGCTTTGCGGGTTGTCGCGGTCGTAGATGCCGCGAGAAATGCTTTCCACATGCCCCTTGAGCACTTCGCCGCTCATCAGTTGCATATCGGCTTTATCGCCCACGCGCACGCGGGGCAATTTGGTTTCTTCGAAGAAGCCATAAACCCAGAACGAGTTCATATCGACCACCGCCATTTTCGCTTCGCCAATGCGTGCGTAGTCACCACGATGGACGTTGAGGTTGGTCACATAGCCGTCCACCGCCGCGCGCACTTCGGTGCGTCTGAGGTTCAGTTCAGCCGCTTCCAGTTGCGCCTGGGCGTGCTGATAATCGGCCAGGGCCGAGTCAGCGATGTTGGTGGCGTCGTCGCGGTTTTCCCTGGAGATCACCAGGTTGTCGAGGTCGGCGCGACGATGGGCGTTGACTTTGCGCATCTCCCACGTGGCCTTGCGCGAAGCCACCAGCGACTGCGCCTGTTTCACCGCGATGCGATAGTGGTCGGGGTCAATGCGCATCAGCAGATCGCCCTTTCTCACCAACTGATTGTCGCGCACCGGCACATCCACCACTTCACCGGTAACGTCGGCGGCGACGTTGATGATGTCGGCGCGCACCCGGCCGTCGCGGGTCCAGGGCGTGTTCATGTAATGCACCCACAGGGTCCGGCCGATCCACAGGGCAAGGGCCAACACCAGCAGGGTCGCGAGCAGGCTGAAAAGCTTTTTCATCGGGGCCTTCTTCAGAAATAGAGAGTCAACGGTAAACAGTCAGCGCCAGGGCGCCGAACAGACAGGTAAACAGGCTCAGGCGCAGCAGCGCCGGGTGCCAGAAGAAGCGGTACAGATCGAACCCGGAAAGGAACCGGTCCAGCGCCCAGGCCAGCGCAGCCGCAATGAAAAACATAAGGGTCATGGTCGGCATGTACACGCCGTGGAAGGCGATTTCACGAGGCATGTTCAAGTCCTTGGGGCTCGGTTTTCGTGTAGGCAGCGAGCGGTGACTGGGGGTCTAGCAAAGAGGTACGAATGAAGTGCAAGTAGCTCTTCACCCGACGCAAGGCAGAGGTATCGAAGTGCGGCGCGAAGGGCTCATCGGTGGCCTGCACGCAGCTGATCGCGTGATCGACCGCGACCAAAGCACGCTCCAGATTGCCCGGGCTCGGTTGCAGAAACAGTCGCACCAGCGAACGTCCCATCAACCGGATTGACTGGCGCCACGGCCGGGATTCGGCGTAGGCCGGGTGCACCGGCAGAATCGCCTGTTCCTTGCGCAACTCGATGATCGCGTGGCCGACTTCCAGCACCACGAACATCCAGCGCAGTAAGTCCCTTTGCACCTGGGGCTGTCCCGCTGCGAGGCCGTAGGCCTGATGCAAAAGATCGCGAGTACGGCTTTCGAAACTCGACGCCAGGCCCTTGAGTTTGCCGCTGATGGCGTACACCACTTGCCCGCGCAAATCCTGCTCCAGCCGCCGCCATAACCAGCGGCTATTGGGCGGCAAAATGATCGCCCCGGCCGCCGCACACACCAGCATGCCCAGGATCATCGCGATGTAGTCGTTGATGAAGGCGTAAGGGTTGTAAACCGTGAGGTTATCCGGCACCGAACCGGTGCTGAAGAAGATCAGCAACCCCAGGCCAACCCCGGCGTATTGCGGCCGTGAAGTCAGGAACGCACCGATCACGATCACTGGCGCGAGCATCACGCAGAGCAATGGAAAGCCGTCGATCAAGGGGAAGATGAAAAACATCTCAACGAAGCCGATCAGTGCCCCGATCAACGTTCCGCAGGCCATCTGAAACGCCATGCGTTTGGGGTTCGGTGTCGCCGCTGAAAGACCGACCGTGGCGGCAGCGATCAAGGTCATGGTCGCGCCGCCCGGCCACGCGGTGGCCACCCAATAACTGCCGAGTACCACGAGAATGAATGCTGCGCGAATACCCGACGCCGCCGAGGCCAGCCAGTTGGTTTGCGGGGTGAAGGGCTCGTCCCAGCGTTCACGTTCGTGGCTGTGATCGGCCAGCGACGCATGGGTCTGTGCATAGCTGTGCAGGTCGTCGACGAAGCGATAAAGCAGCTCGTAGGCAGTGTGGAAATCCAGCTGCTCGGCATCGCTCGGATCACTTTCCTGAAAGGTCGCCCGCAGGCTGCGCACGCGCGCCGGCAAGTGTTCCTTATAGGTCGCCAACGCGGTGGCCAGGCGTGCAGCGTCGGGGCTGGTCAAGGCGCGACCGCTGAAACCGTCGAGCATTTCGGCCAGGTCCTGCAAGCCCGGTTTGATCGCCGCGACAACGTGATCGGTGCCGCTGCTGCGCAGGCGTTCGAGCAATTGATGCAGCGCATTGAAGCGCGTGGTGATGCCCATGAATTCGCTGTTCAAACGACTGAGCCGGCCATTGCGCCGACGCATGTGCGGGTCTTCGAACACCGTCACGCTGCGCAGCCCTTCCAGGCCCACTGCCTCGGCGATAAACCGCACGTTGTTCGCTTCAAACGCCTCGCGCCGGCTGCGACCGCGCAAGCCATCGGTGACGAACAAGGCAAATACGCCGAAGCGCTGATACAAGGCATTGCGCATCGCAGCGCTGGCGGTTTGCGGCAGGATCGCGGCGCTCACCAGCGTCGAGCAGAGAATCCCCAGGGAGATTTCCAATACGCGCCAGACTGCCGCCATGAACGCGCCATCGGGGTGAGCCAACGCAGGCAGCCCGACCATCGCCGCCGTGTACCCGGCGAGCACAAATCCGTAAGCGCGAAAGTTGCGATAACGCGCCGCGCCGGCCGAGCAGAGGCCGACCCAGATCGCCAGCGAGCCAAGGAACAGTTCGGTGTTCTGCGCGAACAAGGCAATCAACGCGACCATCACCGCCGAGCCGGCCAACGTGCCGAGGAAGCGATAGAAACTCTTGGCGAACACTTGGCCGCTTTGCGGTTGCATGACGATGAATACGGTGATCATCGCGGTGCGCGGTTGCGGCAACTCAAGACGCATGGCCAGCCACAGGGTCAGGAAGGCGGCGAGCAGCACCTTGAAGATGTAAACCCAGGTCACGCCATCGCTGCGCGCCCAGTCGAACAAACCCCGGCGCCATTCAAGGGAATACAGCCAGCGCAAAGGTGCGGGCAAGGGAGTCATGGGAATTTTGCTCATTGGTCGAGGGGTATGCGGCGAGTACTCGGAACCTGTGGGAGCGGGCTTGCTCGCGAAAGCGGTGTGTCAGGCAACATCAGCATTGACTGACACTCCCTCTTCGCGAGCAAGCCCGCTCCCACAGGTTCGTGTTCAATTCGGGAGGCTCTTAAACAGGACCGGAGTTTTCGGTGCATCGGTCTGGCTGTCTTCCGGCACGTCGTTGCCAGCGCCGAGGCCTCCGCCCAAAGCAGTCACCAATTGCGCATGAGCGCTCAACCGGGCAGCCTGAACCTGCTGCTGCACCTGCTGCTGCTTGAACAACAAGGTCTGCGAATTGAGTACGTTGAGGTAATCCGTGAGCCCTCGCTGATAAGCGATCATCGCGATGTCGTAGGTCTTCTGCGCCGTGGCCACCGACTCGATGGCGAACGCCTGTTGCTTGTCCATCGACTCGCGGCGAATCAACTGGTCGGAGATGTTTTTCAGCGCGTTGATCAACGTCTGGTTGTACTTCGCCACGGCGATGTCATAACCCGCCGAGGCTTCGCCCAGCTCCGCACGCAAACGGCCGCCATCGAAAATCGGCAACGAAATCGCAGGACCTACGCTGTAGTTGAGTTTCTTGCCGGTGAGGAACTCCAGCGCTCCACCGCCGGTGGCCATGTAGCCGAGGCTGCCGACCAGATCGACGTTGGGGTAGAAACCCGCGTGGGCGACATCGATACCCCGCGCCTGCGCCGCCACTTGCCAGCGACTGGCAACCACGTCCGGGCGTTGACCGAGTAATTGCGCCGGCAGCGACGACGGCAACTTCAGCGCCGCGCCCAACGACAGCGTTGGCCGTTGCAACTGCGCGCCCTCCCCCGGTCCCTTGCCGGCCAAAGCGGCGAGTTGATTGCGGCTTAGCGCAATTTCCTCGTCCAGTGCATCGATTTGCCGATGGGTTTCCGGCAATGGCGTTTCGGCCTGGCTGACTTCGAAATGCGTGCCGATGCCGCCATCCAGGCGCTTTTGCGCCAAGTCGAGAATTTGCTGTTGCTGCTTCAACGTTGCCGCGATGATGTCCCGTTGCGCGTAATGCAACGAGAGCTCGATGTAGGCGCGGACGATGTTGTTCTGCAATTCGAGCTGGGCCTGCCGCGCCTCGGCGGCGCTCATGTGGGCCATGTCTACCGCGCGCTCGGTGGCGTTGCTTTCGCGGCCCCAGAGGTCGAGGGCATAGCTGAAACCCAGCGCGGCGTTGTTGTCCCAGGTGGTGGTGTTGGCCAACTCACCAGGGCCGTAGAACTGATCGGTGGGCCAGTTGTGGCGCTTGAGGGTGGATTGGCCATTGATCTGCAGCGACTCAGCGGACTCGACAATGCCGGCCATGGACCGGGCATGACGCACTCGCGCCGCAGCCATGGCCATGCTCGGGCTGCCTTGCAGGGCGAGGTCGATCCAGCGGTTCAGTTGCGGGTCGCCGTAGGCTTGCCACCATTGGGTGGTGGGCCAATGAGCGTCCTGCTTGGCGCTCTGAATGGCGTCGTCGGTGGCCAATGAATTGGCTTCCAGTGTCTTGCCCTGTGGGGCAATACCGCCGGTTCCGATGCAGCCGCTGATTGCCAGGGTTAAAGCCAAAATACCGAGCGTCTTGAGCGCTCTGTTGATGCGACGCGGCACTGCTGCAAATTCCTGAAATAGAGGGGAGATCCTGTAGGAGCGAGGCTTGCCCGCGAAGGGAACACCGCGGTCATGCACACCCACTGCAGCGCTCCCTTCGCGGGCAAGCCTCGTTCCTACAAGAACAGGCGTGATTCTAGAGGTGGACCGGAATGGCGATAAGCCGGGATTCTTGTGAATCTTTGTTACCGTTAACGCGATAATCCCGTGGTCCATCTTTAGTCGTCTGTAAAAAAGCAGAAACTTCGTGTCACAATTTGCCATCGAACCCGAGAGCACCCCATGGACACTTTGCAAAACATGCGCGCCTTCAGTTACGTGGCCGAGGCCGGCAGCTTCACCGCCGCCGCCGTGCAACTCGACACCACTACGGCCAACGTCTCGCGCGCGGTCTCCAACCTGGAAGCCCACCTGCAAACCCGCCTGCTCAACCGCACCACCCGCCGCATCGCCCTGACCGAGGCCGGCAAGCGCTATCTATTGCGTTGCGAGCAGATCCTGGCCTACGTCGAAGAAGCCGAAGCCGAGGCCAGCGACGCCCACGCGCGTCCGGCCGGGCAACTCAAGGTGCACACCATGACTGGCATCGGTCAGCACTTCGTGATCGACGCCATCGCCCGCTATCGCAAAACCCACCCGGACGTAACCTTCGACCTGACCATGGCCAACCGCGTACCGGATCTGCTCGACGAGGGCTACGACGTGTCCATCGTGCTCGCCAGCGAACTGCCGGACTCGGGCTTCGTCTCCCAGCGTTTGGGCATCACCTACAGCATCGTTTGCGCATCGCCGGCCTATGTGAAAGCCAACGGCTGCGCGCACAAACCCAGCGATCTGCTCAACCACGCCTGCCTGCGCCTGGTGAGCCCGGTCATCCCGCTGGAAAAATGGACCTTCGACGGCCCTGAAGGCCAGGAAATGGTCACCATCAACAGCTCACCGTTTTTGGTGAATTCGGCTGATGCGATGAAGACCGCGATCACCAGTGGCATGGGGGTTGGGGTGTTGCCGGTGTATGCGGCGATTGAAGGCTTGCGCAATGGCACGCTGGTGCGGGTGATGCCGAACTACCGTTCGCAGGAGTTGAATTTGTATGCGATTTATCCTTCGCGGCAATATCTGGATGCGAAGATCAAGACGTGGGTCGAGTACTTGCGTGGGTCGTTGCCGGAGATATTGGCGGCGCATCAGGCGGAATTGGCGGCGTATGAGTTGAGTGGGAGTCTGGGAGGGGTTCGGGTGGCGAATTGAGCTACAGACGGTCCTACAAATCGCCAATGTTCTGGGATGTTTCCGACGAGTTTTGACGGTTGGTGTGTGGGACGGGAGATGGGTAGGCTTTGGGGGTCGCTGACGCATCAGCGATCAGGTCTGGAAAACCTGGATCAATTCTTTACCTCAGCACATGGCATACTGCGGCGCTTTTTTGCTCGCTATGTTATGGCGGCTGTGCGCGGGAGACCTTCGGGTCTGCCGGGTTTTGGTGGGATTGACCGGTTTTTCCAGTCCGCGCACGGCTGCCACCCTTTGTCTGGAAAACAAAAGTGGCAGCTCCATTAATCCCAGTATGGAGTAATGCACTTATGTTCAAGCCGACGCCAAATCCCCCTCACATACCCAGCCACTTGTTCCAGGTTGCCCCCGACGCCACCACCGAAACCTTATTGGTCTACGCCTGCGAATCCCTCGCCTCGGCCAGCGTCATGGCCAGTGACTTCGCCGGGTTTCTCGAAGGCACTCATCGCAACACCATGCTCGGCATCCAGCAGGTCATCATGCAGGGCGAACTGGCGGTGAATCGGGCGCTGGATAACATCGACGTACCGCCACACAGCTGATCCCTTGTAGGAGCGAGGCTTGCCCGCGAAGACTTTCTAACATTCAACATCTATGTCACCTGACACACCGCCATCGCGCACGATCCGCAAGAAATTGGTTGGCTGTCAGGCCGTCTTCGCGGGCAAGTCGGATCGCCGCACCGCTCGCTCCTACAGGTTTTGATGGCGTACACCCGGCGGTCCGAGACTCGCAAAATGTCCGGGAAGAATGTTAGCGTGCTTGGCATTCTCCAAGCCCGACGAGCCGCCTCCAATGAAAAAAACCGTCCTCGCCTTCAGCCGTATCACCCCGCCGATGATCGAACGTCTGCAACAAGACTTCGACGTGATCGTGCCGAACCCGAAAAACGGCGACATCAACGCCCAGTTCAATGAAGCCCTGCCGCACGCCCACGGTCTGATCGGTGTCGGTCGCAAACTCGGCCGCGCGCAACTGGAGAACGCGGCCAGACTCGAAGTGGTTTCCAGCGTCTCCGTCGGCTACGACAACTATGACCTCGCCTACTTCAACGAACGCGGGATCATGCTCACCAACACCCCCGACGTCCTCACCGAAAGCACCGCCGACCTGGCCTTCGCCTTGCTCATGAGCAGCGCCCGCCGGGTCGCCGAGCTGGACGCCTGGACCAAGGCCGGCCAATGGCAAGCCACCGTCGGCGCTCCGTTGTTCGGTAGTGATGTGCATGGCAAAACCTTAGGGATAGTCGGCATGGGCAACATCGGCGCAGCCATTGCCCGCCGCGGTCGGCTGGGCTTCAACATGCCGATTATCTACAGTGGCAACAGCCGCAAGATCGAACTGGAACAGGAACTCGGCGCGCAGTTTCGCAGTCTCGACCAGTTGCTGGCCGAAGCCGATTTCGTCTGCCTGGTGGTGCCGCTCAGCGAAAAAACCAGGCACCTGATCAGCCACCGTGAACTGGCGCTGATGAAACCGAGCGCCATTCTGGTGAACATCGCGCGCGGCCCCGTAGTGGACGAACCGGCGCTGATCGAAGCGCTGCAAAACAATCGGATTCGCGGCGCCGGGCTGGACGTCTATGAAAAAGAACCGCTGGCCGAATCTCCACTGTTCCAACTGAAAAACGCCGTGACTTTGCCGCACATCGGCTCCGCGACTCACGAAACCCGTGAAGCCATGGCCAATCGCGCACTGACCAATTTACGCAGTGCGCTATTGGGTGAGCGTCCACAGGACCTGGTAAACCCACAAGTTTTCAAATAATAAACTGGGGCAGGCGTTTCAACGTTCTGCCCGCACTTAGTTCAATCCTTGTCGCGCCCTACAAGCACTTACACAACTTGCAAATGAGTAACCACGCCAATTAGCAACCCAACCTATAAACTCTCCTCAACACTTGCCTTGGCAAGCATTCATTTGGAGAGTCTAAACTTGAACAATCTGACAACACAGAAAACCATCAGGATCAGCAAACTGGCATTGATGTCATTTATCAGTTTTTTTGGCTTATTGATGATGTACAGCAACTTGACCGACTACCCTGCCAACTATGAGTATGTCGCACATATCCTGAGCATGGACACCACCCGCGACAAGCTGAAATATGGCTACCGAGCGATCACCTCACCCATGCTTCACCATCGAATCTACTGGTTCATCATTACACTCGAAGTTATTTACACTGTGTTTTTCCTGATAGGTACCTATCAACTTTACCGACAGTTGAATGCCAGCACCGAAGCGTTCCACGATGCTAAAAAATTTGCACTGATTGGACTATTGGTAGCCATATTCGTCTACTACATCTGCATCCAGGTTGTCGGTGTCGAATGGTTCAACATGGATCAATCGGAAGCCTGGAACTACAACGAGTGGGCGACGCAGATACTCGACTTTATATTTCCCGCACTCATTTACATCAGTCTAAAAAACGAAAAATGAGGCCTTGGCGAACGGCCATATATCAGGCCGTTTTTGCACCCCTGTGCAATCGAAATGACCCGGGTTTGCGAAAAACCAACACATTCCCCAACATCACCAGCACCAGCCCAGACAGTGCCGGCGCCGTCCATTGATAGCCTTCGACAAATGCCGACACATTCAGCGCCACCACAGGAAAGAGTACGGTGCAATACGCCGCCCGCTCCGGCCCCATGCGCCCGACCAGCGTCAGGTAGGCGGTGAAACCGATCACCGAGCCTGGAATCACCAGGTACAGCAACGAGCCGATATAACGGGCATTCCATTCCATGTCGAACGGGATGCCTTTGACCAGGCACCACACCGTCAACATCGCCGCGCCGTAAGCCATGCCCCAGGCGTTAGTGGTCAGGGGTTTCAGGCCGGCCTTCTGTTGCAGACTCGACAACATATTGCCCGCCGAGAAGCACAAGGTTCCGAGCAATGCCAGACCTAGCCCGAGCAAGGTTTCGGGGCTGGCGGTATGACCAGCCAGCTCTGGCCAGAACAATAGGCCAAGCCCGAGCAAGCCTAACGCGCCGCCCATCAGCACGTTGCGCGCGATTTTCTGACCAAAGAACACCCGCGCATTGAAGGCGTTCCACAGGGTGGCGGTGGAAAACACCACGGCGACGAGACCGCTGGGGATCCATTGGCTGGCGGTGAGGAAGCACATGAAATTAATGCAGAACAGGCACAGGCCCTGCGCCAGGCAAATAAGATGCCCGCGACGGTTCATCACTTGCAGGCGCCGGCTGAGCAGCAACATCACGAACAGCACCAGTGCGGCAAGGCCGAAGCGATAGACGATCGACACGGGAATGGCCACCACGCCCAATTGCCATTTCAAGGCAATCCAGGTGGTGCCCCAGATCAGTACAGTCAATAGATACAGCGAAATGTTCATGGTTGAAGACTCCTGAATAGGCCTTCAGTGTCCGGCGCAAAACCCTTTTGCACTTGCATAAACTTGCGCTTTTGTCGGCCATTGGGCTGGCAGGCCAATGTCTACGGAGTAGGATGCAAGGCGTTGGAGAGAACCGATCATGGCCGCACTGGAAACGTTGCAAGTCTTTCAAGCCCTCAACCGCTCGCCCAATGCTCGCCTGGAGCACAGCGCCGAGCTCGGTGACGGCATGGCTGCGGCTTTGTGGAACAACCATCACGATGCACGGGACTACGAAGCTCCGAGCCATCACACCCTCTCCTGCTACATCGCCGGCGGCACTGGCACCTTTCGCCGCGGACAGCCGGACAACAAGGGCGCCCCGGACAAACTGTGCATCCTGCCTGCCGACCACGAGTCAGGCTGGGTGATCAACGGCGACATTCGCCTGACCCACCTGTATTTCAGCGCAGAACAATTTGCCTTGGGCTGCGTGACGCTGTTGGATCGCGAACCCCGAGAATTGCAATTGCGTGAACAGACCTTTCTTGAAGACCCGCAACAAGCGCAACGCTTTCGGCAGTTACTCGCACTCAACTGGGACGAGCCCGGTGAACGTTTGCTGACCAGCAGTCTGGCCCACGAACTGATCAGTCATACGCTGCTCAGCCAAGTCGGAATGCGTCAGGGCTTGCGCCTCAAGGGTGGGTTGGCGGCACATCAGCGGCGGCAACTTATGGAATTCATCGATAACCAGTTGGCCGAAGCGATCAGCCTTGGGCAAATGGCGGGGCTATGTGCACTGTCGGAATACCACTTTGCGCGGATGTTCCGGGTGAGCTTCGGCCTGCCGCCGCATCAGTATGTGTTGGCCCGGCGACTGAGCCGCGCGCGGGAGTTATTGCGTTCGACGTCGCAGCCGTTAGGGGATATTGCGTTGGCCTGTGGATTTGCCAGTGCGAGTCATTTCACCAACCGGTTTCGCCAGGTTTTGGGGGGCACGCCTGGGGAATATCGGCAGGCGTTTTTGCGCTAGCGCAGCAGCCTCTTCGCGGGCAAGCCCCTCGCCATAGAGACGCCCAAATCAAAACGGGTCTGCATAAGCAGACCCGTTTTCTATGGGAAGGTAAAAAGTGAATCAGGCCTCAGCCGTTGAGCGCAGCCTGTTCGTTTTCGAGAAACTCGTCTTCCAGCAGCGCATCGGCGGTAGGCCTTTCGAACGGCACCACAGCGGCACGTGGTTTGCCCCGCAGTTTGCCGAACAGATGTTCAAGCGCATGTTCGAGTTTTTCGGCCGCACCGTCGATCGCCAGTTCCAGGTTTTCGGCTTTATGAGTCACAGAAATTGGTTGGTGGCCTTTTGGCCGCGCTTCCAGCTGACAGCGTATATCGTGGGGACCGGGCTTGTCGCCGTTCTCGTCCCGCAGGTGGACCTCGACGCGGGTCAGGTCCTCTTCGTATCGTTCGAGCGTGCTCTCAATGGTCGTACGTACCCACTCCTCCAGTCGGATGCTGCTTTGAATATGGTTATCGCTATTGACTTGGATTTGCATAGTTCTTCCCTTATTTCAGCTAGCTCGCGAGAGGCCGGTCAGCTAGCCCCTTGGGCGTCATCACCGTGACCTCTTGGTTACACAATCGGTCTGTACGCTGAACAATTCAACCCCTAAAAAAAGATAAATATTGATTCGAAAAAAAAGCCGGACAACGGGCAAAAGCGCTGTTAAGGTCGGGAGTTCTCTCGCCCCGCTCTTCAGTCACAATTGCTCACAACCCGCCCCCAGCGGATGCAGATCACGAAAAATCCCCGCCTCTTTCACCAGCCAGTCATGCACCGCACGCTCGCCCGGATGACTCAGCGCGCCCGTCGCATAAAATCCAGGCCTCAAACGTGTTCGTGGCGGGTCGGTTTGATTGCACTGTCTGCGATCATCTACTCGTTCATGCCCTGAAACGGGCAGGCAAAAAGAAGGTGAGGCCATGTTGCCCGCCGTTTTTTACCGTGTTCATTGTTCGACAATTTTTCCGGCATGCCCCTTGCTTTGCCTCCTGCGTTGCACGGATGAAAGTACATGAACAGGGAAGGCCGATGGTCTGGTGTGGCGAACTAATCCCGATCACGGCCGGTCAACAACTGCACGTTCAATCAGGCGGTGACGCATCATGGACAACCCCTTTCAACTCATTACCGATGCCTTTGCACCGGATTATCAAATCAACCTGAGCATTCAGGGGCTGGACGGCAGCATCATGCTGACCCTCTCCCAAAGTGGCCGCGTGGTGGCCAAACGGATGATCAGCGCCGAACAGCGCAATGATCCCAAGCGCCTCAAACGCCTGGTGCAAAGCATTCAATTCGGCATCGCCATCGAACAGGGCCACAGCGCCGTGGCCATTCTCGAAGCCATGACCGACGGCGACAATCGCAACCCGCCGCCGCCCTTGGTCAAATCCCGGCCCCGACCTTCAATGGGGCTTTAAATCTCGCCCTTCTCCACTTCGGGATGCTCACCGGAACCCGCACCGATCTTGCGTTGCGGGTGTTCGATCTTCACCGAAGGAAATTGCGACGAGGCGTAACGCACCACCAGAATCGCAAACGCCAGCAGCAGAATCCCGCCGCACAGGTAGATGATTCCCAAGTCCGGCGGGTTGTGGTGCGAGACGTTGGAGATCAGCAGTCGCGTCAGTGCGGTGATCGCCACGTAGATCAGGAAGCGCACCGGCATGTGGTTGGTCTTGAAGTAAATCCCGACCATCGCCCCCAGTTCCAGGTAGATGAACAGCAGCAAGATGTCATCGATCTTGATGTGCCCCTGTTCGAGCATCCCGAGAAATTCCATCACCGCCGCCCAGGCGGTCACCGCACCGATGGCGAACAGTGCCAGGTAGTGGAAGGTCTCGACGAACAGGTTGCCCAGGGACTCGGCCAGTTGATGCACATTCTGCCGCAGGTTCTCGGCCCAGTTGATTTTCACGATGATGGTTCCTTAGCTCGGTTCGAGCGGATGATGCGGGTTGGACGTGACGGTTGTTCTGCATGCAGAAAAAAGGCCAGAGGTTGTTGGTTGAGATGATGAGTGCGTGATATGAGACACGTTGGTGGCGTCAGGACGGACGCCTTCGCGGGCAAGCCTCGCTCCTACAGGGTTCAGCGGTGATCCTTGTAGGAGCGAGGCTTGCCCGCGAATGACAAACCCCGAATTCGGTCTACATTCAAAAGCCACTACCCAAACCGCAGGGATTCGCTTATCCTTTTCGCTGTATATAAATACAGTAGTCGAAACAGACAACTAATGTGAAGGCATGTGAGGTGGTGAATGGCCGTCGAAGTGGTATACCGCAGCAGCCGAGATCTGGAGCGCTTGTTCATGGATAAAGCCGAAGCTGACCGTCATGACAAAATGCTCGAACTGGCTGAATTGCTGGCTGAAGTGTTGCAAAAAGCCGTTCCGTCCCTGACCGAACAGCAAGTGGAAGAAGCCGGGATTTACATGGCGAAGAACCGTGATGTATTCGCCAAGGCATTCAAGAGCCAGCCGGACGCACTGTCCGAACTGCTGAATGTACCCGCCGAGGTCACTGAACCTGTTGAAGCAGCTGCACCTGTTGAAGTAGCCGACGCTGAGCCGACCAAGCCAGCCAAAGCTGCCAAGACACCAAAATAAGCAATGCCCGAATTGAATAGGCCCTGAGTCAAATGGCTCAGGGCCTTTTTCATGCCTGCGGGAAACCTGGGTCTAGGGTTGTTCCAGCGCCTCGACCAACGCTTTGAAGAACCGCGCCGCCTCGCCACCGGTGACCACCCGGTGATCGAAGGTCAGGGACAGCGGCAGGATCGGATGCACCACCACCGCCCCCTCGACCGCCACCGGCTCATCGCGGATCGCCCCGGCGGCGAGGATCGCCACTTGCGGCGGTACCACCACCGGGTTGGCGTAGCGGCCAAACAAAGTGCCGAAGTTCGACAGGGTCAGGGTCGCGCCCATCATTTCCTGAGGCGGGATCGAGCGCGCCTGCACGTCGGCGCGCAGGCGCATCACACCTTCTTTCAAATCCGCCGCCGTGCGCTGACCGACATCGCGCAACACCGGCACGAACAAGCCGTCCGGCGTATCCACGGCAATGCCCAGGTCAAGCCGTTCGTGTTGTTTGAGCGCCAGGGTTTTGCCATCGAAGGCGCTGTTGAGCACCGGTTCTACGGCGCAGGCCGCCGCCATGGCCTTGGCCAGACGAATCAATGGTTCTCGCGCCTGCCCCCAACGATGCAGATCGGCATCCCCAAAAATCGTCACCGGCACCACTTCGGCATGGGACCTGGCCATGTTCAGTGCCATGCTGCGTCGCACGCCGCGCAGCTTCTCGCCGCCGAAGCGTTCGCGTTCCGTCTGGGCCGCATTTTCCACGTCACTGCGGGTGATCTGGCCGTCCTGGCCGGAGCCCGTCAACCCACTCAGTTCAACACCGAGCTGCCGAGCCAGTTGACGCACCGCCGGCGTGGCACGGTTCGCCAAATGCTCACGCGTCGAAGGCGCAGCGCCGATGAAAAATGCATCTTCCTGATTCGTGCCGCCGCCCTCAAGGCGTCCGACCACAGTGCCCGCATCCGCTTCGCCTTCGTAACCGAGCAAAGGCTCACCCACATGAAGAATGTCGCCCTCGCTACCGAATGTTTTCGCCACCACGCCGTCATAAGGCGCGGGAATGTCCACCAGCGCCTTGGCGGTTTCCACTGACACCAGCAATTGATCAGCCTTGACGGTATCGCCGACCTTGACGTGCCAGCGGACGATTTCCGCCTCCTGCAAGCCTTCGCCCAGATCTGGCAGTTTGAAATATTTCATCGCAACCTCCTCTGTCAGGCGTTTCTTCAGGGGTGGTGCAGCACGATGTCACAAGCATGAAGAATGTCTTCGACGCTGGGCATGTACAGCGATTCAAGTCGATACAGCGGCGGCGGAATGTCTGGCGCGGTGACTCGCTGGATCGGTGCCTGCAACTCCAGAAATGCCCGTTCGTAGAGACTGGCGGCGATTTCCGCGCCGACCCCGCAGGAGCGTGGCGCTTCATGCACGATCACGCAGCGACCGGTCTTGCGCACCGAGGCCTCCATCGTGTCGAGGTCCAACGGTTTGATACTGGCAACGTCGATCACTTCCGCCGAGACGCCCCGCTCGGCCAGTTGCGTGGCGGCTTGCAGGGTTTCCATCACGCTGGCGCCCCAACTGATCAAGGTAATGTCGCTGCCTTCACGCAAGGTGAAACAGCTGTCCAGCGGCAAGCGTTTACCGTCATCCAGCAGCGGTTGTGGGTTCATTCGATAGAGTCGGGTCGGTTCGAGAAAGATCACCGGGTCCGGGTCGTCGATGGCCGCGAGCAACAAGCCATAGGCCCGGGCCGGCGAGGACGGGATCACCACCCGCAACCCCGGAATATGCGCGAACAGGGCTTCGGTGCTTTCGCTGTGATGCTCCGGCGCGCGAATCCCTGCGCCCATCGGCGTGCGCATCACCATCGGGCAGGTGATCCGCCCGCGCGTGCGGTTGCGCATGCGGCTGGCGTGGGACACCAGGTGCTCCATGGTGGCGTAGATGAAACCCATGAACTGGATTTCCACCACCGGTTTCAGGCCTTGGGCGGCCATGCCTACCACCAGCCCGCCGAGCATGGTTTCGGCCAGCGGCGAGTCGATCACCCGCTTGAAACCAAAGCTGTCGCGCAGGCCCAGCGTGGCGCGGAACACGCCACCGTTCACGCCGACATCTTCACCGAGGACGATGACGTTTTCGTCTTCGCTCATGGCCCGATGCAACGCCAGATTCACCGCTTCCAGCAGCGGCACCTTGCCGTTACTCATGGCCTGAACCTCCCGTCCGGCGCGCCACCCGTTCGAGAAACTCTTCACGCTGTTCGGCCAGGGCTTGCGGCCACTGGGCATAGACATGATCGATCACCGATTCCGGCGCCTGCAGGCCCGCCGCTTCGAAGTTATCCACAGCCTGCTGCACCAAGCCCTGACATTCGCTGATCAATGCCTGTTCACGGCCTTCGTCCCACACGCCCTGCCCGGCCATGAAACGTTGCAGCCGTTTGATCGGTTCTTCGAGCCAGGCTTGCTTGACCTCGTCCGCTGATCGATAACGCGTGGCATCGTCAGCCGTGGTGTGATCGCCGAGTCGATAGCTCAGGCATTCAAGCAACACCGGGCCTTTACCATGACGCGCCCGATCGAGGGCCGCTTGCACGCGGTCGTAAACGGCGAGCATGTCATTGCCGTCGACTTGCTCGCCGTGGAAGCCGGCGCCAATGGCTTTCTGCGCCAGGGTCGGAGCGCCGCACTGGATTCGTCGCGGTACCGAGATCGCCCATTGGTTGTTGTTGATCACAAACACCACCGGCAACTGCCAGGCGCCCGCGACGTTGAGGGCTTCGAGGAAATCACCTTTGCTGGTTCCGCCGTCGCCACAGGTGGTGACGGCGACTCGATGCTCGCCACGGATTTTGAAGGCGCTGGCGACGCCGCAGGCATGCAGGGCCTGGGTGGCAATCGGCACGCAAATCGGGAAATCTTCGGCCACCGCTGGGTCGGAAAAGTCGCTGCCACGCTCATCGCCGCCCCAGTACAAAAGGATTTCTTCCATGCGCACGCCGCGCATCAATTGCACGGCGGTGTCGCGGTAATACGGGATCAGTACATCTTCGGCGTGCATCAGGCTGCCGACCGCGACGCCAATGGCTTCCTGGCCCAAGGTTGGCGCATACGTGCCGATGCGCCCGGTGCGTTGCAAGGCGACAGCTTTCTGATCGAAAAGGCGGGTCAGGACCATCTGCCGATACAGGCGTGTCAGCAGATTGAAATCGTCGGCCCAGTCGGGAAGATTGCCGAGTAACTGGCCATCAGGGGATAAAAAACGGGTGTAGGGCAACTCAACCTTGTGAAGCATCACAGGGCTCCTGGCACGCGGGAGTCGGCGTGCATGTGTCAGGCCCGACGCTTGTGACGCAGGGCTTGGGGAGCAAGTTGGCCGGATAGGCGCTCACTCCTTTTTCGGTATCGGTTTGACGTTTCACCGGTACAGCACTTTCTCCGCCAACTCATCCGCCACCCGGGCCGGGGAACGTTTTTCCGCCTGGGCATGGGCGAAGACTTCGGTCAGCCGTGAACTGATTTTCGACAGATGCGCGGTGATGGTCGTCAGCTCTTCCCCGCGGTGTTTGAGCGACACGTAGATCAGCCCGCCGGCATTGATCACGTAATCTGGCGCATACAAAATGCCCCGGCGTTCCAGCTGATCGGCGACTTCCAGATGGATCAATTGGTTGTTTGCCGAACCGGCGACCGCCGCGCAACGCAGTTGCGACACACTGTTGCTGTTAAGCACACCGCCCAGGCCGCAGGGCGCGAGTATGTCGCACGGTGTGCTGAGCAGCGCATCGTTGGCGATCGGATGAGCGCCCAACTGTTCCATCGCCAACTGCACTTTGCCATGATCGATGTCGCTGACCAGCAGTTCCGCACCGGCCGCGTGTAGCTGTTCGGCCAAGGCATAGCCGACATTGCCCAAACCTTGAATGGCTATGCGCAAGCCTTTGAGATTATCGCTGCCCAAGCGGGCCATGGCAGTGCTGCGGATGCCAGCGAAGACACCCATGGCGGCGTGCGGTGCAGGGTCACCGGCGGCAGTGGTGCTGGTGACGAATTGAGTCTGTTGGGCGATGCAATCCATGTCCGCCACCGAGGTGCCGGCGTCAATGGCGGTGATGTAGCGACCGTCGAGTTCGTTAATCCAGCGCCCGAAGGCTTCAAATAGCGCGGCGCGGTTTTCCACATGGGCCGGGCGAACAATCACCGCAACGCCACCGCCCTGAGCCAGGCCGGCCAGGGCCGCCTTGTAGCTCATGCCTTGGGCAAGGCGCACGGCGTCCTCGATCGCGGCTTCATCGCTGGGGTAGGCAAGGTAACGACACCCGCCCAGGGCAGGTCCCAGACGGCTGTTGTGGATGGCAATCACCGCCTTCAACCCGGTGACCGGATCGACGCTCAGGTGCAGCGATTCAAGGCGAGTGCTTTGCATGAGAGCGAACATCGTAGGGCTCCCGAATCACTTCTTGTAGTCGCCAGTATAGGCTTGCGCACAAAAATTGCAGAAGCGCGCCGGAATAAGCGGCCCCGCTTTGAACGCTTTCGGACATAACCTGTTATCGCCTGTGTGCAGCACTGGACGAAAGCCTGTGACGGGGCTAAAACGAGGCATTCTCCGGAGATTTTGATGACCCCGCGCCAACGTTTTTTCGACTGTCTGCAACAATCACCGCCCGCGCTGTTCGAGGCGGCGCTGTGGATGGCCGTCGAACACGATAAGGAACTGGATCCCGAGACGGTACTGGCGGACTTCAAGGACCTGCAACAGCGGGTCAGCTACGGGTTGCCGATGCTGCCGGTGAGTGAGTTGGCCCAACCGTTGTTGCGGCGAATGAATGACCTGGGGTTCGCTCAGGACGACTTCACGCCCTTGCGTCCGCAAGTGGCGTTGCTCCATAAAGTGCTGGAACGTCGGCGAGGCCAGCCGTTGGCACTGGGCCTGATTGCACTGGAACTGGCCAGAAGGCTGGAGATTCCCATGGTCGGGGTCAACTTTCCCGGGCATTTCCTGCTGCGAGTGCAAGGTGCCGATCATCTGCTCGACCCCTGCGGCGGGCGGCGGTTGTACCCCAATGATTGCCGTGAACTGCTGCAACGCCAGTACGGCCCGAACATGAAGCTCAGCACCGAGCATTTGCAGACCGCCGAACCGGTGCAGATGCTGCAACGGCTGTCGCGCAACCTGCGCCAGTTGTACCTCACGAATGACGATTATATCGACGCCCTGATCGACGCCGAACGTGTGCTTGAATTGGGCAACGCCAGCGCCTCCGACTATCTGGCCCGAGCCAGCCTCTATCAACGACTGGACTGCCCGAATGCCGAGCGCTTTGACCTGGAGCATGCGCTGCTGCTCAGTGACGATCCGATCCAGCGGATTCGCCTGACTGAACGGCTGGGGCATTTGCCGCCCAATGCCATCGTCCATTAATCGCATCCCTTTGTGGGAGCGAGCCTGCTCGCGAAGACGGCGGCACATTCAATCGCGAGCAGGCTCGCTCCCACATTGGGTCGATGTGAAGTTTTAAGGGGTATCCGGCTGGTTCGCCGGATGCGCCAGGAAGAATGCAGGGTGTGTCGCTGCCAGCGCTGCCACTCGACGAATTCGCGGGTAGGCGTCCAGTGGAATATTGAAGCGCTCGGCCGCATACAACTGCGGGATCAAATAAACGTCCGCCAGCCCCGGTTGATCGCCAAAGCAATAACCGGTATCACCGATCAATTGCTCCACCGTCGCCAACCCTTGGCTGATCCAGTGACCGATCCACTCAACCACCTGTGGCTCATCGTGCCCCAACTGGCGCAGCTTGTTGAGCACGCTGACGTTGTGCAGCGGATGAACATCGCAACCAATCACCGCCGCCACGCCACGCTCATGGGCGCGGGCGGCGAAGTCTTTGGACAGCAATGGCACCTGTGGATAACGCTCCTCCAGGTACTCGATGATCGCCGGTGACTGGATCAGCAACTCGCCTTCATCGGTGCGCAAGGCTGGCACCCGGCCTTGCGGATTGATGCCCAGGTACGTCGACTGCCGATGTTCGCCACCTTGCGGGGCGATCAGGTTGATTGGCAGCGCCTGGTAATCCAGCCCCTTCAACGCCAGCGCGATACGCACCCGGTAAGACGAGGTCGAACGGTAGTAGGTATAGAGTTCCATGACCCGATCCTCTTAGCGTGCTGGCAGCACTTTGCCGCGGCACTCGCCGAAACCGATGGAAGCAAAACCCTCGCGGCTGCAACGCGCGCGCAGAATGATTTCGTCGCCGTCCTCAAGGAATTTCCGCACCTCGCCCGACGCCAGTTCGATCGGCTTTTTACCGCCTTCGGTGATTTCCAGCAGGCTGCCGAACTGACCGTTTTCAGGGCCCGACAGCGTGCCAGAACCGAACAGATCACCGGCCTGCAACTGGCAGCCGTTGACGCTGTGGTGCGCAACCAGTTGTGCAACGGTCCAGTACATGTGTTGGGTGTTGCTGAGGGTCAGGCGATGGGCTGGCAGATTTTGCTCGCGCATCGATTCGGTCAGCAGCAGCACTTCGAGTTCGATGTCGAAGGCACCGGCGGCCTGGTCACGTTTGTCGAACAGGTACGGCAACGGCTGCGGATCGCCTTCCGGGCGCGTAGGCTGGGCACGACGGAACGGCTCCAGCGCTTCGGCCGTCACCACCCACGGGGAAATGCTGGTGATGAAACTCTTGGACAGGAACGGACCCAGCGGTTGGTATTCCCAGGCCTGGATGTCCCGCGCCGACCAGTCGTTGAGCAGGCAGAAACCGGCGATGTGGTCGGCGGCGTCACCAATGGCGATGGAGTCGCCCATCGCGTTGCCCTGACCGATCCAGATACCCAGTTCCAGTTCATAGTCCAGACGGGCGCACGGGCCAAACGTCGGCTCGGTCTGGCCGGCCGGCAGGGTCTGGCCTTTCGGCCGACGAACGTCAGTGCCGGACGGGCGAATGGTCGAGGCGCGGCCGTGGTAGCCGATTGGCACGTACTTGTAGTTCGGCAGTAACGGGTTGTCCGGGCGGAACAGTTTGCCGACATTCTGCGCGTGCTCGATGCCGACGTAGAAGTCGGTGTAATCGTTGATCTTCGCCGGCAGGTGCATTTCGCAATTCGCCGCCAGCGGCAGCAGTTTGGCGCCTTGGGCTTCGATCTTGCCGTGCAGGGTGCTGCCTTCGGCAAACAGTTCCAGCAGACGTTCGCGCAAAGCGACACGAGCATCGCGGCCCAATTCGAAGAACGCATTCAATTGACCGCCACGGGTGGCTTCGACTGCTTTCTTCGCAATGCCATCGAACAGGCCGGCATCCAGTGCCGCTTCCAGATCAAAGATATGCTCGCCGATGGCCACGCCACTGCGCGGCGCGGTGCCCTTCACGCTGAACACGCCCAACGGCAGGTTTTGCAGCGGAAAATCCGCGTGGCCGTTGGCGGAGGCAACCCAGCTACGAGTGATGGAAGTCTGAGTCATGGGTTATCTCCGGGTCGGATCGAAAGTGGCGGGCAGCGTGGCCCAGCAGGCGTCGTAATTGTTTTGCAGTTGCGGGCAATCCAGGGCGAATCGGCTCGGGCGTAACACTTGGCTGGTCTCGAACATGAAGGCCATGGTGTTATCGATTTTAGCCGGCGCCAGTTCAGCGTTGATCGCCTTGGTGCAGGTCTCGCCGTCGGGGCCGTGGGCACTCATGCAGCTGTGCAACGAGGCGCCGCCGGGTACGAAACCTTCGGCCTTGGCATCGTATTCGCCCTGGATCAGGCCCATGTATTCATTCATCAGGTTGCGGTGGAACCACGGCGGACGGAAAGTTTTCTCAGCGACCATCCAGCGTGGCGGAAAGATCACGAAGTCCAGGTTGGCCAGACCGTGCACGCTGGTCGGCGAGGTCAGGACGGTGAAAATCGACGGATCCGGGTGATCGAAACTGACCGTGCCGATGGTGTTGAAACGGCGCAGGTCATATTTGTACGGCACGTTATTGCCGTGCCAGGCGACCACGTTCAGCGGCGAATGGTCGAGCTCACAACCCCACAATTGACCGAGGAATTTCTGCACCAGGGTGGTCGGTTGCTTGAGGTTTTCGTAATGGGCCACCGGCGTCAGGAAGTCTCGCGGGTTGGCCAGGCCATTACTGCCGATAGGCCCAAGATCCGGCAGGCGCAGCGGCGCGCCGTGATTTTCGGCGATGTAGCCACGGGCTTGCGGATCGAGCAGTTCGACGCGGAATTTCAGCCCGCGAGGCAACACGGCGATTTCCAGTGGCGCAAGCTCCAGCACGCCCAGTTCGGTCGCGATGCGCAAGCGGCCCAGTTCCGGCACCAGCAACAGTTCGCCGTCGGCATTGAAAAACACCCGTTCCATTGAACGGTTGGCGCGGTAGTTATAAATGCTGATCCCGGCCGGTTTTTCCGCGCCCGAGTTGGCAGCCATGCTCACCAGCCCGTCGATGAAATCGGTGGGTTCGGTCGGAATGTCCAAAGGGTTCCAGCGCAGGCGATTGGGGGTTACTTCACCCAATGGGCCGCCGGCCAGTTGCCGCTCCAGTTTGACGAATGCCGGATGATTGGCCGACGGCTGAATGCGGTACATCCAGGTCCGCCGCGCTTCGCTGCGAGCCATGGTAAAGGCCGTGCCGGAGAACAGTTCGGTGTACAGGCCGTATGGGGCTTTTTGTGGGGAGTTCTGGCCGACGGGCAGTGCGCCGGGCAACGCTTCGCTGCTGAATTCGTTGCCAAAGCCTGACTGATAAGCCAGCGCTGGCGCCGTTGAATCGAGGTTCATGGAGCCTCCTGAACGGGAGTAGGCAATGGCCTGTCACTCTGCTGAAGAGGTCTTGGCACGCCTGGGTTATTTTTATCGTAATTCAATTACGCATAACGTAATTTGATTGGTATTGACCGTCAAGCTATAAAGACGGCCATTCGTCCCGGGATCACACCGCCTCCATGACCAGCGAAAGCAACGGTAAACAGAAAGTCCGCTCAGCCGAGGTCGGCACCGACATCCTCAAGGCGCTTGCCGAGCTGTCGCCGTCGACCTCGTTGTCGCGCCTGGCCGAACACGTGCAGATGCCGGCGAGCAAGGTTCACCGCTATTTACAGGCGCTGATCGCCAGCGGTTTTGCCGAGCAGAACACCGCCACCAACCACTATGGCCTCGGCCGTGAAGCGCTTCGAGTCGGTCTGGCTGCCCTGAACAGTATGGACGTGCTGAAAGTCGCCGCCCTGCCCTTGGCCGAGTTGCGAGACGAGCTGAACGAAACCTGTTTTTTGGCGGTATGGGGCAATCAGGGCGCGACAGTGGTGCACATCGAACCGGCAGTGCGCGCGGTGACGGTGGTCACACAATTGGGCTCGGTTTTACCTTTGCTCAGCTCATCGACGGGGCTGGTGTTCAGTGCCTATTTGCCACACCGGGAAACGGATGAATTGCGCAATCTCGAAGTGCGCGCCGTCGACGTTCATCCGTTGGCCGATGAGCAAATTTACGCCACATTGTGCGAGCAGATTCGCGAACGCGGTCTGCACCATGTTCACGGTTTGCTGATGCCCGGCGTGGATGCGTTGTCGGCACCGGTGTTCAATGCGGTCGGCCAGGTAGCGGCGGTGCTGACCATCGTCGGCCCGACCTCATTGTTTCACGCCGATGAAAATGGCCCTGCAGCACAACGCTTGTTATCCGCCACCCGCGCCGTTAGTTGGCGAATGGGGTTTGAACCTGTGGGTCCGACAGCATAAAAAAGCGGTTGTGCATGAACATACGTTCGCACGACCGCTTTTCATTACATCACCGATTCAGCCAGAAAAATCTTCGCCATACTTTCACCCAGCCCATTGACTTCGTCAAACTCCAGCCCTTTAAAACGATACTGCGGATCGAATGTATAAGCTTCGGAAAAAAGCCCCAAATGCTCACCTTCGAAATACGGAACCTCGCCGTCCTGTAACCGTAGAAATAATGCCCATACCAATGTTTGAGAATACGTGACCAACTGATTATCAGGGGGTTGCGCGCCGTTGATATAGACCTTATCAACATCGATTCCACGCCCACTTACTTTTGCATGCAGAATGGCACGCACCCGATCAATATTCAGATCTTCCATGATTTAGAACTCCATTATTAATAATTGATAGCAACTGACTTTCAGGCGCTGACAGGCATATTAGTTAAAATTGTGATTAATGCACGCGACGGTGTGTTTGAATTCATTACATCAACATTCACTACTTTTATCTTCCGCCCTGTAATCAAGCTTTCGATATCAGCCCTAACTTCTTCGCCGTAGCAACGGCTTGCGTCCGACGCTCTGCGCCCAATTTACTATGTATTCGTCGCGCATGAGTCTTCACCGTATGCAATGAAATAAACAATTGCTCGGCAATCTGCTGATTCGAGTTGCCTAGGGCGATCAGACCCAACACTTCAAGTTCTCGCCCGCTCAGCGGGTTGGCATCCATCGCGGCGGGATTCAATTGTTCATCTTCAACCAATCGGCACAGCAGGCTCGGCTGGCGCAGGCGCAATTCGCGCAATGCCTGTTGCAAGTTGCAGCGGCTCACCCGTTCCAGACCTGCCTCCAGTGCCGACCTGGCCAGCGTGGCTTCGCGGATAAGGTCCGCCACTTCGGCGATCGCAAAGTGCAATTCGGCTTCCAGCGCCAGCATGGCATGACGTTGCGCGTGATCGAGCAAGGAGTTGAGCTGATCCAGCGGATTTTTCGCCTGTTGCAGATAGGTCTCTGCCAGCACCAACTGATATTCGACCCGCGCAATCAATTCCAGGGTCGCCGGCGGCGCCTGCCGAGCATTCGGCCCGCGATAGTGACGCAACACGCGGCTCAGGGCCTCGTGTGCCAGTTCCGGGCGACCTTGTTGCAGCCAGAGCTGACTGCTGACTTGCAGCAGAACACCGCGGTAGACGGTGTCTGGGATATGCCGTTGCTGCATCAGCCGCTCAGCGTCGCGCAACCGGACGAATGCCTGGGCGTAATCGCCCTTGTTGGCAGCTAATTGGGCCTGACCCAGAAACCCATACAACACGCGCTTGTCGTGATTGCGCGAGCAATCGTCCAGACCCGCCTGAAAGAACTCGGCAGCGCGCTCGTCTGCGCCCACGCACAGGGCCAACCGCCCACGCCGCAACGCAATTCGCCCCAACAAGGGCGCAGGTCGGTCGGAACGCTGGCGAAGCAATTCATCGATGTCGCAAAGCAGACTTTCGGCCCGCACCGCCGCGCCCCGTTGCTCCAGCAATTGCGCATGATCGAGTTCGATCAAGCCCTCGAACACCAGCGAACCTTGCGCCCGCGCCAGGCATAGTGCCTCGCGGTTATGGGCTTGCGCCACATCAAGTTCGCCCCTTAGCAATGCCTGTTGCGTCAGACCGGACAAACACATCAGGCGTGCTGTCCAGCATTCGGGATCGAGCGCATTCAACGCGTCAAGGAAGTGCGCGCGTGAAGTCTCCATTCGTCCCTGTAAATGCAGTAACCAACCCTGCAGGGCCTGCCAGCGGGCAATCAATTGACGCTGAAGCACCGCCGAGGGTTGAGGCGTGAAATGCGCCAAATGAGCAATGCAGGCAGTGGCCTGTTCGAAGCGCCCGGCGAACAACAGCGCAGCTGTAATCAATCCGACCAACTGCGGGCTGCCCAGCGTCAGTTCCTCACCTTGCTGCTCATGCAAACGCAGCAACAGCACCACCGTCTGCTCCTCGAACAAATGCTCGAAACTGAAGTGCTGCAACAGGCTGACCGCCACTTCGTATTCCTCAGCGAGCAACGCCTGTTCAAAGGCCGATTTCCAGTCCTGTTCGGCACAGAACCACTGGCAGGCACGCCGATGCCAGGAGCGTCCCGCCGGCCATTGTTCGTCGCGCAACAACTGGGTGAACGGGGTGAAAATCTGTAGCCAGTCGATGGAGTCGCGCCAAGGTTCGATAAAACAGCCCAGCGCTTGCAAGGTCCGCAAGTATTGAGCGCCCTCCCCGGCCCCGAACAGGTGATCGCACAGCGGGGCATTGAAGCGTGGCAAGTGGGCCAGTACGCGCCAGGCCTCGCTCAACTCAGCCGTCAGCGAGCTGAACAACTCATGCTCCAGGTAATCGAGCAAGGTGTCCGCCCGTCCCAGGGGTTTGTCCTGACGTGACCAGTCGCACTTTTGCAGCAATGCAATCCGTACACCGGCACACCAGCCGCCAGTGCGCTGAATGATTCGACTGGCCACCTTGCTGGCCTGTTCCGGTATCCAGGGCTGCAATATCTGCTCGACTTCACCCGAAGTAAACGCCAGCGAAGCGCTCTCGCACTCGTACAACTCATCATCAAGCAGCAACCTTGGCCAGTTGCAGGGCGGCCGACGGCGAGCACCCAGCCACCAAGTCAGCATCGGACTGCTGATCGCCAACATGCGATCCAGCAGCGAGTCCAGCTCCGGGTTCGGCAGGCGGCAATAGTCATCGAGAAACAGCCAGGTCGGTGTCTGCAATCGCGCCAGATAGCCGAGCAATTCGGTTTCACCCGATATGGGCAGCCCCAAGGTGTCTGCCAGACGATGACAAAAGTCCGTCGCGCTCGATGCCACCCCAGACAATGCCAACCAATGCACTCGGCATTGGGTTGGCGCCTGCAACAGGCATTCGGCGAGCAGCGCGCTCTTGCCACTGCCGGCGGGTGCGCAGAGTAATCTCACCCGGGCTGTGGAGGCCAGTAACGGCTCGCTCAAACGAGCCCGCGAAAGGTGATGAGAGGACAGGCGGGGCAGGAATCCAGAACGGTCCAGACATGGAGTCATGGCGGTCATTGCGGCGTGCCTTTTTTATAATTGTGCGGCCACCCTAGCCCTCTCCAAACCGCTTGTTGAGAAGTATTCAGGACGCTGATCGGCAACCATAAAAAGTCAGGCGTTTGAATCGCTTTTCGCTTTATCGTAGGAGCGAGCGGTGCGGCGATCCGACTTGCCCGCGAAGGCGGTATGGCTGGCACACCGCGTTATCGTTCTTCGCGAGCAAGCTTCGCTCCTACAGAGATGGAGATATCCCTTACCGAACGCCCTCGGCGCGCAGGGCCGACGGGGTGTAGTCCGCGGACTTGGCGTCGAAGCCAAACTCGAAACTGTGCTTCTCTTCGTTCTTCATTCCCAAGGCAATGTATCGGCCAGCAATGATGTCGTAGAGCGCCTCTAGGGTGTAGGCCGGAGTCTGGTGATCGTAGTAATACTGAGCGTGACCTTCGGCCACCCGCCAGAGTTGACCGCGACCGTCGTAGTGATCCACCAGCGCCACTTGCCAGCTGTCTTCGTCGAGGTACATGTGGCGCTTGGCGTAGATGTGCCGCTCGCTCGGCTTGACCGTACCGACCACTTCCCAGACCCGGTGCAATTCGTAGCGGGTCAGGTCCTGGTTGATGTGCCCAGCCTTCACCACGTCATCGTACTTGAGGCTCGGCGAGTCGAGTTTGTAGCTGTTGTAGGGGATGTACATTTCCTTTTTGCCGATCAGTTTCCAGTCGTAGCGATCCGGCGCGCCGGAGAACATGTCGAAGTTATCCGATGTACGCAGACCATCGGCGGCGGTGCCCGGCCCGTCGTAGGCCACTTGCGGCGCGCGACGCACACGACGTTGACCGGCGTTGTAGATCCACGCCAGACGCGGCTCTTTCACCTGATCGAGGGTTTCATGCACCAGCAGCACGTTACCCGCCAGCCGCGCCGGCGCGGTCACCGACTGTTTGAAGAAGGTCAGCACGTTGGCGCCTTTTTCCGGATCCAGGTCCTTCATCAATTGCGGTACAGCGATCTCTTCCTCGAAGCGGATCGGCGTGTAACTGCCGTTCGTTTGCGGGGTCACCTGAGTGATGATGCGTCGCAGATTACCGCCGTGGTAACGGGTAATGTGGTTCCACAGCACTTCGACGCCGTTCTTCGGAATCGGGAACGCGTAGTAGCGGTTGCCGGTGAAATTGGCCAGGCCGTTACCGTCGTTGATGCTGTTCACATTCAGCGCGCTGCGCTTGGCCGACTCGTAGATTTCCGCCGGCAGGCCTACGGTACGATGGCTCGAATAGACCGGGATCTTGTAGGTTTCCGGGTAGCGTTTGAACATCGCCACCTGGCCATCCGAAAGCTTGTCCTTGTACTTGTCGACGGTCGCGGCGGTGATGGTGAACAGCGGTTTTTCACTGACGAACGGGTCGGCCAGAAAGCCTTTGCTGTCGACTGCGCCGGCGTTTTTCGGGATGCCACCGGTCCAGGCCGGGATCGAGCCATCGGCGTTGCCGGCCTTCTCGGCGCCCAGCGGCGTGAGTGTGGCGCCGAGCTTGTTGGCTTCTTCCGGCGAGACCGCCGCCATCACGTTGGTGGCCAGCAGACTCAGGGCCAGGGCGCCGCATTGCAGAATCATCTTGCGCATTAACATCATCCTTCTCAGCCAGATCAGAAGTTCACGCCGAAGCTCAGCGCCAGGAAGTCGCGGTCTTCGAGGACGTTGTAGTCACCGCCGAAGAAGTCGGTGTAACTGAGGCTCGCGGTATAGGTGTTGCGGTAATCGGCATCGACACCGACGCTGACCGCCTTGGCGCCTTCGTTGAACAGCCCGTTGGGGCCGTAACCGGCGACGTCATGGGACCAGGACAGGTTGGGTTTGAGGTTGATCCCGCCGATCACGTTGGCGTAATCGAGGATCGCCCGGGCGCGGTAGCCCCAGGAGGTGGAAGTGACAAAGCCGTCGGTATCGCCACCGAAACCGTACTGGCCATAGACCGAATCGCGGCCGTAACGCAGCTCGCTTTTCGACTCCAGACCACCGACCCGTACCACCGCTGCTTCACCGACCAGAGTCAGGCGTTGGGCGCCCAGCACTTGATCGAAGAAGTGCGTCAGGGTGCTTTGGACCTGAGTGATTTCCTTGCGGCGATAACCGGTGTTGTCGGCACCTGCCGTGGTCGCGATCGGCGATGCCGCGCCGCCGGCGATCGGGTTGAGCAACGCCAGGGTCAGGTCAGTGGTGTTGAGCTGCACCGGAGCGTTGGGCCGGTAGCTGATTTCGCCGGTCCAGGCAGTACCGGTGGGCAACGTGGTGGAGAAGCTCGCGCCATACAGACGAATGTCTTCCGGGTATTCGAGGTAGTACTGGCCGCGCCCGAGCATCACGCTTCGGGCCAGGCCCGAACCGCTACCCGGGGCCAGACGGTTGGCGGTAGTGACCATGCCCGGCAGACTGGCCAGTGTTGACAGCCCGGCGGTGGTGGTGCCGACGGTCGGCGTGCGACTGTGATAGTTCATGAAATAGAGGCCGTATTCGGTGTCGTCACCGAGCCAGCGCAGGGCCGTGCCCCACTGCCCCGAATCCCGGGCATCGCGATCGCCGCCGCGAGGAATGATCACCCCCTCGCTAGAGACCTGGATAGGTTGGCCAAAGGCTGCCGCCAGCGGCGCCAACGGGGCGATCGCAGGGCTGCCGACGGTGTAACCGGTGTTGCAACCATCCGCCGCCACGTCACCACCGAAGAAGGTGCCGCAGTTGTCGAGCACCGTCTGATCCCACTCCAGTTGATAGAACCCTTCCACCGTCAGCTGATCGGTCAGACCCTGGGAAGCGAACAGCATGTTCACCGGAATCAGGCCTTCCTTGATCTCCGCGCCAGGACGCCGGAACGCGGAAACGTCGACCGGGTTGATGCTGTTGATCGAGTTGCCGATGAAGGTACTTTCACCCCAACTGACCACCTGTTTGCCGGCGCGCACGGTGCCCGGCAGATCGGCAATGGAGTAGTTGTGATAGACGAACGCATCGAGGATCTGCGCGCCCGAAGACTTGGAGCCTTCCTTGCGGCCGTTGTCACTGATCTGTTTGAACTCGCGGTCTTCGTCCTTCAACTCGAAGTCGTACCAGTACTTGCCACGGACGAACACACCGGTATCGCCGTACTTCAATTCGAGGTCGTGGATACCTTTGAAAATCTTGGAGAAGGTCTCGCCTTTCTTGAAGTTCAGGCGTCCGTCATCACCCGTCGAAGCCTGGCCGGTGCCGCCATTGACCGTGCCCACCAGAGCCTTGTCGGCATCACGCATGCCCCAGCTCGCGCCGACGGACAGCGAGGAATCGAACTGCCCCTCGATTTCGCCGATGTTGAATGAAATAGCGTGTGCCTGAGCACAACAGCCCAAGGCTACCGCAGCGGCCAGCGCTTGCGGTTTGAAGATGGCGCGCATTGTTGTTTTTGTCATGCGTCTTCCCCAGTGAGTGACAGAAGGCCCCACCCTACTGCCGCACGCTGGGAGCGATAAGCGCACCAAGGAGGTATTCGTGGTGTACCTCCAAAGGATGAAAGGCCGCATGGGCCGGGGGTTTGCGCGGGGTATGGATGGGCTGGATGGAGGGTTATCAGTGCAGCGCATGGGACAGGGTGAAGTTGGGGTTGCGTAGCAGCTGTCGCAGGCTGCGTTCGCTTGTAGCAGCTGTCGAGCTTGCGAGGCTGCTGCTACATAGGGCCGCCCGAGACTGTTGCCGAGACTGCAACAGTGCATGTCTGGAATCGCTATTTTTCCTTTGCGCTCAAGCCCTTATTCTTATCGGACTTTCACGGCAAACGGCCTGAAAGCACGAAGCGACGGGAGATAGATCCACCCCGTTGGCGACAGAATCCAGATGATTTGAAACGTATTTCTTTCGACTCGTCGCCCCATGTTCACTGACGTTGATTGTTGCTCCTTGATCCAACGTCTTACTTTGGCCGCTGCGTTTGCAGCGGCCTTTTTTATGCCCTTTGAAAAACCGAACATCCGTCCTCAGGGAAACGTCCGAAAACGACATGGGAAGCTTCTTTTTTTACAGAAGCATTTACCCTCGATTGTTTTGGCCGACCGAAAACCCACTCAAACTTATACGAATTTACTTACAGCCTTAGCAGAATCATGAACCAAAGCTTTGCTGTAACTTAAAACATATCGATCACTCGCTGAGAAAATGGGAATCGATGCCAACCGAATAACTTTCCACTACTCAATCATTCAAAAAGCACATTCAAAAGGATATGAATATGCAAAAGCCCCCAACTTGGGAGTTAACCGAAGCTGTCCACACGACTGCAGTTGCACCTTTACACATTCCGATCACAGCAGGAACTTCATCGGTCATTCCCCATAGTGGTATGTTTGGCCCCCATAACTTTGGCCCCCACCATATTGTTATTGCCAACTCACATACGATAGATGCCACCAAAAAGTCAATTGAGCAGGAATATCAAACCCGCATCAGTCAACTACCACATACCATCGAACAAGAACTGGCAGCCACAAGACTGGAAGGTTCGACTCATCCACTGCCCCCTGCAGACGCGATCATTCGTGAACTAGGCGTTCGCAACACTCTTTTGATTAGAAAGACCGCTGACTTCCATCAGAAAACAGCTCTCGCCAATCAGTTTTATGGCGGAGACCCGCTGAACCGAAGCTTGATTGAGTTCTATCAGAAAGCATCGGCCATGGGACAACGGGTCTTGCCTGGTGGTATTGCAATGCAAGCATGGGCGGCCTCATACAGAGCTGCCCACGAGGCCAGACTGCTGGCGCAGTCCATTCAGATGCTGAATCAACAGCAAGTCAACGTGCTCAATTGGCTGGCTGCCGTGCAAACCAATGATCAAGCGCGAATCGCTGCAGAACAGGAGGCCCACCGAGCAGCTGCCGAACTGGCGCGAATCAATGAGCAGGCACGGCTTGCGGCGCTTGCTGAAGCCGCTCGACTGGCAGCCGAGCGCGAACGGGTCGCCGCAGAAGAGCGCCGTCAGGAAGCTATTGCAGAGGCAGCACGCCTTCAAAAAGAACAGGAGGAGATCCGCAACCGCGAACAGGCACGGCTTGCGGCATTGGCTGAAGCCCAACGGATGGCGGTCGAACAGGCGCGGCTCGCCGCCGAAGCAGCCGCCCGACAGGTCGCGGCCGAACAGGCACGTCTCGCAGCCCTGGCCGAGCAGCAGCGACAGGCCGAACTGCGGTGGGCGGAGGCCGAACGACAGGAACAGGAGAAAAGGCAGGCGATTGCCGAAGTCCATCATGTCTACCCAACTCTCGGTGCAGCAGCTGTCTCTGGCCCGGTATTCGCCTTCGCTTCGACCACCACCCTCGCTCCCGCAGGAGCCGCCGCAATACTGACCGCTCTGCGTTCGGCGCTGCAATGGGTGACCATGGCCGGGGCTGCGATGGCAGGCCCGGTGTTGATGGGCTTTGCGGCACTGTTGACGCCTTCGCGTCTGGGCAATGGCGAGCGCTTTGTCATGAGCGTACCGCTCGCGGAACTGTCTTCAGAATCTGCGCAATCGCTGAGAGCGATCGCTGATCGACAAGGGACACTGGATCTACCGGTGGGGCTGGGTCATCGGCCAATCGACTCAGGGGCCGAGGTGTTCGTCATCACGGCCAACGACTTCGATATTCGCTCTAGCGTGCCGGTGTTGCACGCCACTTACGACTTGCTCAACGACGTCTATGAGACAGTCCTCCCCGACTCACCAACCGACGTCCTAACTTGGACACCCGCCATCACGCCGAGTGACAACTCGACTGAGTTGCCGATTGCTCACACGCAGAATCCTGCGTATTCCGGCGCTCCGATCGTGCCAATCGAGGGTCGGCTGGATCTTCATCCGATTCTGGTGGAGGGTTGGGACAGGTTCATCATCGTCTTTCCGGATGATTCGGGTATTGCGCCGCTGTATGTCGTGTTCAGTAGTCCCTATCAAGGGGCTTCCGTCAAAGGCAAATACAGTGGGCGTCTTTTCAATCCGGAGCAGGCGGGAGGGCCGATACTGGATCTGGACTGGCGCACGGCGGTCATCACCCAAACCGGAATTGATGCAGTGAAATTACACATCGCACGGCTCGATCAATCCGATGCCAATGACATGATGGTGCAACGCCTTGAGAAAATCCTTAACGGATATTCGCAGCTCACTGACACGGATCTGCGCTACTACACTCATGAGATAAGAGAGCTTGAGAGGTTTCGAGCGTTGGGGCTCAGCGATGATTTCAAACCCGACAAGGATTTGCCGATCTGGAACAACGCGCACACGGCAACCCTGGAAGATTTCAAGCTTCATGATGATGAGTCGTTGCTCTACACAAAAGACGCCATAGCGGCTGCAGATCGACAAGATGAAGTGTTTTTCAAAAATTTCTTGAAAGGAGGCAAACAGTGAGTATCGTCGAGCAAATCGTTAAAAATGAAACAGTAGAAGATGTCCTGACTGTTTTCGCACTCGGTTCAGCTATTCCATCTCTAGACAGAATGTTTGGACGCTATCGATATGAAGTCATTGAAAGTGGCGAGTTGCTGAAAACCTATGCAAGGCTTTTCGAGGAGGGTGTACTGGCCAACGGTGAAGGCCCAGTCGCTATCAAAGGCCCGAACTGGAAAGCCCCCAAGTTCATGACCGAAAACAAATACTCTTAATAAGCAATTCGGCCACCAAGCCTTAGCTTGGTGGCACTCCACTTAAACCGAATACCTCTGCAAATTCCCCATCATTTCCTTCAACGCCTCAATATTGTCCTTCGGATGCGCCGCCCCCTCGAAATCACAAATCTGCTCCCAATGCGCCGCCACATCTTCCGGCGAAAACCCCACCCGCGGATCGAACCCGGCGCCCAAACTGCGCTCCCAACGCACCTTGCCCATCCAGCCGCCACCCACTTCGAATAACCCCGAAGTTTCCTGGCAATGCTCGCTGCCCAAATACACCACCAGCGGGCTGACCAGTTCCGGTTTAAGTTGTTCGAATACTTGCGGCGGGATCAGGCCTTCGGTCATGCGGGTGCCGCCGGTCGGGGCGATGGCGTTGACCAGGATGTTGTTTTTGCGGCCTTCGATGGCCAGTGTGCGGGTCAGGCCATAGAGGCCGAGTTTGGCCATGCCGTAGTTGGACTGACCGAAGTTGCCGTAGATGCCCGAAGTCGATGCGGTGAAGATCACGCGGCCATAGTTTTGCTCGCGCATGTGTGGCCAGGCGGCGCGGGTGACCTTATAGGCGCCCTCGACGTGGACGCGGTAAACCAGGTCCCAGTCGCTGTCGTCCATTTTGTGAAAGGTCTTGTCCCGCAGGATGCCGGCGTTGTTTACCACGACATCGACACGGCCAAACGTATCGAGGGCGTGTTGCACGATTTTGTCGCCATCGGTGACGGAGTCGTGGTTGGCCTCGGCGGTGCCGCCCGCTTCGCGAATTTCCGCTACCACGCGGTCCGCTGCCGAAGCATTGGCGCCGTCACCTTGCGCCGAACCGCCAAGATCATTGACCAGCACTTTGGCGCCCTGCTTCGCGAACAGCAGCGCGTGCGCCCGGCCCAAGCCGCCGCCCGCACCGGTGACGATCACGACTTTATCTTCGAAGCGCACAGACTCATTCATGGGGAATTCCAGCAGGCCAGGGGACAATGAATCCCAGTGTCAGGCACAAGGCGGCTGGTCACAATAAACACGGAGGAAGCTGAATGGTGCGCAATAAGGCAGCGGGATAGTCAGGAACACGCCACCTTGCGCGGCAGTGAAACCAGCCGGTCGCGAAACTCCAGATAGTGCTCAAGCACCTGCGCCGGCGCTTCGATCTGCGGGTAATGGCCGATCTCGGGCAGCTGGACCGTGTCCGGGTCGGGAATCAGTTGCCTATAGCGTGCCACCATATGTGCGCCAGACACCGGATCGACCTCGCCATCGATGAGCCGTAGCGGCACCTCGCCACGCTGCATGGCGCTGACCCAACGCTCACGCTGGACACGTCGCTGCGGGATATAACTGATCAATTTGTGCATGATCCGTTGCCCGTGATTGCTGTCGACCAGGCTCCAGAAATCATCCAGTTCACTTTCGGTGGGTCGGGTCTGCGGACCGAAGATCTGTTTGAAACTCTTCACCAGCGCATCACGGCTAAACGCTCGCCCGATCATCCAGCCCAAGGGGCTGAGCAGGAGTTTTTGTATCAACACCGGGCGATGGGTTTCGGGAAACAGCCCGCCATTGAGGAATACGCAACTGGCGATATCAGCGCGCGCTTCGTAGTGCCGGGCCAATAGTTCCTGGGCCACGCTGTCGCCATAATCGTGTGCCAACACGTGAACGGGTTGTTCAACATTCAGATGCGCCAATAAGGCCTGTTGCAGATCAGCCTGTTCCAACAGGCTGTAGTCGTGGTTCACCGGTTTGGCCGAATCGCCGAAGCCGAGCATGTCGCAGGCAATCACCCGATAGCGCTGCGCCAGCGGCTGCCACAGGTAATGCCAGTCCCAACTGGCGGTCGGGAAACCATGGATCAGCAACAGCGGCTCGCCCTGCCCCGCGGCCCAATAGCGCAGGATCTGACCGCGGAATACGAACGTCTGACTGCGCTTGCGCCAGACACACAGTGGAATCTCGGCGAGTGCCATTTAGAATTTATAACCCGGGTCTTGTTTATCGAGTTTGCGCAGCAGCGCCGGCCAGGCCAGCGCACCGCCCATCCCTTGAGCACTTTTGGTGACACCGGCGATCATCGCCTTGGCGCCCGCCAGTATCTGCGGTTCGATGGCGATCAGCTCCGCACCACCGTTCTGCGCCAGCACTTGAATCTCGCAGGCGCGCTGGAAGGTGAACATCATCAGGAACGTGTCGGCGATGGTGCCGCCACAGGTCAGCAGGCCGTGGTTGTGCAGCATCAGGAAATTGTTTTCGCCAAGATCGGCTTGCAGTCGCGCCTTCTCTTCATGGTTCAGCGCAACGCCTTCGTAGGCGTGACAGGCCAGGCTGGACAGGACGAACAAGGACTGCTGACTGATCGGCAAGATGCCCTGCTTCTGCGCCGATACCGCCACCCCCGCTGCGGTGTGGGTGTGCAGGACACACGCGACGTCATGACGGACTTCATGCACGGCGCTGTGGATGGTGTAACCCGCCGGATTGATCTCGTAAGGGCTGTCCATCAACTTGTTGCCAGCTTGATCGACCTTGACCAGGTTCGACGCGGTCATTTCATGGAACATCAGCCCGAACGGGTTGATCAGGAAATCTTCAGTGCCCGGTACCTTGGCGGAAATATGCGTGAAGATCAGATCGTCCCAACCCTGCAGAGCGACCAGACGATAACAGGCAGCCAGGTCGACGCGAGTCTGCCATTCGGCGGCACTGACTTTGTCTTTGATGCTGTGTGGCGATTGGACAGGGGCTACGCTCACGGCAAGGATTCTCTTTTTTATTTTTCTGGGTTTTTATTGTTTTCTATTCACTGCGTTACAGCAGTCTAGTCAGCCCCCGGACTTCGGGTAGTTGCATTGGCAGCCAGCTTGATGGCCGAGCGAGTCAGTACGCGGGGGAGTCTGGATCCATGTCAAAGCGGTAAGTCAAGCCGCACAACCTTGTGGGAGCGAGCAGGCTCGCTCCCACAAGTCAGCCTCGCAGTGTGCTGACGAGCTCCGTCAGCCAAGGCTCGGCATCGGTTTCCGGCGTCACGGTTTCGCTGGCGTCCAGACGCAGCATCGGCAGGACTTCACGCACGCCCAGTTCGCCGAACAACTCACGCATTTGCTCACCGCCGCCGCAGAACGTGTCGCCATAACTCGAGTCGCCCAAACCGATCACCGCACCCGGCAAACCACGCCAGGCTGCTGGCAACTGATCGCGGATTGCGAAATACAACGGCTGCAGATTGTCCGGCAACTCGCCCATGCCGGTGGTCGAGGTCACCGCCAGAAATGCTTCGGGGCCAAACGCCTGAACATCGGCGAGGGTCGCGCGCGGGTTGTGCCAGGTTTCAAAACCGGCGGCGTTCAAAATGCTTGCAGCGTGGCGGGCGACTTCTTCAGCCGTGCCGTACACCGAGCCGGAAAGGATGGCGACTTTCATCAATCTGATCCTGAAGCTGAGTAAAAGGGTCGAGATATTAACAGCACGGCCCTCATTGATCTTTTAGAATGCAGCGTATCAATCCATACGCAAAGGACTCTGCGATGATCAATGCCTCACTGCTGCAAATGGTGATCGACGCCTCCAACGACGGCATTGTGATTGCCGAAAAGGAAGGCAAGCAGGACAACATCCTGATTTACGTAAACCCGGCATTCGAGCGCCTGACGGGTTATACCAGCGAAGAAATCCTCTATCAGGATTGCCGTTTTTTGCAGGCAGGAGATCGGGATCAGGCAGCCCTTGCATTGATTCGCCAAGCGTTGGGCAATGGGGGTTCCTGCCGGGAAATCCTCAGGAATTACCGTAAGGACGGCACGCCGTTCTGGAACGAACTGTCGCTTTCCACGGTAAACAACCCGCACAACGGACAGACCTATTTTGTCGGGGTGCAGAAAGACGTCACGGTTCAGGTCAAGGCGCAGCAGCGAGTCGCGCAGCTGGAAGCGCAATTGGCCGAGGCGCAGGAAGAAATTGCCGCACTCAAATCGACGAACGGCTCAAACCAATCTGCGAATTAGTGGTCATTTACTACAATCACCGATGACTTTGTAATTATTCCTTTCGAGCAAATCATGCAGCGCGACGCACTCCTGACACAGGATGAGCTGGATTTTATCCAGAACATGCAGCACAACCCGCAACTCAATGTGCGGGATGCGACGTCGAGCTTGCTCGTCAACGGTGGTTCGCAGATTCGTGACTTGCTCACACGCCTGGCCGCTCATGAGCAAGTCACCATCCAGGCCACTTTTGAAAATCAGCAAATGACCTTCCCGCTGCACTTGGTGGAAGATGAATTCCATGCGATGCATCTGCGCCTCGGCGTCCCCAGTATTTATGAAGACGGGCCGATGATTCGGCCATGGCGCCTGGTGCTCGAAGAACCCGTGGCGCTGGAAAATGCCAAGGGCCAGCCCGGCACGATGTGGGTGCATGAAATATCGTTCAAGGGGGTTTTGCTGGAAGTTCGCAACAAGACCAAGGCGCCAAAACACTTCGCGTTGTGGTTCAGCCCGTCAGGTTATGAGCGAATTGCGTTGCGCGGTACGTTTGAGCGTGAAACCGAGCAGGGTTTCTACGCCTATGAGTTGAGCCAGAGCGATACGGATGAAACCGAACGTCTGCGTCAATACATCCTTCAGCAGCATCGCCTGACCCATCCTGCATTGCATATCTGAATCTCAGGTATCCAGATTTCCCATCAGGAACTGCTTCAGACGCTGACGCATTAACACGCCCTCGTTTCCCAAATAACCGATTGACGATCCGGCCAGGCTCTCCTGTGCCAGGTCCGATGCATCCCCGGCCAGCAACACCTGACAATCCAGGCTCATGGCCAGGCGGTTCAAACGTCGAGGCAGTTCGGCGGCCGGCGCTTGATTGGAAACCAGCACCAGTGCCTTGGGCTGGATTTTTTCACAGACCAGAATCAACTCGTCGAAGGGCTGACCGATCGCCAACAACTGAATAGCCGAATCGATGTTGCTCAGATACAGCGCCGTGACCAGCACCTCGAGCTCACGACATTGATCGGCCAAGGCGCAGACAATCACTCGTCGCGGTTGCATGACACGCACCAGCAGCAAGCGTTGCAACACCCGAGCACGCAGAAAAGCATCCAGAAAAAGCCATTCGCTGGTCTGCCCGAAGGCTTCATGGCGTTGTAGCAATAGCTTCCAGATTGGAATCAGAATGTCCTGAAACACCACCGTCAGCGGGTAACTGGAAAAAACCTGACCGTAGACGTGCTCCAGTTGAACTTCGTCAAAAGCACTCACAGCTGCCTTGACCTGTTGCTGCCATTGGTCGTAGTCAGTTTGAACGAGTTCGTTGGGGATGATCTGCGCTAGCACCTTGAGCGGTTCGGTCTTGGCCAATATCTTGCCGACCTTGCTGACCGCGACGCCGCGTTCGATCCAGCCAAGGATGCTGCGAACACGTTCGATATCGTTCATCGAATACAAACGGTGCCCGCTTTCGGTGCGAGTGGGCTGTATCAGACCATACCGCCGCTCCCATGCGCGTAGGGTGACCGGGTTGACCCCCGTCAGGCGCGCTACTTCACGAATCGGAAACAGCTCTTCTTGAACCAGGGAATTTCTTGGGAGCAAGCCAGGCGCAATGTCGGTCAGCACAGCCATCAGCAACGTCCATGTATATATTTGGACATATTCTAACTCTCTTGCTTCGCTAAAATTCAACATACCGCTGAACTAATTGGCACTTTCGTTCCAGACAAAATCAGGAATAATCCTTGCTTGTTCCTCGGACCCAGCCCCACTACCCCGGCGTTGGTGCCCCAGCGACGCTCCTATCCGGAGCGATGCGCTTGTAATATGGAGATACAAAATGTCTACCTCCCCCGTTACGTTAATGGTTGCGCGCCGCGTTGCCGATGGGCGTTATCAGGACCTGATGGCCTGGTTGCGCGAAGGCGAACAACTGGCCACCGACTTCCCCGGTTACCTCGGCTCTGGCGTGCTCGCGCCACCGCCCGACGATGACGAATTCCAGATTATCTTTCGCTTCACCGACGAGCAGACAATGCACACTTGGGAGCATTCTGCATCGCGCATCGCCTGGCTGGGACGCGGCAGCGATCTGTTTGCCCATCCTACGGAGCATCGAGTCAGCGGCATCGAAGGCTGGTTCGGCGCTACCGATCAACGCCCGCCACGCTGGAAGCAGGCCGTGGCGATCTGGCTGGCGTTCTTTCCGGTATCCCTGCTGTTCAATTTTGTATTGGGGCCACTATTGGCTGAAACGGGTTTGCTGACCCGCGTATTTGTCAGCACCCTGTGCCTGACGCCATTGATGGTGTATTTCTTCATTCCGCTGTCGACTCGTCTGCTGGCCGGGTGGCTGCACACTGCACCACAACAACCGTTGCCCACAGCGTCCACCGTGCAAAAACAATAACCCCTGTAGGAGCGAGCGGTGCGGCGATCCGACTTGCCCGCGAAGAACGATGACGCGGTTTGACAGATAGACCGAAGCGCCTTCTTCGCGGGCAAGCCTCGCTCCTACAAAAGCAAGGCCATCGCAGGACATAGGTGAACAACTCCCGTCGCTGGTATAGTTTTGCTCTCACCGCGAAGCGAGCCGTTCATGACCTCTTCCGTAGCCCCAATCCTCATCACCGGTGCTGGACAGCGTGTCGGTCTGCACTGTGCGCAGCGTTTACTCGAAGACGGCTATCCGGTCATTTTCAGCTACCGCAGCGAGCGCCCGGGTGTGCAAACCCTTCGTGACCTTGGGGCGAGCGCGTTGTTTGCGGACTTTTCCAACGAGGCCGGAATCCTTGCGTTCATCGGCGAACTGAAAAACCACACCGACAGTTTGCGGGCGATTGTCCATAACGCTTCTGAATGGCTGGCCGAGCCCCCGGGCACCGAAGCCGCAGCTTTCACCCGCATGTTCAGCGTGCATATGCTGGCGCCT
The DNA here is from genome assembly GCF_022014505.1 of Pseudomonas sp. PGPR40. NCBI lineage: Bacteria > Pseudomonadati > Pseudomonadota > Gammaproteobacteria > Pseudomonadales > Pseudomonadaceae > Pseudomonas > Pseudomonas sp. PGPR40. The sequence goes on along the minus strand of NZ_JAKLSP010000014.1, from coordinate 70,537 downwards.
TACCTGATCAACCTGCACTGTGCTGACTTGCTACGGCGTTCAAGTCCCGCCGACATCGTACACATCAGCGATGATGTGACCCGCAGAGGCAGCAGCAAGCATATCGGCTACTGCGCCAGCAAAGCCGGGCTCGACAGCCTGACCCTGTCCTTTGCCGCGAAATACGCGCCCGACATCAAGGTCAACGGTATCGCCCCAGCCCTGCTACTGTTCAATCCCGACGACGACGCGGCTTACCGCGCCAGGGTTCTGGCCAAATCGGCACTGGGCATCGAGCCCGGCAGCGAAGTGATCTACCAGAGCCTGCGCTACTTGCTCGACAACCCTTATGTCACCGGCACGACCCTGACCGTCAATGGCGGACGGCACGTCAAATAAGCCACTCCCGCGAGGATGTCCCATGACGTTATTCCCGCCACACAACTTGTCCGAGAACTATCGCGAGATCCTGATCGGCCTCGGTGAAAACCCCGACCGCGAAGGACTGCAAGACACCCCGGTTCGCGCCGCCAAGGCGATGCAATACCTGTGTCATGGATACGAGCAAAGTGTCGAAGAAATCGTCAACGGCGCGCTGTTCGCCTCCGACAACGATGAAATGGTGATCGTCGACAACATCGAGCTGTACTCGCTTTGCGAACATCACATGCTGCCCTTCATCGGCAAGGCTCATGTGGCTTATATTCCAACGGGCAAGGTGCTGGGCCTGTCGAAGATTGCGCGGCTTGTGGATATGTTCGCCCGCCGACTGCAAATCCAGGAAAACCTCACCCGGCAAATCGCCGATGCCGTGCAGCAAGTGACCGACGCCGCCGGAGTCGCGGTGGTCATCGAGGCTCAGCACATGTGCATGATGATGCGCGGCGTAGAGAAACAGAATTCGACCATGAACACCTCGGTGATGCTCGGCGCTTTCCGCGAGTCGAGCAACACCCGCCAGGAGTTCCTGCAATTGATTGGACGGAGCAAGTAGCAATGCCACAACTTCAACCAGGAATGGCGCGCATCAGGGTCAAGGACCTGTGTTTGCGAACTTTCATCGGGATCAACGAGGACGAAATCCTCAACAAGCAGGATGTGCTGATCAACCTGACCATTCTGTACGCTGCCCAGGATGCCGTGCGTGACAACGATATCGATCACGCGTTGAATTACCGCACCATCACCAAGGCGATCATCTCCCACGTGGAGGGCAATCGCTTTGCCCTGCTGGAGCGCCTGACCCAGGAGTTGCTGGACTTGATCATGGCCAACCAGTCGGTGCTATACGCCGAAGTCGAAGTCGACAAGCCTCACGCCCTGCGCTTCGCCGAGTCGGTATCGATTACCCTTGCTGCGAGTCGTTAGCTTCTAGCTTCAAGCGCCAAGCTGTAAACTTCGAGCCACCGTAATCCATCTTGCAGCTCGAAGCTTGCCGCTTGCAGCTGTCTCGCAGAGACCTCTCATGAACGATCAACAACGCCTGGAACTTGAAGCCGCCGCCTTTCGCCGGCTGGTTGCCCACCTGGACAGCCGCAAGGATGTGCAGAACATCGACCTGATGAACCTCTCGGGTTTCTGCCGTAATTGCCTCTCCAAGTGGTACAAGGCCGCCGCCGATGAACGCCAGATCGACGTCAGTCTCGACGAAGCCCGCGAAGTGGTTTACGGCATGCCGTACGCCGAGTGGAAAAACCAATACCAGAAAGAAGCCAGCGCCGACCAGCAAGCGGCGTTCGCCAAAGGAAAACCCAATGAGTGATTTGAACACCCTGCGCGCCAGCCTCAAGAGCGGTGAACATGCGTTCGCCGATACTTTGGCGTTCATCGCTGCCGGTTACGACTATCAGCCCCAGGCTTTCAATAATGGCGGTGTGGAAAACGTCGCCGGGCAAAACGAAGGTTCGTGCAAGACTTTGGGTCTGGCATTGCTGGAAGGCTTGAGCGATGAAGAAGCGCTGTTGGCATTCGGTGAGCATTACCGCTCGGTGGTGGCTACGCCTGAAGGCAGCGACCACGGCAATATCCGCGCGTTGATTGCCCATGGTCTGGCGGGTGTGAAGTTCACTCAGCAGCCACTGACTCGCCGGTGAGTCACTGACAATTTGTAGGAGCCGTCTTGCCCCAATTCTGTAGGAGCTGGCTTGCCAGCGAAGGCGTCCTGAAGGGCGGCATGGCTCAAGGGACCCTTCGCTGGCGAGCCAGCTCCTACAGGATTGACTACATCATCAATCCTGATCAAACCATATCCCGACTTTTAAGATTGACCCGGCGACTTTATTTCGTTTGCCGGGCACCTCTGCTCGCGGCTTAGATAAAAGAAGCATCCCTTCTTCAGAGTCAGCCATCCATGCGCAGCGAATCCGTCAGTCAGTCGATCAACATCGTTCACCCCATCACCCTCAGCCACGGCAAAAATGCCGAGGTCTGGGACACCGATGGCAAACGCTACATCGATTTTGTCGGTGGTATCGGCGTACTGAACCTCGGCCATTGTCATCCGCGCATCGTCGAGGCCATCCGCGAACAAGCCACCCGGCTGACCCACTATGCCTTCAATGCGGCGCCCCATGTGCCTTACATTGAACTCATGGATCGCCTCACTACAGTTATTCCGGTGGATTACCCGGTTAGCGGCATGCTCACCAACAGCGGTGCGGAAGCGGCGGAAAACGCCTTGAAGATCGTCCGTGGCGCCACCGGTCGTACCGCGATCATCGCCTTTGACGGCGCCTTCCACGGTCGCACGCTCGCCACCCTTAACCTCAACGGCAAAGTCGCGCCCTACAAACAGAAAGTCGGCGTGCTGCCAGGTCCGGTGTACCACCTGCCCTTCCCCAGCAAAGACAATGACGTGACCTGCGCCGAGGCCCTGAAAGCCATGGAGCGGCTGTTCAGCGTTGAGATCGACGTTGATGACGTGGCCTGTTTTATCGTCGAACCGGTGCAGGGCGAAGCGGGCTTCCTGGCGATGGACGTGGAGTTCGCCCAGGCGCTACGACGCTTCTGTGATGACAAAGGCATCCTGCTGATCGCCGATGAAATCCAGTCCGGCTTCGGCCGTACCGGCCAGCGGTTTGCGTTCTCGCGATTGGGTATCGAGCCAGACCTGATCCTGCTGGGCAAAAGCATTGCCGGCGGCATGCCGCTGGGGGCGGTTGTCGGGCGCAAGTCGCTACTCGACAACTTGCCCAAGGGCGGACTGGGCGGCACCTATTCGGGCAATCCCATTGCCTGTGCCGCCGCGTTGGCGACCCTGGAGGAAATGAGTGATGCACACCTGCACGCCTGGGGCATGCAACAGGAAGAAGCGATTGTCAGCCGCTATGAATCCTGGCGAACCCGCGAATTGTCACCGTATCTGGGCCGCTTGACCGGCGTCGGTGCAATGCGCGGCATCGAGCTGATCAATGCCGACGGCACGCCGGCTTCGGCGCAGCTGACGCAGCTGCTGGCCCTGGCGCGCGATTCGGGCTTGCTGCTGATGCCCAGCGGCAAATCACGTCACATCATTCGGCTGCTGGCGCCGTTGACTACAGAGGCGGCCGTGCTGGAGGAAGGGCTGGATATTCTTGAGGCGTGCCTGGCGAAGCTGTCCTGAGAGCAAAATCATGCAGTCCCTGTAGGAGCGAGCTTGCTCGCGAAGGTGGCGGTACAGTCAACATTGATGTCGCCTGATAGACCACTTTCGCGAGCAAGCTCGCTCCTACAGCATTGGGGCAAGCCTGCACGCACAAAAAAACCGGCCAAGGCCGGTTTTTTCATTTCTACGGAGTCAGAACGAAGCGTTCTGCAGCCCGTCGAGGTAACGCTCGGTGTCGAGTGCCGCCATGCAACCGGCGCCGGCCGAGGTGATGGCCTGACGGTAAACGTGGTCAGCTACGTCACCGGCGGCGAAAATACCTTCGACGCTGGTCGCCGTGGCGTTGCCATCACGGCCGCCCTGCACAACCAGGTAGCCGTCTTTCAACGTCAGCTGACCTTCGAACAACGAAGTGTTCGGGGTGTGGCCGATGGCGATGAACACGCCGTCGACTTTCAGCTCGTCGAAGCTGCCGTCGTTGTTCTTCAGGCGAGCACCGGTCACGCCCATGTTGTCGCCCAACACTTCGTCCAGGGTCGAGTTCAGCTTCAGGATGATCTTGCCTTCGGCAACCCGTGCATTGAGCTTGTCGATCAGGATCTTCTCGGCGCGGAACGTCTCGCGACGGTGAATCAGGGTCACAGTGCTGGCGATGTTGGCCAGGTACAACGCTTCTTCCACGGCAGTATTACCGCCGCCCACCACGGCCACTGGCTTGTTGCGATAGAAGAAACCGTCGCACGTCGCGCAGGCCGAAACGCCTTTGCCCATGAACGTTTCTTCCGACGGCAGGCCCAGATAACGAGCGCTGGCGCCAGTGGCGATGATCAGTGCGTCGCAGGTGTAAGTCGCACTGTCGCCAATCAGGGTGTATGGCTTGGCGGCGAAGTCCACGGCATTGATGTGATCGAACACGATCTCGGTTTCAAAGCGCTCGGCGTGCTCTTTCATCCGCTCCATCAGCGCCGGGCCGGTCAGACCGTGGACGTCACCCGGCCAGTTGTCGACTTCGGTGGTGGTGGTCAGTTGACCGCCAGCCTGCATGCCAGTGATCAACAGTGGCTTGAGGTTGGCACGGGCGGCATAAACCGCGGCGCTGTAACCGGCAGGGCCGGAACCGAGAATAATCACTCGCGAATGACGAACTTCAGACATGACCTGCTCCTGTTGACCGGGCCCGAAACACTGAGCGCGGTACGCCGGATTGCCGGCGGGAATAAAAAGGACCGTTGAAAGCACTTGGGGAAGGCTCGGGCTCGACAGTCCTGTAAAAGAATGGGTGCAGCGTATCGAGGGGGCGAAGATTAAGGAAATACGGTTTAACAATCCAGCTCATAGGCGGTCTCTATTCCATTGCGGTGAATTTATAGACGCCTTTGTTACAGTTAATGTCGATGCCGCTACTGCGCTTTCGCCTGTCAGGCAAAGCCGGTAAGGTCGGCGCGTTTACCCTTTGCCCGGAGCACGCTATGCCCGCCCCCGTTCTGTCTGGCCCGCAATACCTGCGCGAGGGCCTAAAGCTGGTCCTGAGCCCAAGCCTGCGCTTGTTCGTGTTGTTACCGCTGGCGATCAACCTGGTGCTGTTCGTCGGATTGATCTATCTGGCTGGCCATCAGTTCGGCATGTGGGTCGATACGCTGATGCCGTCCCTGCCCGATTGGCTGAGCTTCCTCAGCTACATCCTCTGGCCGATTTTTGTCGTGCTGGTAGTGCTGATGGTGTTCTTCACCTTCACCATGCTCGCCAACGTCATCGCCGCGCCGTTCAATGGCTTCCTCGCGGAAAAAGTCGAAGTGGTGGTGCGCGGCACCGACGACTTCCCCGCCTTCAGCTGGGGCGAACTGATCGCCATGATTCCGCGCACCTTGGCCCGGGAAATGCGCAAACTCGGCTACTTCCTGCCCAGGGCCATCGGGCTGTTCATCCTGTCGTTCATCCCGGTGGTCAATATCATCGCCGCGCCGCTGTGGCTGCTGTTCGGGGTGTGGATGATGGCGATCCAGTACATCGACTACCCGGCGGACAACCATAAACTCGGCTGGAACGAAATGCTCGCCTGGCTGCGGCAGAAACGCTGGCAGAGCCTCGGTTTCGGCGGGAGCGTGTATCTTGTGTTGCTGATTCCGGTGGTCAATATTCTGATGATGCCGGCAGCCGTGGCTGGGGCGACGCTGTTCTGGGTACGTGAGCGTGGCGCGGAAAACCTGGTGGCAGAACGCCGTTAATCGCGTCACAAATCCATCATCCCACCGTCACAATGACGACATGGCCTCAGCCGACACTGAGGTCATGACGACAACTCTGCATATCACCCTGATCACCGAAACCTTCCCACCGGAAATCAACGGCGTGGCCAATACCCTTGGCCGCTTGTTCGACGGTTTGCGCGCGCGCGGGCATCAGGTCGAGTTGGTGCGGCCACGTCAGGATGGCGACCCACTTATGGGCAGCAGCGATGAGTTGCTGCTGTGTCGAGGCTGGCCGCTGCCGGGTTATCCCGGTCTGCAATGGGGTCAGTCGTCGATGCACAAGCTGCTGCGGCGCTGGAAACGCCATCGCCCGGACGTGTTGTACATCGCCACCGAAGGACCGCTGGGGTTGTCAGCGTTGCGCGCGGCACGGCGCTTGGGGATTTCGGTGGTCAGCGGCTTTCACACCAATTTTCAGCAGTATTCCAGCCAATACGGCCTCGGGCTGCTGACGCGCTTGCTGACTCACTACCTGCGCTGGTTTCACAATCGCTCGACCCTGACCCTGGTGCCCAGCGCCAGCCAGCGACTGGAACTGGAACGCCGCAGTTTCGAGCGCCTGGCGCTGCTCTCTCGAGGCGTCGACAGCCAGTTGTTTCATCCGGCCAAACGGCTGAAGCCGCTGCGCGAGCAATGGGGACTGGCCGAGGATGATATTGCCTTCATCCACGTAGGACGCCTGGCCCAGGAGAAGAATCTTGGCTTGCTCAAGCGCAGTTTCGACACGCTGAAAACGAGTTATCCACAACGAAAAATGAAATTGATTGTGGTCGGTGACGGTCCGCAACGATCGATGCTGGAGAAGGAATTGCCCGAGGCGATTTTCTGCGGCGCACAACGCGGAGAAGCCTTGGCCAGTCACTATGCGTCGGGGGATGTGTTTCTGTTTCCAAGCCTGACCGAAACCTTCGGCAACGTGGTGCTTGAGGCATTAGCCTCGGGACTGGGGGTGGTGGCGTACGATCAGGCTGCGGCGGCCCAGCATATTCGCCATGGCTACAACGGCGTACTGGCCATGCCCGGGGATGAAGAGGCGTTCTGCGATGCGGCACGTTGGCTGCTGGAGGAGCGCGAAACCTTGCGCTGCGTGCGCCTTAATGCGCGCCAGCATGCGAGTCGTCAGGGTTGGGCGGCGATTATCAAGCAGTTCGAGGGGCAGTTGCGCGGGGCTTGTTTGCAGGGGCAATCCCTGCCTGATGCAGCATTGCTGCCTTGAAAAGCTTCGCGGGCAGGGTTTGTGTCGTTCGCAATATTGCAAGCGACGCTAACCTGTAATGGTATGTCAGGCGACATAAATTGACCGTACCGCGGTCTTCGCGGGCAAGCCTCGGTCCTACACGGTCGCTTTACTCTTGCTCTTGCCTTGATTCTCATTATCATCTAATAATAAATCTCATTACCGAATGAGCCCGGATCATGAGTTCTGCCTTGCACGAGCAGCCTTACCTCGAAAGCTGGCGCTGGATGAGTCGCCAGATCCGTTGCGCCATGGACCCTGACGAGCCGCGCCTGATTGAGCATTATCTGGCCGAAGGCCGATATCTGGCGTGTTGCACGACCACTTCTCCCTGGACCATCGCCGAAACCTCTTTGCGCTTATTGCTCGACACCGCCGCCGACATCGCGCTGCCCTGGCACTGGCGCAGCCTGTGTCTCGACCAGGCCTGGCGGCCGTTGCGCGATCTCGAACGACAATCACTCTGCGGCTGCCGCCTCAAGCGCTGGCAAAGCTATGCCTGGCAACTGGCGACCTGCGAGTTGCAACCTTCGATTCCTCTCATAGAACTGGTGCAAGGATCTCCTGATGAATAACACACGTATCGAACGCGACAGCATGGGCGAATTACAGGTCCCGATTGATGCTTTGTATGGCGCACAGACCCAGCGCGCGGTGGATAACTTCCCGATCAGCGGCAAACCGATGCCCGTGCAGTTCATCCGCGCGCTGATTCTGGCCAAGGCCGCAGCCGCCCGAGCCAACGTCGAGCTCAAACAAATCAGCGAGTCCCAGGGCAAAGCCATCGTCGACGCGGCTCAAGGCCTGCTCGAAGGTGACTTCATGCAGCACTTCCCGGTGGATATCTTCCAAACCGGTTCCGGCACCAGTTCCAACATGAACGCCAACGAAGTGATCGCCACCTTGGCCAGCCGTTTGCTGGGCAAGCCGGTGAACCCCAACGATCACGTCAATTGCGGGCAAAGCAGCAACGACATCATTCCGACCACCATTCATGTCAGCGCCGCATTGAGCTTGCATGAGCAGTTGTTGCCGGCGCTGGTGCATCTGGTGCAGGTGATCGAACACAAGGCCGAGCAAGTTCATCCGTTCGTCAAAACCGGGCGCACCCATTTGATGGACGCCATGCCCGTGCGCATGAGTCAGGTGCTCAATGGTTGGGCGCAACAACTCAAGGCCAATATTGATCACCTGCAGGATCTGTTGCCAAGCCTGCAATCCCTGGCCCAGGGCGGCACGGCAGTAGGTACTGGAATCAATGCCCATCCGGAGTTTGCGGCGCGTTTCAGCCAGCAACTCAGCCAACTGACTCAGGTGCGGTTCACGCCGGGTAAAGACCTGTTTGCGCTGATCGGCTCGCAGGACACGGCGGTCAGCGTTTCAGGGCAGCTCAAGGCCACGGCGGTGTCCTTGATGAAAATCGCCAATGACCTGCGCTGGATGAATTCCGGCCCGTTGGCCGGGCTCGGTGAAATCGAGCTCGAAGCCTTGCAGCCGGGCTCGTCGATCATGCCCGGCAAAGTCAATCCGGTGATCCCGGAAGCCACCGCGATGGTCGCCGCTCAAGTGATCGGCAATGACACGGTGATCACCGTCGCCGGGCAGTCGGGCAATTTCGAGCTGAACGTCATGCTGCCGATCATTGCCCAGAACCTGCTGAGCAGTATCGAATTGCTGGCCAACGTCAGTCGTCTGCTGGGCGACAAGGCCATCGCCAGCTTCAAGGTCAACGAGGCCCGCCTCAAGGAAGCGCTGTCGCGCAATCCGATTCTGGTCACCGCACTCAACCCGATCATTGGTTACCAAAAAGCCGCTGAAATCGCCAAGAAGGCTTATCAGCAGGGCCGGCCGGTGATCGATGTCGCCCTGGAGCACACCGACCTGACGCGCAGCCAACTGGAAGAATTGCTCAACCCAGAGAAGCTCACCGCAGGCGGCGTGTAAGCACTGCTACCGCTTTGGAGGCTCACCATGGAGCACTGGAAACGCACGATCGAAAGAGCCAACCGCTGTTTCATGCTGGGCGAGCTGATTGATGCCCGCGAGGCTTATTTGCAGGCATTGGCCTTGGCCCAGGTGTTGTTCGAGCGCTGGGCGGATGCCGACGAAGCGGTGGCGGCCTGCGTGATTTCCCACCACAACCTCGCGGACCTGCACTTGCGTCTGAATCAGCCGGAGGAGAGCGCCGAGTACCTGTGTGCGATCCATCAACGACTGTTGCAGACCATGCAGGACCCGCGACTGGCGCCGGCTTTGCGTGAAGCCGCGTTACGCCAGAGCAGCAAAACCTATGTCGAACTGCTGAATTTCATCAGCGATCACGGCGAGTATCCGCGCACCCATCGTTTGTTGCACACCGACACCGCTTCGCCCTCGCATCAGCCTGCGCCCTTACAACATGGAGTTCATTGAAATGGCTTTTACCCTGCCCGCCTTGCCGTACGCCTACGACGCCCTGGAACCGCACATCGATGCGCAGACCATGGAAATCCACTACACCAAACACCACCAGGCTTACATCAACAATCTCAACGCTGCAGTCGAAGGCACTGAGTTTGCTGAATGGCCGGTGGAAAAGCTGGTGGCGGCTGTCCTGCAATTGCCGGAAAAACTCCGCGCGGCGGTGATCAATCAGGGCGGTGGGCATGCCAACCATTCGTTGTTCTGGGAAGTCATGGCGCCCAACGGCGGTGGCCAGCCTGAAGGTGCGCTGGCCAAGGCTATCGATGAGCAACTGGGTGGTCTCGACCACTTCAAGGAGGCCTTCACCAAAGCAGCGTTGACCCGTTTCGGCAGTGGTTGGGCCTGGTTGAGTGTGACGCCGCAAAAGACCTTGATCGTTGAAAACAGCGGCAATCAGGACAGCCCATTGATGAACGGCAATACGCCGATCCTCGGCCTGGACGTCTGGGAACACGCTTATTACCTGCGCTATCAGAACCGCCGTCCGGAATACATCAATGCGTTCTACAACGTGATCAATTGGCCCGAAGTTGCTGCGCGTTATCAGGCAGCGCTGGTTTAAGTCTCTAAAACAATCCAGGGCTGACTATGGGCACTGAAACACTGGCGGTCGGAAGCGGGCGAATGTTTCGTTACGCACTGGGATCGCTGTTACTGCTGGCGGGCATGACGTTATTGGCTGCTCAAGGGCTGAGCTGGCTGGACCTCGAACCGAAACTGCAGCGTGCCCTGCAAGGCGGGGCGATTTGCGCCTTGGGCACGGCTTTGGGCGCGGTGCCGGTGCTGGTGCTGGTGATTCGGCAGATGCCTCAGGTAGTCAGCGACATATTGCTCGGTTTCGGGGCCGGGGTAATGCTCGCGGCGACGGCGTTTTCGCTGATCGTGCCGGGCATTGCCGCAGCCGAAAATCTCGGTCTGACGCCTTGGGCGGCCAGCGGCCTGATCAGCTTCGGCATCATGCTGGGGGCATTCGGGCTGTTTCTGGTGGATCGCAAGGTGTCCGGCGCTACGCCTGAAATGTTCGCGGGGACACTGGAGCGATCGGTGATTGCACCGCGAATCTGGTTGTTTGTGTTTGCCATCATCGCGCATAACATTCCCGAAGGCATGGCGGTCGGCGTCTCGGCCGGTGGTGGCATGCCTGATGCCGACAGCCTGGCCATGGGCATCGCTTTGCAAGATGTGCCGGAAGGGCTGGTGATTGCGTTGGTGTTGGCCGGAGCAGGGATGTCGCGGGTCAAGGCATTCCTGATCGGAGCAACGTCAGGTTTGGTCGAGCCGGTCTTTGCGTTGTTGTGCGCCTGGTTGGTGAGCCTGGCCGAACTGCTGTTACCTTTGGGGCTGGCGCTGGCGGCCGGTGCGATGTTGCTGGTGGTGACTCACGAAGTGATTCCCGAGTCGCGCCGCCGTGGTCACGACAAACTGGCCAGCCTGGGACTGCTGATTGGATTTTGTTTGATGATGGTGATGGATACGGCGTTGGCCTGAAAAAAGATCAAAAGATCGCAGCCTCGTTTCACTCGACAGCTCCTACTGCATGCCGATCCTTGTAGGAGCTGTCGAGTGAAACGAGGCTGCTTTTATTCGCCTTCGTCGAAGAAGTTGTTGATCAACTTCACCAGTGCGTCCAGCGCTTCCTGTTCCTGCTCACCTTCGGTACTCAGGTGGATTTTGGTGCCCTTGCCAGCGGCCAGCATCATCATGGCCATGATGCTTTTGCCGTCCACCACGGATTCTGGCGTACGTCCTACCCTGATCTGGCAGGGATACTGACCCGCCACTCCAACGAATTTTGCCGACGCGCGAGCATGCAGGCCCAGCTTGTTGATGATTTCGATTTCCAGAGCAGGCATCGCGATGTGAATCCTTTAGCTGAGGTCGCGGTGGCGAACCTGGACGTTCTTCAGGGTTTTTTGCAGGACCTGACCCAGACGTTCGGTCAGGTAGACAGAGCGGTGATGCCCGCCGGTGCAGCCAATGGCAATGGTGACATAGGCGCGGTTGCTGGCGGCAAAACGGGGCAACCACTTGAGCAGGTAGGAGGAAATGTCCTGGAACATCTCTTCGACGTCCGGCTGTGCCGCCAGGTACTCGGCCACCGGTTGATCGAGCCCGGATTGTGCCCGCAGCTCCGGTTTCCAGTAAGGGTTGGGCAGGCAGCGCACGTCGAACACCAGATCGGCGTCCACCGGCATCCCACGCTTGAACCCGAAAGATTCCACCAGGAACGCAGTACCGGGCTCCGGCTGATTCAGCAGGCGTAGCTTGATGGTATCGCGTAGCTGATACAGGTTCAGATTGGTGGTATTGACCTTGAGGTCGGCCAGATCGGCAATAGGCCCCAGCAGTTTGGTTTCGTCCTGTATCGCCTCCGCCAGCGAGCGATTGGCGCTGCTCAGCGGGTGACGACGGCGCGTTTCCGAAAAGCGTTTGAGCAAGGTCTCTTCGTCGGCATCCAGGTACAGCACATCGCACTGGATATGTCGGCCGCGGACTTCTTCCAGCAGCTCGGGAAACCGTGACAGGTGGCTCGGCAAATTGCGTGCATCGATGGACACGGCCACCAGCGGTTGTGCCAGTTCGGTGTGAATCAGCGCGCGTTCGGCCAGTTCCGGCAGCAAGCCGGCAGGCAGGTTGTCGATGCAGTAATAGCCGTTGTCCTCGAGCACGTCGAGGGCGGTGCTTTTACCTGAGCCGGAGCGGCCGCTGACGATGATCAGGCGCATGATTAGTGACCGCTCTGCTCGTCCAGGACAACCTGATACAAGGCTTCGTTGCTCGGGGCGCTGCGCAGTTTTTCACGCACATCCTTGCGATCCAGCATGCTGGCGATCTGACGGAGCAATTCCAGGTGTGCATCGGTGGCGGCTTCCGGGACCAGCAGCACGAACAGCAGGTCAACCGGGGCGCCATCAATGGCGTCGAAATCGATAGGGGCTTCCAGGTGCAGCAGCGCACTGATTGGCGAGGTGCAGCCTTTGAGCCGGCAATGGGGGATGGCGATGCCGTTGCCGAAACCGGTAGAACCGAGTTTCTCACGGGCAATCAGAGCCTCGAAGACGTCCTGCATTTCCAGATCCGGCACTTCGCGGTGGATAAGGTTGGCAATTTGCTCGAGGGCTTTCTTTTTACTGCCGCCCGGCGCGTTCACTTGGGAACGGCCGGGGGTCAGGATGGTTTCTAGTCGGATCATGGGTTGGGAGTGTTAACGACCGGTCGCGCCCTGGAGGAGGCTCTGGGTCTTTTCCTTATGCTTTTTGAGTTGGCGATCCAGCTTGTCGGTCAGCAGGTCGATGGCGGCATACATGTCCGTATGCTCGGCATTGGCGACCACTTCTCCGCCGGGAATATGCAGCGTGGCTTCGATCTTCTGCAGCAGCTTCTCGACGTTCATCGTGACTTGCACGTTGGTGATCCTGTCGAAATGCCTCTCCAATCGGTCGAGTTTTTCGCCGATATAGGTGCGCAGGGGTTCGGTCACTTCCAGTTGGTGTCCACTGATGTTGACTTGCATACAGCTTCTCCTTCGTTGCCAGTGCATAAAGCGGCAGGCAGAAATGCCTGCCACTGGAACGCTGTGGCGAGCCCGGCGGCTACATCAACCGCTTCCGTTCGCTGGAAGGCGCGATCCCCAAAGATTCGCGGTACTTGGCGACGGTACGACGGGCTACCTGAATGCCTTGTGCCTCCAGTAAACCAGCGATCTTGCTGTCACTCAACGGCTTTTTCTGATTTTCCGCGGCAACCAGTTTTTTGATGATCGCGCGGATCGCCGTGGACGAGCATTCACCGCCTTCGGAGGTACTGACGTGGCTGGAAAAAAAGTATTTCAGTTCATAGATGCCCCGTGGGGTATGCATGAACTTTTGCGTGGTCACCCGTGAAATCGTCGATTCGTGCATGCCCACCGCTTCGGCGATGTCGTGCAGTACCAGCGGTTTCATGGCTTCGTCGCCGTATTCAAGAAAGCCGCGCTGATGCTCGACAATCTGGGTGGCCACTTTCATCAGGGTTTCGTTGCGGCTTTGCAGGCTCTTGATGAACCAGCGAGCTTCCTGCAGCTGATTGCGCATGAAGGTGTTATCAGCGCTGGTATCGGCACGGCGTACGAAACCGGCGTATTGGGCGTTGACCCGCAGGCGTGGCACCGACTCCTGGTTCAATTCCACCAGCCAGCGCTCGTTGTCCTTGCGCACGATCACGTCGGGAACCACGTATTCGGCTTCGGTAGACTCGATCTGTGAGCCCGGGCGCGGGTTGAGGCTCTGGACCAGTTCGATGACCTGGCGCAGTTCATCTTCCTTGAGCTTCATGCGGCGCATCAGCTGGCTGTAGTCGCGGCTGCCGAGCAGGTCGATGTAGTCGGTGACCAGGCGCTTGGCCTCGGCCAGCCAAGGGGTCTTGGCGGACAGTTGGCGCAGTTGCAGCAGCAGGCATTCCCCGAGGTTACGGGCGCCGATGCCGGCGGGTTCGAATTGCTGGATGCGGTGCAGGACGGCTTCGATTTCGTCCAGTTCGATGTCCAGTTCCGGGTCGAACGCATCGAGGATTTCCTCGAGGGTTTCGTCCAGGTAGCCCTGATTATTGATGCAGTCGATCAGGGTCACAGCGATCAGGCGATCGGTGTCAGACATCGGTGCCAGGTTCAGTTGCCAGAGCAAATGGCTTTGCAGGCTTTCACCGGCCGACGTACGGGTGGTGAAATCCCACTCGTCGTCATCGTTGCTCGGCAGGCTGCTGGCGCTAGTCTGGTAGACGTCTTCCCAGGCCGTATCGACGGGCAATTCGTTGGGAATGCGCTCGTTCCAGTCACCTTCCTCGAGGTTATCCACCGTCGGGGCGGTTTCCTGATAGGAGGGTTCCTGAATGTCGGCGTTGGGTTTTTGGTCGGCGCTATCGGCCAAGGGGTCGGCGTTATCGAAGTCGTCGCCTTCTTCCTGGCGTTCGAGCATCGGATTGGACTCCAGGGCCTCCTGGATTTCCTGTTGCAGGTCCAGGGTCGACAATTGGAGCAGGCGGATGGCCTGTTGCAGCTGCGGTGTCATCGTCAGCTGCTGGCCCATTCTCAAGACTAGCGATGGTTTCATGGCAGGGGCTTAACACCTTAATTCGCCGGCGCACATGCGCCATCCACTACAGGGCGCCGAAGCGCCAAACATAAGCAAATTATATGCCCGAAACTGAAGTGTTTGCCTAGAGCGCTGTAACAATAAAAAGTTATTGATTTTTTATTGAAACAAGCGCTTTGGCACCTGGCCAGGCACCTCAGGCGCTTACAGCCGGAACTCATGGCCCAGATACACTTCCTTGACCAGTTCGTTGGCCAGGATGGTGGCGGAGTCACCTTCGGCGATCAACTGTCCGTCGTTGACGATGTAGGCCGTTTCGCAGATATCCAGGGTCTCGCGGACGTTGTGGTCCGTGATCAGCACGCCAATGCCTTTGGCCTTGAGGTGATGGATGATCTGCTTGATATCGCCCACCGAAATCGGATCTACGCCGGCGAAGGGTTCATCGAGGAGGATGAATTTCGGGTTGGTAGCCAGGGCCCGGGCGATTTCCACACGGCGGCGTTCACCACCGGACAGGCTCATGCCAAGGTTGTCTCGGATGTGGTGGATGTGGAATTCCTGCAGCAGGCTTTCCAGCTCTTGGCGACGACCGGCCTTGTCGAGTTCCTTGCGGGTTTCGAGGATGGCCATGATGTTGTCGGCCACCGACAGTTTGCGGAAGATCGACGCTTCTTGCGGAAGATAGCCGATACCCGCCTTCGCACGACCGTGCATCGGCTGGTGGCTGACGTCCAGGTCATCGATCAGTACGCGGCCCTGATCGGCCTGTACCAAACCGACAATCATGTAGAAACAGGTAGTTTTACCCGCACCGTTAGGGCCAAGCAAGCCGACGATCTGACCGCTGTCGATGGACAGGCTGACGTCGCGCACGACCTGGCGGCTCTTGTAGCTCTTGGCCAGATGCTGAGCTTTCAGAGTTGCCATTACTGGGCCTTTTGCTCGTCGGTTTTCTTCTTCGGCTGGATCACCATGTCGATGCGAGGACGCGCCTCGGTGACCTTGTTACCCGTGGCGCGACCGGCGCTCGCAAGCTTTTTGACCGTGTCGTAGACGATTTTCTCGCCTTGGGTGACGTTGTTGTCTTTGTCGATGACTTTGGCGCGATCGATCAGAACGACACGGTTTTGCGAGGCGTGGTACTGGATAGTGACGCCATAGCCCTGAACCGGCTTGGTATCGCCTGCCGTTTGCAGTTGCTCGAAATAGGCAAGGTTGCCCACCGAAGTCACCACGTCGATGTCGCCGGCCGGAGTGCGGGTGATGGTCACGGTGTTGCCGGTGACCTTCATCGAGCCCTGGGTGATGATCACGTCACCTTTATAAGTGGCCACGCCATTCTTGTCGTCCAGTTGGGCATCGTCGGCCTGGATGCGGATAGGCTGCTCTTGATCATTCGGCAGAGCCCAGGCGCTCACGCTTCCCAGTGCTGCGCCCAGACTGAGCAAAATAGGGAGAGTTTTAACGAGCCTCATACTGTCCTCTTACGTTCGATAGCAGGTGTATCCTGCT
The DNA here is from genome assembly GCF_022014505.1 of Pseudomonas sp. PGPR40. Classification (NCBI taxonomy): domain Bacteria; kingdom Pseudomonadati; phylum Pseudomonadota; class Gammaproteobacteria; order Pseudomonadales; family Pseudomonadaceae; genus Pseudomonas; species Pseudomonas sp. PGPR40. Next base: position 54,442 of record NZ_JAKLSP010000014.1, on the reverse strand, counting down.
TTCTTTCAAGTACGCTTTCATTCCGTTGCCAGTCGATACACCGCCAGCGCCGTCGATTCTAACGGGTTGATCGGTCTGCGCATATTGCTGCTGCGGGAACACGGTCATGCGAGTGGTGGTAATCAGGGTCTTGCGGTTTTTCTCATCGAAACGCGTGATTCGTACCGAATCGATCAGTTCGACCTGAGTGCCGTCCGGATTGACTTCGCCGCGCTCGCTCTGGACGTGCCAGGGGAATTCGGTGCCACGGAACATGTTCAGGTCAGGATTGGTCAGCAATGTCACTTCGGTCGCTTTCAGGTGTTCGACCTTGTCCGACGTCATCTCGTATTGCAGTTTGCCGTCGGGCAGGTATTGCACGCTGTGGGCGTTGACGGCGTAATAGTCGATCGCGCTTTCATCGACCTTCACCACCGGCTTGTCGAGGAAGCGTTCCGGGCTGATGTTCCAATAGCCGACCGCTGCAAAAATCGCCGCGATGCAACCGAACACCAGGATATTGCGAATCTTTTTGCTCAGCATGATGGGCTCACAGGTACGCGGCATTGGCCGCATCGAGGCGGCCCTGGGCGCGCAGGATCAACTCGCAGAATTCGCGAGCGGCACCCTCGCCACCGCGGGCCTGGGTGATGCCATGGGCGTGTTCGCGCACGAAACTGGCGGCGCTGGCTACCGCCATGCCAAGGCCGACGCGGCGAATCACCGGCAGGTCTGGCAAGTCGTCGCCGAGGTAAGCCACTTGTTCATAACTCAGGTTGAGTTGGGCAAGAAGCCCGTCTAGGACTACCAGTTTGTCTTCTCGGCCCTGGAACAGATGTGGAATGCCGAGGTTCTTCGCGCGCCGTTCGACCACCGGCGTTTTGCGGCCGCTGATGATCGCGGTTTGCACACCGGCAGCCATCAACATCTTGATGCCCTGGCCATCGAGGGTGTTGAACGTCTTGAATTCGCTACCGTCTTCGAGGAAGTACAAGCGCCCGTCGGTCAGTACGCCGTCGACGTCGAATACCGCCAGTTTGATCTGTTTGCCACGTTGCAGCAGGTCCGTGCTCATTTAGATTACTCCCGCACGCAGCAAGTCGTGCATATTCAAGGCGCCGACCGGGCGGTCTTCGCTGTCGACCACTACCAGTGCATTGATCTTGTGGTCTTCCATGATTTTGAGCGCCTCGGCGGCGAGCATCTCGGCGCGGGCGGTCTTGCCATGGGCGGTCATCACTTCGTCAATGGTCGTGCTGTGAATATCAATGGTGCGGTCCAGAGTGCGTCGCAAGTCGCCGTCGGTGAAGATCCCGGCGAGTTTCCCATCTGCGCTCAGCACGACGGTCATGCCCAACCCCTTGCGGGTCATTTCCATCAAGGCATCCTTGAGCAGCGTGCCGCACGTTACTTGCGGCAATTCGGTGCCGGCATGCATGACGTTTTCCACTTTCAGTAGCAAGCGGCGGCCAAGGGCACCCCCGGGGTGGGAAAAAGCGAAATCTTCAGCGGTAAAGCCACGCGCTTCAAGCAAGGCAACGGCGAGAGCGTCACCCATGACCAGCGCAGCGGTGGTCGACGAAGTAGGTGCCAGATTCAGCGGGCAGGCTTCGTGTTCGACGCTTACATTGAGGTTGACTTCCGCAGCCTTGGCCAGCGGCGACTCGGGGTTGCCGGTCAGGCTGATCATTTGAATGCCCTGGCGCTTTATCAGCGGTAGCAAGGTGACGATTTCGTTGGTGGACCCGGAGTTCGAGAGCGCCAGAATGATGTCATCACGGGTGATCATGCCCATGTCGCCATGGCTGGCCTCGGCCGGGTGCACGAAAAAAGCCGTGGTGCCGGTGCTGGCCAGGGTGGCGGCAATCTTGCTGCCGATATGCCCCGATTTGCCCATGCCGACCACGACCACGCGGCCTTTGCTGGCCAGAATCATCTCGCAAGCACGTACGAAATCTGCATCGATATGGGGCAGCAAGCCTTGTACGGCTTCCAGTTCGAGGCGGATGGTACGTTGTGCTGATTGAATCAGGTCGCTGGATTGGTTCATGTCGGAAATCGAATAGCCTGATGAAAAGGCGGCGATTATAACGGTAATGATCAAAACCCTCACGCAAGTTCGTCGCGGTTTGTCATTCCTTGTTACTGAATCTCTCTAAATAGATGATTTGCGGCGGTCCTGTTGCTGAACATGCCCGGCTTGGGCCTTGGGCGCTTGAGCGTTGCAGTGATATAGTTCGCCGCCAGTTCGGCCTGCCCGGGGAGGTATGTGCTTTCGCCAGAAAGCCAGGCGTCCGAGTGAGAGGCTGCATCGCAAGGAGTTTAGATGAGCGCCGATAACGCCTACGCGGTCGAGCTGAAGGGACTGACCTTCAAGCGCGGTACGCGCAGCATTTTCAATAACGTCGATATTCGCATCCCGCGCGGCAAGGTCACCGGCATCATGGGGCCTTCCGGGTGTGGCAAGACCACGCTGTTGCGGCTGATAGGCGCACAATTGCGCCCCACCAGCGGCGAAGTCTGGGTCAACGGCCAGAACCTGCCAACGTTGTCGCGCAGCGATCTGTTCGATGCGCGCAAGCACATGGGCGTGTTGTTTCAGAGCGGCGCGCTGTTTACCGATCTTGATGTGTTCGAGAACGTTGCCTTTCCGCTGCGTGTCCATACCGGGCTGCCGGAAGAAATGATCCGCGACATTGTCCTGCTCAAGTTGCAGGCTGTGGGCCTGCGTGGTGCCATCGACCTGATGCCTGACGAATTGTCCGGCGGCATGAAGCGTCGTGTCGCGCTGGCCCGGGCAATTGCGCTCGATCCGCGAATCCTCATGTATGACGAGCCCTTTGTCGGGCAGGATCCGATCGCCATGGGCGTGCTGGTACGCCTGATCCGCCTGCTCAACGATGCGCTGGGCATCACCAGCATCGTGGTTTCCCACGATCTGGCCGAGACCGCGAGCATCGCCGACCACCTCATTGTTGTAGGTGACGGGCAAGTGTTGGGCCAGGGCGCGCCCAAGGATTTGATGAAATCGGACGAGCCACGTATTCGTCAATTCCTGACGGGCGAACCCGATGGTCCGGTCGCCTATCATTTTCCAGCGACGGATTACCGCGCAGATCTTCTGGGGAAGCGCTGATGCGCAAGATTTCACTGATAGAAAGAGTGCGCCGCTTCGGCTACGCCGGCATCGATGTGCTGGCGGTATTCGGGCGTTCGGCGTTGTTCCTGTTTCATGCCTTGCTCGGTCGTGGCGGCATCGGCGGCGGTTTTGGCTTGCTGGTCAAGCAACTGCATTCGGTGGGCGTGATGTCCCTGGTGATCATTGTCGTCTCCGGGATATTCATCGGCATGGTGCTGGCGCTGCAGGGCTTCAACATTCTGTCCAGCTACGGTTCGGAGCAGGCCGTCGGGCAGATGGTTGCGCTGACGCTGTTGCGTGAACTGGGCCCGGTGGTCACGGCCTTGCTGTTCGCCGGGCGCGCAGGTTCCGCCCTGACCGCCGAAATCGGCAACATGAAATCCACCGAGCAATTGTCCAGTCTGGAGATGATCGGGGTCGACCCGCTCAAGTACATCATTGCCCCGCGCCTGTGGGCCGGCTTCATTTCCCTTCCTGTGCTGGCGATGATCTTCAGTGTGGTGGGTATCTGGGGCGGTTCGTGGGTGGCCGTCGACTGGCTGGGTGTCTATGAAGGCTCCTACTGGTCGAACATGCAAAACAGCGTGACGTTTGTCGATGATGTGCTCAATGGCATTATCAAAAGCATGGTTTTTGCCTTTGTCGTGACCTGGATCGCCGTATTCCAAGGCTATGACTGCGACCCCACTTCCGAGGGGATCAGTCGTGCCACTACCAAGACCGTGGTGTACGCCTCTTTGGCTGTACTCGGCCTGGACTTTATTCTGACCGCCTTGATGTTTGGAGATTTCTGATGCAAAACCGCACCCTGGAAATCGGTGTCGGCCTTTTCTTGCTGGCTGGCATCCTGGCTTTGCTGTTGCTTGCGTTGCGGGTCAGTGGCCTGTCCCCGAGCGCCACCACCGATACTTATAAACTTTATGCGTATTTCGACAATATCGCCGGTTTGACGGTCAGAGCTAAAGTGACCATGGCCGGTGTGACCATCGGCAAGGTCACAGCGATCGATCTGGACCGCGACAGCTTCACCGGCCGGGTGACCATGCAACTGGAAAAGCGCGTGGATAACCTGCCGACTGATTCCACTGCATCTATCCTGACCGCTGGCCTGTTGGGCGAGAAGTACATCGGTGTGAGCGTCGGTGGGGAAGAAACCCTGCTCAAGGAGGGTGGAACCATCCACGACACGCAGTCGTCGCTGGTGCTCGAGGACCTGATCGGTAAATTCCTGCTCAATACCGTTAGTAAAGACGCCAAATGAGGAGCTTTTGAATGATCTCTATATTGCGACGTGGCCTGTTGGTAATACTCGCGGCCTTGCCGTTGATGGCTAACGCCGTAGCGGCGCCTTCCGCGCACGAACTGGTACAGGACACCACCACCCGGTTGCTCGCGGATCTTGCCGCGAACAAGGAAAAGTACAAGCAGGACCCGCAGGGCTTTTACACGGCGCTGAATACCATCGTAGGGCCTGTGGTGGATGCCGAGGGTATTTCCAGGAGCATCATGACGGTCAAGTATTCACGCAAGGCCACGCCCGAGCAGATGCAGAAGTTTGTCGAGAACTTCAAAAAAGGCCTGTTCCAGTTCTATGGCAATGCCCTGCTGGAGTACGACAACGAAAGCATCACCGTTGACCCTGCCAAGGATGAATCGGGAGACCGTACCAGCGTTGGCATGACGGTCAAAAGCAGCAGTGGCGCGATCTATCCTGTTTCTTACACGCTCGAAAAGATCAATGGCGAGTGGAAGCTGCGCAACGTGATCATCAATGGCATCAATATTGGCAAGCTGTTCCGCGATCAGTTCGCTGATGCAATGCAGCGCAATGGCAACGACCTGGACAAAACCATCAACGGTTGGGCCGGGGAAGTCGCCAAAGCCAAGGAAGCCACCGAAAAATCCACCGAGACCCAAACCCAATGAGTGAGTCGGCCATTCGCATGAGCGAATCCGGCGAGCTGCTGCTCAGTGGTGTGCTGGATTACCGGACAGGCCCGAACCTGCGCAAGCAGGGGCAGGCGCTGATCAAGTCCAGTAACGCGGCTGCGCTGGTGGTTGATTGCTCCTCGGTGGAGAAGTCCAGCAGCGTCGGCTTGTCGTTGTTGCTGTGTTTCATGCGCGATGCTCAGGCGGCCGGCAAGGCCCTGAGCATTCGTGCGATGCCCGACGATATGCGTGAAATCGCTCAGGTCAGCGAATTGACCGAGCTGTTGGCGTACTCCTGAACCGCATCTATAAAGAAGCCCCCCGTCAGAGTCCTGCTTCGCGGGGTTCGCAGGCGCGGGGCTTTTTTGTATGATGTCCGACCCGCGCGCACAGGGCGCCGATTGAGGTTGAGCATGCAGGCCGTAGAAGTGAAGAGCTTCCTTGAAGGAAAGCTGCCAGGAACTCAAATTGAAGTTGAGGGCGAAGGCTGCAACTTTCAGCTGAACGTGATTAGCGATGAACTGGCGGCGTTAAGCCCGGTCAAGCGTCAGCAGAGCATCTATGCCCATTTGAACCCATGGATCGCCGATGGCAGCATCCATGCGGTCACTATGAAATTTTTCAGCAGCGCGGCCTGGGCCGAGCGCACCTGAGCCCAAGGGCGTCGAGATTCTTATGGATAAATTGATTATTACCGGTGGCGCTCGTCTTGATGGCGAGATCCGCATCTCCGGGGCAAAGAACTCTGCCCTGCCGATCCTGGCTGCAACCCTGCTGTGCGATGGCCCGGTTACCGTTGCCAACCTGCCGCACCTGCACGACATCACCACCATGATCGAGTTGTTCGGTCGCATGGGCATCGAGCCGGTGATCGACGAGAAGCTCAGCGTCGAAATCGACCCGCGCACCATCAAGACCCTGATCGCACCGTACGAACTGGTGAAAACCATGCGGGCCTCGATCCTGGTGCTGGGCCCGATGGTTGCCCGTTTCGGTGAAGCCGAAGTCGCACTGCCTGGCGGTTGCGCCATCGGTTCGCGTCCGGTAGACCTGCACATCCGTGGCCTCGAAGCCATGGGCGCGGTCATTGACGTCGAAGGCGGCTACATCAAGGCCAAGGCCCCTGAAGGCGGCCTGCGCGGTGCGCACTTTTTCTTCGATACCGTCAGCGTGACCGGTACCGAAAACATCATGATGGCGGCCGCTCTGGCCAAGGGCCGTAGCGTGTTGGCAAACGCCGCTCGCGAGCCTGAGGTCGTCGACCTGGCGAACTTCCTGAACGCCATGGGCGCCAAGGTTTCCGGTGCCGGCACTGACACCATCACTATCGATGGCGTCGAGCGCCTGCACACCACCACTTACAAAGTGATGCCTGACCGCATCGAGACCGGCACCTACCTGGTGGCGGCAGCGGTCACCGGCGGGCGTGTGAAGGTCAAGGACACCGATCCGACCATCCTTGAAGCCGTCCTGGAAAAACTTCGCGAGTCGGGTGCTGAAATCACCTGCGGTGAAGACTGGATCGAGCTGAACATGCACGGCAAGCGGCCGAAAGCCGTCAACGTGCGGACCGCTCCGTACCCGGCGTTCCCGACCGACATGCAGGCGCAGTTCATCTCCCTCAATGCCATTGCTACCGGCACGGGCGCGGTGATCGAGACCATCTTCGAAAACCGCTTCATGCACGTTTACGAGCTGCACCGCATGGGCGCTCACATCCAGGTCGAAGGCAACACCGCCATCGTCACCGGCATCGACAAGCTCAAGGGCGCGCCAGTGATGGCCACCGATCTGCGGGCTTCGGCCAGCCTGGTGATTTCGGCGTTGATCGCTGAAGGCGATACGCTGATCGATCGCATCTACCACATCGACCGTGGTTACGAGTGCATCGAAGAGAAGCTGCAGATGCTCGGCGCCAAGATCCGCCGCGTACCGGGCTAGTCGTTGCCGTATGGGCGCAAGGACGCGCCTGCTGAATTTGTTATGAATCGAGGGTGGTGACACCCTCGATGTGTGTCCGGCGCCATTTGCGACCGGGCATGAGTACCTTGATAAGGACTGACGTTTCCCATGTTGACTATCGCACTGTCCAAGGGCCGCATCCTTGACGACACCCTGCCGCTTCTGGCTGAAGCGGGCATCGTGCCGACCGAGAATCCGGACAAGAGCCGCAAGCTGATCATCCCCACGACCCAGGCCGATGTGCGCTTGCTGATCGTGCGCGCCACCGATGTGCCGACTTATGTCGAGCATGGTGCCGCGGACCTGGGCGTCGCCGGTAAAGATGTGCTGATGGAATATGGCGGCCAGGGTCTGTACGAGCCTCTGGATCTGCGAATTGCCCTGTGCAAGCTGATGACCGCCGGCCGTGTCGGCGATGTCGAGCCCAAGGGCCGTCTGCGGGTAGCGACCAAATTCGTCAATGTCGCCAAGCGTTACTACGCCGAGCAGGGCCGTCAGGTCGACATCATCAAGCTCTACGGCTCGATGGAGCTGGCGCCGCTGATTGGTCTGGCGGACAAGATCATCGATGTGGTCGACACCGGTAACACCCTGCGTGCCAATGGCCTGGAACCTCAGGATTTCATTGCCGACATCAGCTCCCGACTGATCGTCAACAAAGCTTCGATGAAAATGCAACACGCCCGTATCCAGGCGTTGATCGACACCCTGCGCAAGGCAGTGGAGTCTCGACACCGCGGCTGATTTACCTGCGCGACCTTGAGTCGCGCCCGTCTATCCGCCTCATAGCCAGAATTCTCAGGTGCCCAAGCGGAAACGACTGTTGGGGAAGGTGCGCCGACGTTTAATAACGAATCGCGCCTCACTCCAAAAGGCTACTTATGGTAATAGAAGAATTTTTCTCGCAAGTAAGAATCGCGTAGCGGCCTGCCTTTTGGAGCAAGGCCCTGCGGGTTGGCACTGTGGTCGTGCCATGCTGCGTTGCGGGACTTGGTAAGGAAACAACCCTTACCTTCGTCCCGCGCCTTGCCTGGCACGACCACAATACCAACGCGATCCGTTATTAAACGTCAGCGCACCTTCGGGCGCCTGAGTTTTTGCCAATCCTATGAGGCTCTCGCTATGACCGCACCGACTGCAATTCGCCGACTCAACGCTGCTGACCCGGATTTCGCACATCATCTGGATCATCTGCTGAGCTGGGAAAGTGTGTCTGACGACTCGGTCAATCAGCGAGTGCTGGACATCATCAAGGCTGTTCGCGAGCGTGGCGACGCGGCGCTGGTGGAATTCACCCAGAAGTTCGACGGTCTGCAAGTCGCCTCCATGGCAGACTTGATCCTGCCGCGCGAACGCCTGGAACTGGCCCTGACACGCATCACCGTGCCCCAGCGCGAAGCCCTGGAAAAAGCCGCGGCCCGCGTGCGCAGCTACCACGAAAAACAGAAACAGGATTCCTGGAGCTACACCGAAGCCGATGGCACGGTGCTGGGCCAGAAGGTCACGCCGCTGGATCGCGCCGGTCTGTATGTGCCGGGCGGCAAGGCCTCGTACCCGTCCTCGGTGCTGATGAACGCGATTCCGGCCAAGGTTGCCGGCGTGACCGAAGTGGTCATGGTCGTGCCGACTCCGCGCGGCGAAATCAACGAGCTGGTGTTGGCCGCGGCCTGCATTGCCGGCGTTGACCGGGTGTTCACCATCGGCGGCGCGCAAGCAGTTGCCGCGCTGGCTTACGGCACCGAAAGCGTGCCGAAGGTCGACAAGGTGGTTGGCCCGGGCAACATCTATGTCGCCACCGCCAAGCGCCACGTATTCGGTCAAGTCGGCATCGACATGATCGCCGGCCCGTCGGAGATTCTCGTGGTCTGTGACGGTCAGACCGATCCGGACTGGATCGCCATGGACCTGTTCTCCCAGGCCGAGCACGATGAAGACGCCCAAGCGATTCTGGTCAGCCCGGATGCCGAGTTCCTCGATAAGGTCGCAGCGAGCATCGCCAAACTGCTGCCGACCATGGAGCGCGCCGACATCATCGAAACCTCGATCAATGGTCGCGGTGCGCTGATCAAGGTTCGCGACATGGAACAAGCCATCGAAGTCGCCAACCGTATCGCGCCAGAACACCTGGAGCTGTCGGTCGCCGACCCGCAGGCCTGGTTGCCGCAGATCCGTCACGCCGGCGCGATCTTCATGGGTCGTCACACGTCCGAAGCTTTGGGCGATTACTGCGCTGGCCCGAACCACGTGCTGCCGACGTCCGGCACCGCGCGCTTCTCTTCGCCGCTGGGTGTTTACGACTTCCAGAAACGTTCGTCGATCATCTTCTGCTCCGAGCAAGGTGCCTCCGAACTGGGCAAAACCGCTTCCGTGCTGGCTCGTGGCGAATCGCTGACCGCTCACGCCCGCAGCGCCGAATACCGCATCGTTGACGATAAGAAGGGCAACTGAGCATGAGTAAATTCTGGAGTCCCTTCGTCAAGAACCTGGTGCCTTACGTGCCGGGCGAGCAGCCGAAGCTGGCGAAACTGGTGAAGCTCAACACCAACGAAAACCCGTACGGTCCATCGCCCAAAGCGTTGGCCGCGATGCAGACCGAATTGAACGACAACCTGCGTCTGTACCCGGACCCGAACAGCGACCTGCTCAAACAGGCCGTTGCCAGGTACTACGGCGTGCAGGGCAATCAGGTGTTCCTCGGCAATGGTTCCGATGAAGTACTGGCGCACATTTTCCACGGTTTGCTGCAACACGATCAGCCGCTGCTATTCCCGGATATCAGCTACAGTTTCTACCCGGTTTACTGTGGGTTGTACGGCATCGCATTCGACGCGGTGCCGCTGGATGAACAGTTCCAGATCAACCCGGCAGACTACGCCAAGCCGAACGGCGGGATCATTTTCCCTAACCCGAACGCGCCGACCGGTTGCCTGTTGGCGCTGGACGCGGTTGAGCAGATCCTCAAGGCCAGCCCGGATTCGGTGGTCGTGGTGGATGAGGCTTACATCGATTTCGGCGGGGAAACGGCGATCACGCTAGTGGACCGTTATCCGAACCTGTTGGTGACTCAGACCCTGTCCAAGTCCCGTTCGCTGGCGGGCCTGCGGGTTGGCCTGGCGGTTGGTCATCCGGACCTGATCGAGGCGCTGGAGCGGATCAAGAACAGCTTCAACTCCTACCCGCTGGATCGTTTGGCGATTGTCGGGGCTGCGGCGGCGTTCGAGGATCGCGAGTACTTCGACAAGACCTGCCGGTTGGTCATCGAGAGTCGCGAGAAGGTGGTCGCGCAGCTGGAGGCGAAAGGGTTTGAGGTGTTGCCATCGGCGGCGAACTTCATTTTCGCCCGTCATCCGAAGCATGATGCGGCAGGGCTGGCGGCGAAGTTGCGCGAACAGGGCGTCATCGTTCGGCACTTCAAGCAGGAGCGGATTGCCCAGTTCCTGCGGATTTCCATCGGTGCGCCGGAGCAGAATCAGGCGCTGATCGACGGCCTCGGCGACCTCTACCCCCCCCCAAACTGATCGTTCCCATGCTCTGCGTGGGAATGCATCCCGTGACGCTCCGCGTCACAGTGGACGCAGAGCGTCCATGGCGGCATTCCCACGCAGAGCGTGGGAACGATCATGGGGTGGTTACTCGTGATGCGGTTCGCCCAGGAAGGTCAGTGACGTGAACAGCCCGCGTGTCGCCACATCCGGGCTATTTTTCACTGGCACTTCCACCTGCGCCGCAATCACGTTCAAGCCTTCATTGCGCACCAGAACCTGCGCCCGGCCGTCCGCATCGGTTTCGGTGCTCATGGTACTCGGCGCGCTACGATAGTCGCCCACCAACTTCACGCCCGCCGCCGGCTTGCCGTCCAATAGCACCCGTACCGGCAACGACTTGCCCGGCCCAACCGTCAGCGGATCGACTTCCGGCAAAATCACCAATTTCATCTGATCGAGCTTCGGCAACTTCGCCCCCGGCTGGTAAATGGCCAGGCTGTATTTGAACGTCTCGGTCGACTCGATCGCTCCAGGCACCTTACTGCGCCCTTCGTTGATCCACTTTTTGTCGGCGGTCAGCGACCACATGCCATTGTCCAGCGCGACTGCCAGCGCCGCAGGTGGTTTGAGTGGTTGCAGACGCGCATGGTCGGCCAGGCGTTCCACGGTAACCGGGATCATTTTTCCTTCGGTGTCGTAGGCCCAGGCGCCGCTGATTTTCTGCGCCTTGAAGGCGTTGTCCTCAGCGCCATCACCGTAGATGGCTTCGATATTGCCGCGACGCTGTTCGGTCCACAGGCCATGGGCCGAAACGTGGGTGGCGAACATTGCGCCGAACAGACCCAGCAGAACCAATGATTTGCCTTGTTGCATGAAGATTTTTCCTTTTACAGATTGAGTGTCAGGCTGACCGTGAAATTGCGCGGCTCACCGGGATTGACCCAGTAGTTGCTGTAGGAGCGCTCGAAGTATTTCTCGTCCAAAATCCAGTGCGCTCGACGCTGGTGCTGCCCAGCTCCTTGAGCACACTGACAGGAATCACGCTGATCGATTGCGGGATATCGCGAAGGGCCGTGTCGGTTTTGGTCGCGCTGGAAGAGTGGGTTGCGCGATAGCCCTTAACCGGGCCGGTGGGGGATTCATAGTCGGAGGCGACGCTGATGGCGTCCAGTTCAACGGTATGCGACTCTTCGGCGAAGACCGGATCCCCCAGCAAACCGAGGGTCAGGCCTGCGAGGGAGGCGATTGTTCGAGGCGACATGTCAGGTTGCTCCAACAGTGATGTTGGAAGAATATAACATGCCAAATGAGAATGTCTGCTGTTAACGACTGTGGGAGTCAAGGAGCTACCGAGGGCGTAAAAGATCGTCCGAACGCGGCCCGAACCTTGGGTAGCCCCTACCGGCTTACTCCCCTTCTTTTTCCTTGAGCGGTGCCGGTGGCGGACGCAGGCCGATTTCTGCCGTGAGCTTGAGTTCTTTGCCGTTGCGCATCACCTGAATAGTGACCTTGTCAGTCGGCTTGATTCGCGCCACCTGGTTCATCGAACGGCGACCGTCGCCGGCCGGTTCACCGTCGATGCTGAGGATCACGTCGCCCAGTTGCAGGCCGGCCTTCTGCGCCGGGCCGTCACGAAAAATCCCCGCGACTACAATCCCAGGACGTCCCGACAGACCAAACGACTCCGCCAGTTCCTGACTCAACGGTTGCACTTCGATGCCGAGCCAGCCGCGAATCACCTGACCGTGTTCGATGATCGACTTCATCACTTCCATCGCCAGTTTCACCGGGATCGCGAAGCCGATGCCCTGCGAGCCGCCGGATTTGGAGAAAATCGCCGTATTGATGCCGGTCAGGTTGCCGTTGGCGTCCACCAGCGCACCGCCGGAGTTGCCGGGGTTGATCGCGGCGTCGGTCTGGATGAAGTCTTCGTAGTTGTTGAGCCCGAGCTGATTGCGCCCGGTGGCGCTGATGATGCCCATGGTCACGGTCTGGCCGACACCGAACGGGTTGCCGATGGCTAGGGCCACGTCGCCGATACGGATATTGTCGGAACGTCCGACGGTGATCGATGGCAGGTTTTTCAGGTCAATCTTCAATACCGCGAGGTCGGTTTCCGGGTCGCTGCCGATGATCCGGGCCAGGGTTTCACGGCCATCCTTGAGCGCCACCACGATCTGGTCGGCACCGCTGGTCACGTGGTTGTTGGTCAGCAGGTAACCTTCCGGGCTCATGATTACGCCCGAACCGAGGCTCGACTCCATGCGCTTCTGCTTGGGCGAGTTGTCGCCGAAGAAACGGCGGAACTGCGGATCTTCGAACAACGGATGGCTGGGTTTGTTGACCACTTTGGTGGTGTACAGGTTGACCACCGATGGCGCAGCCGTGGTCACCGCGTCGGCATAGGACACCGGACCTTGCTGCAGACCGAGGGTTTGCGGAGCTTGTTGCAGATTGACGTCCAGGCTCGGTAGCCCGACCCACTCCGGGTAACGCTGCATAATCAATAGAGCGATAAGCACGCCGGCCAACAGCGGCCAGCCGGAAAAACGCAACGCCTTGAGCATTAAGCACGTCCTACAGAAGTTGCAGGCGGTGTGAGACCGCCCATAATGTCGCGCATTATACGAGGCCGCGCGCGCCTCTGAACGGGATATTTAGGAGTCTTTTATGGCCGTCGCCCTGAACACCCTGGTCGAAGAAGCCGACCGCTACCTGGCAAGTGCGAAGATCGCCGATTACTGCCCCAACGGTTTGCAGGTCGAAGGCCGGCCGCAAGTGATGCGCATCGTCAGCGGTGTCACCGCAAGCCAGGCGTTGCTGGACGCTGCGGTGGAGGCCCAGGCCGATCTGGTGCTGGTGCATCACGGCTATTTCTGGAAAGGCGAGAATCCGTGCATCACCGGCATGAAGCAGCGCCGGTTGAAAACCCTGCTCAAGCACGATATCAGCCTGCTGTCCTATCACTTGCCGCTGGATCTGCACCCGGAAGTCGGTAACAACGTGCAGCTTGCCCGGCAACTGGATATCACTGTCGAAGGCCCGCTGGATCCGGACAATCTGAAAGTCGTTGGCCTGGTCGGCTCGTTGAGCGAACCGATGACCCCGCGTGATTTCGCCCGTCGGGTGCAGGAAGTCATGGGGCGCGAGCCATTGCTGATCGAAGGCAGCGCGATGATTCGTCGGGTCGGCTGGTGCACCGGAGGGGGCCAGGGTTACATTGATCAGGCGGTGTTGGCTGGCGTCGACTTGTACCTCAGCGGCGAGGCCTCCGAGCAGACGTTCCACAGCGCCCGGGAAAACGACATCAGCTTCATCGCCGCCGGTCACCACGCCACCGAGCGTTACGGGGTGCAGGCATTGGGCGATTACCTGGCGCGACGTTTCGCCCTCGAGCACATCTTCATCGATTGCCCGAATCCGATTTGAATCTCAAGGCTGAACGGGCCCCCCTGTAGGAGCGAGGCTTGCCCGCGAAGAACGATAATGCGGTGTATCAGGCATACCGCGTTATCGTTCTTCGCGGGCAAGCCTCGCTCCTACAGGGGAAGAAGCCCGAACGAGGGGGTATATTCATATACTCTTTCGATCTAGCCGTGGTCCTGATTAGAAGGGGGCGCTGTGCTAGGATTCCCCGCTCGAACACGGCCCGCCGGCCGTCCATAAGATCGTTTTCGTGAGTAGCCATGGTCGACAAACTGACGCATCTGAAACAGCTGGAGGCCGAAAGCATCCACATCATCCGCGAGGTCGCCGCCGAGTTCGATAACCCGGTGATGCTGTACTCCGTCGGTAAAGACTCCGCCGTGATGCTGCACCTCGCGCGCAAAGCATTCTTCCCGGGCAAACTTCCGTTTCCGGTGATGCACGTCGACACCCAGTGGAAATTCAAGGAAATGTATGCGTTCCGCGACCGCATGGTCGAAGAACTCGGCCTGGACCTGCTGGTGCATGTCAATCCCGAGGGTGTTGCGCAGGGTATCAACCCCCTCACCCACGGCAGTGCCAAGCACACCGACATCATGAAGACCGAAGGCCTCAAACAGGCCCTCGACAAGTACGGCTTCGATGCGGCATTCGGTGGCGCCCGTCGCGACGAAGAGAAGTCCCGTGCCAAAGAGCGCGTGTATTCCTTCCGTGACACCAAGCACCGCTGGGACCCGAAAAACCAGCGTCCCGAGTTGTGGAACGTCTACAACGGCAAGGTCAACAAGGGTGAATCGATCCGCGTGTTCCCGTTGTCGAACTGGACCGAACTGGATATCTGGCAGTACATCTACCTCGAAGGCATCCCGATCGTGCCGCTGTATTTCGCCGCTGAGCGCGACGTTATCGAGATGAACGGCACCTGGATCATGATCGACGACGAGCGCCTGCTCAATCACTTGAGCGACGAAGACAAGGCACGGATCGTCAAGAAGAAGGTCCGTTTCCGTACGCTGGGCGACTACCCGTTGACCGGTGCGGTCGAGTCCGAGGCCACCAGCCTGACCGACATCATTCAGGAAATGCTCCTGACGCGAACTTCCGAACGCCAGGGCCGGGTCATCGATCACGATGGCGCAGGCTCGATGGAAGAAAAGAAACGTCAGGGTTATTTCTAAGGGGTTGTCATGTCGCACGCATCTGATTTGATCAGCGAGGACATCCTCGCCTATCTGGGCCAGCACGAACGCAAGGAAATGCTGCGCTTTCTTACCTGTGGCAACGTCGACGACGGCAAGAGCACCCTGATCGGGCGTCTGCTGCACGACTCCAAGATGATCTACGAAGATCACCTGGAAGCCATTACCCGCGACTCGAAAAAAGTCGGCACCACCGGCGAAGACATCGATCTGGCGTTGCTGGTCGACGGCTTGCAGGCCGAGCGTGAGCAGGGCATCACCATCGATGTCGCCTACCGCTATTTCTCCACCGCCAAGCGCAAATTCATCATCGCCGATACCCCCGGCCATGAGCAGTACACCCGCAACATGGCCACCGGTGCATCCACCTGTGACCTGGCGATCATCCTGGTCGACGCCCGTTACGGCGTGCAAACCCAGACCCGTCGCCACAGCTTTATCGCCTCGTTGCTGGGCATCAAGCACATCGTTGTCGCCATCAACAAGATGGACCTCAACGGCTTCGACGAAAGCGTATTCGAGTCGATCAAGGCCGATTACCTGAAGTTCGCCGAAGGCATCGCGTTCAAGCCGACCACCATGGCGTTCGTGCCGATGTCCGCGCTCAAGGGCGACAACGTGGTGAACAAGTCCGAGCGCTCGCCGTGGTACACCGGCCAGTCGCTGATGGAGATCCTCGAAACCGTCGAAATCGCCAGCGACCGCAACTACACCGACCTGCGTTTTCCGGTGCAGTACGTCAACCGTCCGAACCTGAATTTCCGTGGTTTTGCCGGCACCCTGGCCAGCGGCATCGTGCACAAGGGCGACGAAGTCGTTGTGTTGCCGTCGGGCAAGAGCAGCCGCGTGAAATCCATTGTCACCTTCGAAGGTGAGCTGGAGCATGCCGGTCCTGGTCAAGCGGTGACGCTGACCATGGAAGATGAAATTGACATCTCCCGCGGCGACTTGCTGGTGCATGCCGACAACCAGCCGCAAGTGACCGACGCCTTCGACGCCATGCTGGTGTGGATGGCCGAAGAGCCGATGCTGCCGGGCAAGAAATACGACATCAAGCGCGCCACGACTTACGTGCCGGGTTCGATCACCAGCATCGTCAATCGCGTGGACGTGAACACCTTGGCCGAAGGGCCGGCGAGCTCGCTGCAGCTGAACGAGATCGGTCGGGTCAAGATCAGCCTCGATGCGGCCATCGCGCTGGATGGTTACGACAGCAACCGCACCACCGGTTCGTTCATCGTCATCGATCGACTGACCAACGGTACGGTCGCGGCGGGCATGATCATCGCTCAGCCGTTGAGCCATGGCACCAGCACCCACCACGGCAAACTGGCCCATGTAGCCATTGAAGAACGCGCCCAGCGCTTCGGTCAGCAACCGGCCACCGTGTTGTTCAGCGGCTTGTCGGGCGCTGGTAAAAGCACCCTGGCCTATGCGGTTGAACGCAAGCTGTTCGACATGGGCCGCGCAGTGTTTGTACTCGATGGCCAGAACCTGCGTCACGATCTGAACAAAGGCTTGCCGCATGATCGCGCCGGGCGTACCGAGAACTGGCGTCGTGCGGCGCACGTTGCGCGTCAGTTCAACGAAGCCGGCCTGCTGACCTTGGCAGCCTTCGTTGCGCCGAGTGCTGAAGGTCGTGAGCAGGCCAGGGAACTGATCGGCAAGGAGCGTCTGCTGACGGTCTACGTCCAGGCCTCGCCGACGGTCTGCGCCGAGCGTGATCCGCAAGGTCTGTACGCGGCGGGTGGCGACAACATCCCGGGCGAATCCTTCCCGTACGACGTGCCGCTGAATGCCGATCTGGTGATCGACACCCAGTCGCTGTCGCTGGAAGAGAGCGTCAAGCAAGTGCTGGATCTGCTACGCAAGCGTGGCGCGATCTAAGCGTTAGTTGCCAATAAAAAACCCGCAGATGAGTGATCGTCTGCGGGTTTTTTTGTGTTCTTGAGATGATCGTTCCCACGCTCTGCGTGGGAATGCATCCTGTGACGCTCTGCGTCACGCCTGAAAAGGGACGCGGAGCGTCCCGGGCGGCGTTCCCACGCGGAGCGTGGGAACGATCAGTTAGACGGATACTCCCGGTGCATCTGCCCCAGCAGCGCATCCTTGTCATTCCACAGCTGATTGATCCAACCCTGAAACTCGAGGCGATACACCCCATCCTGGTCGTAGTTCTTGCCGACGAACTGCGGTGGAATCTTCAGCTCCTGAAAATGCACCACCACATCCTTCACATTCCCACAGAGCAAATCCCAATAACCCGGACGCCCCGCCGGGTAATGGATGGTCACGTTGACGATGGCTTCCAGCTGATCACCCATGGCATCCAGCACGAAGGCGATACCGCCCGCTTTCGGCTTGAGCAGATAGCGGAACGGTGAACCCTGCTGTACGTGTTTGCCCTCGGTGAAGCGCGTGCCTTCGACGAAGTTGAAAATCCCCACCGGGTTATTGCGGAACTTGTCGCAGGTCTTGCGGGTGGTTTCCAGGTCTTTGCCTTTCTTCTCTGGATGCTTTTCCAGATAGGCCTTGGAGTAACGCTTCATGAATGGAAAACCGAGCGCCCACCACGCCAGGCCAATCACCGGCACCCAGATCAGTTGCTGTTTGAGGAAGAACTTCAGCGGGCGGATGCGACGGTTGAGTACGTATTGCAACACCATGATGTCGACCCAGCTCTGGTGGTTGCTGGTAATCAGGTACGAGTGCTGATAGTCCAGGCCTTCCAGCCCGCTGAGCTGCCAGCGCGTGTGCCCGAGCAGGTCCATCCATGCCTTGTTGTTGCTGATCCAGGTTTCGTGGATATGGCCCATCAGCCAGTCGGTGAAACGCTGGGCGGCGGTGAAGGGTAGCAGCAGTTTGAAGATCGCCACCACGAACAGCGGCGTGCAGCAGACAATCGTGTTCAGTGCCAACAACAGCGAAGCGATCACGCCGCGCAGGGGTGCAGGTAGAAAATCCAGCATTTAAACATCCATAGGTCGGTTGGCAGCCTGGATCGCGGTCAACGCGATGGTGTAGACGATGTCGTCAACTTGCGCGCCGCGCGGCAGGTCGTTCACCGGTTTGCGCAGGCCTTGCAGCATCGGGCCGAGGCTGACGCAGTCGGCGCTGCGCTGCACGGCTTTGTGGGTGGTGTTGCCGGTGTTCAGGTCGGGGAACACGAACACCGTGGCACGACCGGCCACCTGACTGTTCGGCGCCAGTTGTCGGGCCACGGTTTCGTTGGCGGCGGCGTCGTACTGCAATGGACCATCGATCAACAGCGAGTTTTGCTGTTCGTGGGCGAGCAACGTCGCTTCGCGGACCTTCTCGACTTCTTCGCCGCTGGCCGACTCGCCGCTGGAATAGCTGATCATC
This sequence comes from Pseudomonas sp. PGPR40, assembly GCF_022014505.1. Taxonomy (NCBI): domain Bacteria; kingdom Pseudomonadati; phylum Pseudomonadota; class Gammaproteobacteria; order Pseudomonadales; family Pseudomonadaceae; genus Pseudomonas; species Pseudomonas sp. PGPR40. The sequence goes on along the minus strand of NZ_JAKLSP010000014.1, from coordinate 35,960 downwards.
GCCACGCGCGGAGTGATGCCGAATGCCGCTGCCGAATCGGCGCTTTGCAACGCAATCTCGGCCAGTTCACTGGCGCTCGGGTGCGGGTTCATCACGCAGTCGCCGTAAACCAGCACCTCTTCCGGAAACAGCATGAAGAACACCGAGGACACCAGCGTGCAGCCCGGCGCCGTTTTAATAAGCTGCAGGGCCGGGCGGATGGTGTTGGCGGTGGAGTGAATGACTCCGGACACCAGGCCGTCGACTTCATCCAGAGCCAGCATCACGGTGCCGATCACCACGGTGTCTTCCAGTTGTTGCTCGGCCATCGGCGCGTTGAGGCTTTTGCTTTTACGCAGGGCGACCATCGGCTCGACGTAACGCTCGCGGATCAGGTCCGGATCGAGGATTTCCAGCCCTGGCGGCAACTCGATACCCTGGGCGCGGGCGACGGCTTCGACATCCGCCGGTTTGGCCAGCAATACGCAACGGGCAATGCCGCGGGCCTGACAGATTGCCGCGGCTTGCACCGTCAGCGGCTCGCTGCCTTCGGGCAACACGATGCGCTTGTTGGCGGCCTGGGCGCGCTGGATCAGTTGATAACGGAATACCGCGGGCGACAGGCGCATTTCCCGTGGCGTGCCGCAGCGCTGGTGCAGCCAGTTGGCGTCGAGATGACCGGCGACGAAATCGGTGATGATCTCCGCACGTTCGCGGTCGTCGATCGGGATTTCCTTGTTCAAACCGTTCAACTGGTTGGCGGTATCGTAAGAACCCGTGCTGACCGATAACACCGGCAAGCCGGCCTGCAAGGCGCCACGGCACAGATCCATGATGCGCGGATCGGGCAGCGTGTCGCTGGTCAGCAACAGACCGGCCAGGGGCACGCCGTTCATCGCTGCGAGACTGACCGCGAGGATGATGTCGTCGCGATCGCCGGGAGTCACCACCAGCACGCCGGGCTTGAGCAGCTCCACGGTGTTGCGCATGGTGCGGGCACAGATAATGATGTTGGTCATGCGCCGGGTTTCGTAATCGCCGGCGTTGAGCACCTGAGCGCCCATCAGGTCGGCCACGTCGCGGGTGCGCGGGGCGTTCAATTCGGGCTGGAACGGGATGCAGCCGAGCAGGCGGAAATCGCCACTGCGCAGCAACGGCGAGTGTTCCTTCAGACGCGAGGCGAAGGCCTCCATGCTTTCGTCGGTCTTGACCTTGTTGAGGATCACGCCCAGCACTTTCGGGTCTTTCGGCCCGCCGAACAATTGCGCCTGCAACTCCACCCGGCCGGACAATTCGGTCAGCACTTCGTTTTCCGGTGCCGAGACCAGAATCACGTCGGCGTCCAGGCTCTTGGCCAAATGCAGGTTGACCCGCGCTGCGTAACTGGCGCTACGGGTCGGGACCATGCCTTCGACGATCAGCACATCTTTGCCGACAGCGGCTTGCTGATAAAGCGTGATGATTTCTTCGAGCAACTCGTCCAGCTGACCGTCGCCGAGCATCCGTTCGACGTGGGCCAGACCCAACGGCTGAGGCGGTTTCAAGCCGTGGGTGCGCGCTACCAGTTCGGTGGAGCGCTCAGGGCCCGTGTCGCCCGGGTGCGGCTGGGCAATCGGTTTGAAAAAGCCGACTTTGAGACCGGCCCGCTCAAGAGTACGCACCAGCCCGAGGCTGATGGAGGTCAGACCCACACCAAAATCGGTGGGCGCGATAAAAAAAGTTTGCATGCGGATTCTCTAAGGGAGCATGGCAGTGGTGAGCGCCTATGGCTGGCGTTCTACCGATATTCAGTCGCCAAGGTTATCGCTAACCGAGCCCTGTGCGCACCAACCGCATTCAAAGGGCTGGCCTATTTTTTCATTACGCAGCGAAGGATCCAGCACCCAGGCCCGGGATTGCCATGGGGGCTGGTGCCGCAAGTGCTGTGTATGGCCGCAGGAAAGCTCGGCTACCCAGTGTCCGTCCTCGTCCTGATGAAAGCCTGTGACGGTCGAGGCTTGCGTCACGCCCCGTCTGTCCGGGTTGTGTTCGCTTTCGGGCGATTGCTTCGCTAAACTTGGACATTCATCTTTCTTATGCAAAAGGTCTCGCCCCATGCTGATCGCCGCCAATAAGGCTGTCTCCATCGACTATACCCTGACCAACGACGCTGGTGAGGTCATCGACAGCTCCGCCGGCGGCGCGCCGCTGGTCTACCTGCAAGGCGCAGGTAATATCATCCCGGGCCTGGAAAAGGCCCTGGAAGGCAAAGCAGTCGGTGACGAACTGACTGTCGCCGTAGAACCTGAAGATGCCTACGGCGAATACGCTGCCGAACTGGTCAGCACTCTGAGCCGCAGCATGTTCGAAGGCGTCGACGAACTGGAAGTGGGCATGCAGTTCCACGCTTCCGCTCCGGATGGCCAGATGCAGATCGTCACCATTCGCGATCTGGACGGCGACGATGTCACCGTTGATGGCAACCACCCGTTGGCCGGTCAGCGCCTGAATTTCCAGGTCAAGATCATCGACATCCGTGACGCCAGCCAGGAAGAAATCGCTCATGGTCACGTCCATGGCGAAGGTGGCCATCACCACTGATTTTCTGCGCTAAGCTTTCGAGATCTGGAGAGGCGCCCGAGGGCGCCTTTTTAGTCCGCGGCTGTCCTTGATGGGACACCGCCAAGTGGCTGTTTCGAGAAGAACACGGGAATTTGGAGTTCGTCATGAGTGCTTTTCACGACCTTAAACTGACAGCCCTGGATGGTCAGGAGCTACCTCTGGCGCCTTTCAAGGGGCGTGTCGTGCTGGTGGTCAACGTCGCCTCCAAATGTGGCTTGACCCCACAGTACGCGGCGCTCGAAAACCTCTACCAGCAATACAAGGACAAGGGTTTCAGTGTGCTGGGCTTGCCATGCAACCAGTTTGCCGGACAGGAACCGGGCACCGAACAGGAGATCCAGGCATTCTGCAGCCTCAACTATGGCGTGACCTTTCCGTTATCCAGCAAGCTGGAAGTCAACGGTCATGAGCGTCATCAGTTGTACCGTCTGCTGGCGGGCGAGGGCGCTGAATTCCCGGGCGACATCACCTGGAACTTCGAGAAATTCCTGTTGGGCAAGGACGGTCGCGTACTGGCGCGGTTCTCGCCTCGAACGGCGCCGGATGATCATGCTGTCATCCAGGCCATCGAAAAAGCGCTGAGCTGACATCCCCCCTGTAGGAGCGAGGCTTGCCCGCGAAGACGTCATGTCATTCAATATTGATATCGACTGACATGACGCCTTCGCGGGCAAGTCGGATCGCCGCACCGCTCGCTCCTACAAATGCTTTCTGAGTTTTGATCCTTAATCATCTAAATCAATAGTGCTATTCAAGCCTTGCGACTCTCCATATTATCGCCGTCATAAAGTCTATATCCCGTGGAGCGTCCCATGCCCGTCAATGCCCTGTTCAAGCCTTTCCACCTCGGCGCTCTCGAACTGCCGACCCGCGTCGTCATGGCACCGATGACCCGCTCCTTTTCGCCGGGCGGCGTGCCCAACTCCAAAGTGATCGAGTACTACCGCCGTCGCGCCGCTGCCGGGGTTGGGCTGATCATCACCGAAGGCACCACCGTCGGTCACAAGGCCTCGAACGGCTACCCGAACGTGCCGCACTTTTATGGTGAAGCGGCATTGACCGGCTGGAAGAAAGTCGTCGACGCGGTGCATGCCGAGGGCGGCAAGATTGTTCCGCAACTGTGGCATGTGGGTAGCGTGCGTCGCTTCGGCACCGAGCCGGACGCCAGCGTGCCGGGTTATGGTCCGTCGGAAAAGCTGAAGGACGGTCAGGTCGTGGTTCACGGCATGACCAAGAAAGATATCCAGGACGTGATTGCTGCGTTCGCCCAAGCTGCCAAAGACGCTCGGAGCATCGGCATGGACGGCGTGGAAATCCACGGTGCCCACGGTTATCTGGTGGACCAGTTTTTCTGGGAAGGCAGCAATCAGCGCACTGATGAATACGGTGGCAGCCTGGCCAATCGTTCGCGCTTCGCCATCGAACTGATTCAGGCGGTGCGTGCAGCGGTCGGTGAGGGTTTCCCGATCATCTTCCGTTTCTCCCAGTGGAAGCAGCAGGACTACACCGCTCGTTTGGTACAAACCCCGCAAGCCTTGGGCGAATTCCTCAAACCATTGTCCGGCGCCGGCGTGGACATTTTCCACTGCTCGACGCGCCGTTTCTGGGAGCCTGAGTTCGACGGTTCCGAGCTGAACCTGGCCGGCTGGACCCGCAAGCTCACCGGTAAGCCAACCATCACCGTCGGCAGCGTCGGTCTTGACGGTGAGTTCCTGCAATTCATGGTCAACACCGACAAGATCGCGCAACCGGCCAGCCTTGAAAAACTGCTGGAGCGTTTGAACAACGATGAGTTCGATCTGGTGGCTGTGGGCCGTGCATTGCTGGTGGACCCGGACTGGGCGCAGAAAGTGCGCGAAGGTCGTGAGGAAGACATCCTGCCGTTCAGCCGTGAGGCATTGATGACGCTGGTTTAAGTAGAGTCTGGAAGGACCTATCGCGGGCAGGCCTCGCTCAGGGTTGTATGAGCCCAATAAAAAAGGCGCGCTACCCAAGGGTGGTGCGCCTTTTTGTGCAACGGTGTGGTCGGAGTTTAGCTACCCGCCACCGTCATCCGCTCGATCAATACCGAACCGGTGCGAATGTTGCTGCGCAGTTCCAGATCATTACCGACCGCAATGATCTGCTTGAACATGTCGCGCATGTTGCCGGCGATGGTCACTTCCTGCACCGCGAACTGGATTTCACCGTTCTCGACCCAGAAACCCGCTGCACCACGGGAGTAATCGCCGGTGACCATGTTCAGGCCCTGCCCCATCAGCTCAGTGACCAACAGGCCGCGACCCATGCGGCGCAGCAAGGCTGCCTGATCTTCATCGCCATGGGTGACGAACAGGTTGTGCACGCCGCCGGCATTGGCGGTGCTCGGCATGCCTAGCTTGCGGCCAGAATAGGTACCGAGCACGTAGGACACCAACTCGCCATTCTCCACAAACGGCTTGGCGTAGGTCGCCAGACCATCGCCGTCGAAGGCCGAACTGCCCAGGGCGCGCATCAAGTGCGGACGCTCATCGAGGGTCAGCCATTCCGGGAACAGCTTCTGCCCCAGGGTGCCCTCGAGGAACGACGATTTGCGGTACAGACTGCCGCCAGAGATCGCCGAGAGAAAACTGCCGAACAAGCCACCGGCCAGTTCCGCGGAAAACAGTACCGGCACTTCGCACGTCGGCACCGGACGCGCGCCCAGACGGCTCGCCGCCCGTTGCGCGGCACGTTGGCCGATACTTTCCGGAGTGGCCAGCAAGTTGCCCTGACGATTCACGTCATACCAGTAATCGCGCTGCATCTGGCCGTCAGCTTCGGCGATCATCACACAGCTGAGGCTGTGACGAGTCGACGCGTAACCGCCGATAAAACCGTGGCTATTACCGTAAACCCGGCAGCCCTGATGAGTGCTGAGCGTCGTGCCGTCGGCGTTCAGAATCCGGCTGTCGGCGGCAAACGCCGCCGCTTCACAGGCCAGAGCCTGCTCGATGGCTCGCTCCGGCGTGATGCTCCATTGATGGAACAGGTCGAAATCCTGCAGATCCTTGGCCATCAGCGCGGCATCCGCCAGGCCCGAAGCTTCATCTTCCGAGGTGTGCCTGGCAATGGCCAGCGCGGCGGCGACGGTTTCGCGAATGGCTTCCGAACCACTGGCCGAGGTGCTGGCCGAGCCTTTGCGCTGCCCCACATACAAGGTGATGCCAAAGCCCTGATCGCGATTGAACTCAACGGTTTCGACTTCCCGCTGACGCACCGTGGTCGACAAGCCCTGCTCCAGCGACACCGCCACTTCACAGGCACTGGCGCCCTGGCGCTTGGCTTCAGCGATGATCTGCTCGACTTGTTCTTGCAGTGCCGGCAACGCTTGTGGGCCGACGCTTTCAACTGCACTCATGCTGTTCTCCACTCAAATTCTGCTTTCGGCTGGGGCCTTCGAGCGACCGGGCCGGACAAGCGGCCCCCGACTGGTTATCATGGCGGCGTTTCTTTGCGGACGGCCACCATGGTTGATTCTTACGACGACTCCCTCGATACGGGAGAAAAAAGCAAATCCCAGGTTAAACGCGAGCTTCATGCTCTGGTTGACCTCGGCGAGCGCCTTACAACGCTCAAGCCTGACTTGCTGGCAAAACTGCCGTTGACCGACGCTTTGCGCCGGGCTCTGGGCGATGCCCCCAAGCACACCGCGAATATCGCGCGTAAACGGCACCTTATGTTCATCGGCAAACTGATGCGCGATCAGGACACTGACGCCATTCTGACTCTGCTCGATCAACTGGATGCCTCCACTCGGCAGTACAACGAACGTTTCCATGGCCTGGAACGCTGGCGCGATCGCTTGATCGCGGGCGACGATGCAGTCCTGGAGAAGTTCGTGCTCGACTACCCGGAGGCTGATCGTCAGCAATTGCGCTCCCTGATCCGTCAGGCCCAGCACGAACTGGCGACCAACAAGCCACCGGCTTCGAGCCGTAAAATCTTCAAGTACATCCGTGAGCTGGACGAGACTCAACGCGGTCTGCGTTAAGTCCCGAATCGGGTGAGTTGCCTCGCAACTCACCCGAAGCTTCACTGTTTCAAGAGCCCCTTACGATCCTGTGCCACCCACAGTGATCGCATCGATTTTCAGCGTTGGCTGGCCGACACCCACCGGCACCGACTGCCCATCCTTGCCACACGTTCCCACACCGCTGTCCAGCGCCAGATCATTACCGACCATCGACACCTTGCTCATGGCTTCCGGCCCGTTGCCGATCAATGTCGCACCTTTGACCGGGGCAGTAATCTTGCCGTCTTCGATCAGGTATGCCTCGCTGGTGGAGAACACGAACTTGCCGCTGGTGATGTCCACCTGACCGCCGCCGAGATTGGCGCAATAGATGCCTTTTTTCACCGAGGCAATGATTTCCGCCGGGTCGCTTTCGCCAGCCAGCATGTAGGTGTTGGTCATGCGCGGCATCGGCAAGTGCGCGTAGGATTCACGACGTCCATTACCAGTGCGGGCCACGCCCATCAGGCGCGCATTGAGTTTGTCCTGCATATAACCTTTGAGCACACCGTTTTCGATCAGCGTGGTGCACTCGGTCGGCGTGCCTTCGTCGTCGACGCTCAGCGAACCACGGCGCCCGGCGAGGGTGCCATCATCGACGATGGTGCAGAGCTTCGAGGCAACCATCTCGCCCATGCGCCCGCTATAGGCCGAACTGCCCTTGCGGTTGAAATCGCCTTCCAGACCATGGCCGACGGCTTCGTGCAGCAATACGCCGGACCAACCCGAACCCAACACCACCGGCAACGTACCGGCCGGGGCCGGGATCGCTTCCAGATTCACCAGTGCCTGACGCAACGCTTCGCGGGCATAACCCATGGCGCGGTCATCGCTGAGGAAATAGCGGTAGTCGGTACGACCGCCACCGCCATGACCGCCGCGTTCACGACGACCGTTCTGCTCGACGATCACGCTGACGTTGAAACGCACCAGCGGCCGCACATCCGCCGCCAGGCCGCCGTCGGTGGACGCAATCAAAATCCGTTCCCAGACCCCGGCCATGCTCACGGTGACTTGCTGGATACGCGGGTCGAGGGCGCGGGTCGCCACGTCGATACGCTTGAGCAGCTCGACTTTCTCCGCACGGGTCAGCACTTCCAGCGGGTTGTCCGGCCCGTACAACTGGGCGACATCCTGAGTGGTGAACGCCTGCACGCTGCCATTCTGCCCGGCCCGGGAGATCGAACGGGCCGCACGGGCCGCCGCGCCCAAGGCTTCGAGGGTGATTGCATTGCTGTAGGCGAAACCGGTTTTTTCGCCCGATTGCGCACGCACGCCGACACCCTGGTCGAGGTTGAAGCTGCCTTCCTTGACGATCCCGTCTTCCAGTGCCCAGGACTCGGAAATCTGCCCCTGGAAATACAGGTCGGCGGCATCGATGCCCGGGCCGGCCAGATCGCCGAGCACACCTTGCAGGCTTTCGATTGTTACGCCGCCGGGCGCCAGGAGGTGTTCACTGACGGAGGACAACAACTCGCTCATATGCTTTACGCCTTAAATTCGTCGTTCTGATGCAGGTCGCTGGGCGCCCTGCGAGAAAAAGCGCCGGTGAGTGGACACCGGCATCCGCGCCCTGATGGACGCCTGTTCGCTACTATCGCGTTGGGCCAGCAGCACGGCCTCGCCTTGATCCTGTTGTGCCAGCACACGCCCCCATGGGTCGACGATAGCGGCATGACCAAAGGTTTCTCGTGGCCCCGGATGCGTCCCACCCTGGGCGGCCGCGAGCATGTAACACTGAGTCTCGATCGCCCGCGCGCGAATCAGCACATCCCAATGGGCCGCGCCCGTCACCGCGGTAAAGGCCGACGGTGCGGTAATCAACTCCGCGCCGGCAGCACGCAATTCGCTGTATAGCTCCGGAAAACGCAGGTCATAACACACTGTCAGGCCGACTCGACCGACCGGAGTGTCGGCAATTACCACACCACTGCCATAAGCATAGTCATCGGATTCGCGATAACGCCCGCGATTGTCCGCCACGTCTACGTCGAACAGGTGCAGCTTGTCATACCGTGCAACGGTTTCGCCCTGGTCATCCACCAACAACGAGCACGCATGCACTTTGGCCGTCGGTTTATCCACCGGCGGCAACGGCAATGTACCGGCCACTATCCATAACTTGAGGTCGCGGGCGGTCTGTTTCAACCACGGCAGGATCGGGCCTTCGCCCAAGGCTTCGGCGCGGCCGATGTCGGCAATGTCGCGACGGCCCATGGCGGCGAAATTTTCCGGCAGCACGGCAAGCCGCGCGCCACCGGTCGCCGCCTGCTCAAGCAGACGACGGGCCTTGGCCAGATTGGCCAGCACGTCGCTCTGGCTGACCATTTGAATCACCGCTACAGACATGGCCTGTTCCTTACTCAAAACACCTCATGACTGTAGGAGCGAGCTTGCTCGCGAAATCGGTATATCTGGCGACATCGATGTTGACTGTACCGCCGTCTTCGCGGGCAAGCCCGCTCCTACAGGGGCAAGCGTCGCTCCTACAGATGCATTAGAACGTAGGGACATGCTACTCCATAGGCCCAAGGAGCGCTTTTTCAAAAAGAATTCAAAAAGGCTTGTCGAAGGTGATTTTCGGTTCTTTCCACGGGCCTTTGACGGTGTATTTGACACTGGCGAAACGCGCCACGCGGTCACCGATCAGCTTATCGATCAGGAACAGCGCTCCGCCGACGGCCGGCGCACCGACGATCAGCGCAGCAATCGGCAGATTGTTGGTCACCGGTAAGGTCACCAGCAACTTGGCATCGATCTGATCGCCCACCATGTCCAGCGTGCCATTGAGCTCCACATTGCTCGACGGGCCGGTCATCAAGATCGGCTCACGGGTGACGTAGACCCCGTTATTGGCGACCAACAGACCTTTGACCCGGTCATAACTCAAGCCCTTGCCAAACAGATCGGAGAAGTCCAGGCGCAAGCGGCGGCCAATGGAGTTGAAGTTGAGCAGGCCGAATACGCGTAGCGCCTGGGCGCTGCCCTCGACCTCAACGAACTGACCTTTTTTCAGCGAAGCATCAAGGCTGCCGGAAAAGCGCTTGGTGGCCAGCCACGCCGGTGAGCCGGGCCAGCGACCGTCGACATCCATATGAAATTCTTCACTGGTGACGCTCGGTGCAAAACCCCAGCCCTTGAGTACGTCAGCGAGGTTCTTGCCACTGACCCGGCCCTTGTACCAACTGCTGGAATTACCCGGCGTGCCTTCCCAGCCACCGCTGCCCCGCAAGAGGATGCCCTTGAGGCCCAGATCAAGGGCATTGAAGGCGATGCCTTTGGCGGTCGGCCGAATTTTCAGATGCCACGCGCCCACCAGATCCGGCCCCTGGAACAGCTGATTGATGGTGACATCCAGCGCCGGGATCTTCGTCGGGTCCACGGTGGCCAGCGGATCCGGCGAATTCTCGTCAGTCAGCGCCGTCGGGTCTCGTGCCGGCAAACGGACGTATTGCAAATTGACCGCAATCGGCGCGGCTTTCGCATCGGCAATAACGGCGCTGCCCTTGGCCTGCTGACTGTCTAGCTGCAAGCTCCATGCGGCCGGTTTGCGCGTCAATTGCACCGAGGCCTGATCGAAGGTCGTGCCGAAACCGCTGAGCTTGCCAATCTTGAAATCTGCGCCGCTGAGCAATTGTTTGGCACTGCCTTGCGGATCCTGGCCGGCATACTTGCTCAGCAGATCCTGCCAAGGGGCGACATCCAGCTCGGACAGTACGCCACGCACACGCAAGCCTTTGGCGCCAGGCAACACGGCATTGCCACCACCGAGAAACAGCTCGCCGCGACCTGCGGCGAAATTACCGGTCGGTGCCGCAAACGTGAAGTTCGCCAGTTCACCGTAATTGACCCAGTAGCGCCGCTCCGGCCCTTGCAGGGTCATGCGGAACACGGTATCGCGCCCGACATCGGCCGCCATGCCGAACGGCGCCGGCAAATCCACCGTCACGCCTTTGAGGTTGGAACTGACCATTAATTGACTGTCGGCGCCATCAAGGTTCAGCTGCAACTGATAAGGAATCATCCCTGCCACCGGCAATGGCTGAGTGACATTCAGCCATTCAGTGAGTTTTTTGACCTCCACGTCGCTCGATGCGGTGATCCGTGTGATGAGTTTGCCCTCACGGCCCTCGGCATGGATCTGTGCGGACACCGGCTTGTCGAACGCTCGCGCCGTGATCTTTTGCCCGCTCAATCCCTTGGTGCTGTCGAAACGGAAATCGCCCTTGAGTTGCGTCAGCTCCAGGGTGGGCTCGCGGAGCTTCAAACGGGCTTTGTCGGTCTTGAAGTCGACAAGGATTTTCGGCCGCTCGCCTTTGACCAGCGGGATATCGAGTTTGAGCTTGCCTTGCAGATCGCCCTCGCCTTCCCAACCGGCGAAGGTGTCGGCGGTGCCGATTGGCGCTTCCTGCAGAATCTTCAGGCCATCGCCCAAGCCGCCAGCGAACGCACCGTCGAGGAACAGATGAGTGCTCTGCCCGGCAGGTACACGGGGAATATTGACGTAGACATCACTGACCTGAGTGTCGAGCAATTGACCCTTGCTCGCGAGGATCCGCACACCGCTGTCTTCGATGAACACATCGCCGCTGACCTTGCTGACAGGCGGCCAGCCCGGCTGAAACGCCAGCTCGGCATCGTGAACCTTGAAAAACAGGCTGATGCTGCGAGCCGTTTCAGCGGCGCCGTGGTTCAGCGAACCCTGGTACTGGAAGAAGCCTTCATCCACCGCGCCTTTGAGGATCGCGGTGCGCAGCCATTCGTCCAGCCCTGGGCTGAGCACCGTCGGCAGGTACTTGGCGGTGTAGCGACCGTCGCCGTCGATCAGGCCGACCCGCAGGTCCATGTAATCTTCCCGGGCGCGATCGAAATGCAGGCGTATCAGGAAATCGCCGGCAATCTTGCCCTCCTCGCCCAATACCTTCAGGTACGGTGCGATCAGGGTGAAACCTTCTTTGTCGAGTTTCCAGGTCAACCGGGCGTTGGCTTGAATGTATTGCCATGGCTTGGCGAAAATCGGGTCCAGGTGCAGAGAGAAATCCTTGCTGTCCATGCGCAGCTCACCCTGCCCGAGGTCGCCGCTGATGTTGCCGCTGACATTTCGCACCGCTGGTGCACCGCGATAAGCGTCGAAGCCAACCTTTTCCAGATTGGCGGCAAAACTGAATTTGTTGTCATCGGTAGCGGCTGGGCGGAAGTCGATCAGCACATTGCGCAAAACCCCGGTGACCTTGAGCCGCTCGACCGCCGTGGCGATTCCTTCGGGCAGTGGGCCCAGTGCGTTCAGCAACGGAGTGAGTGGTGTGAGATCAAGACGGTCGGCTTGCAGGTGCAAGAGCTCTGGTGCCGTATCGGTCGCCGCCGTTTGTTGAAATTGCAGTTTCGATTCCCAGCGGGTATCGGCCAGGTTCATGCCCAGAGAATCCAGGGTCACCAGGACGCCTGTGGAACTGCGCTGGAAATACCCGTTCAGCGCCAGATTATTGATCTGGATCGGCTTGCGCTCGGCATAGGCGCCCTTGAGTTGCGGCGCGTTCAAACGGATCGCGGCACTTTGCAAAGTGCCCTTGCTCCAGCTCGCCCAGAGCTCACCACCGGCCTTGATCTCGGAGAAATTCCATTGCTGGGTCACGCGCTCGGGCAACCATTTCGACCAATCGCTTTGCGGCAGACTCAGGTAAACCTCAGCCTCACCATCCTTCCACCGACTGGCGTGGATACGGGTGCGCAGGCTCATCGCAACCGGCTGGCCGTCGGGCAGAGTCAAACGGGCATCGAGTCGCTGGCGGGATGGTCCGGTTTTCAGATTCAGGCCGACGTACGTCAGGGTCAGCGGCGACTCCCCCAATGGCTGCAAGGTGATCTGGCTGTCGAGCACCGACAGCTGCTGGATCATCTGCATACGGTTGAGCAGTTGCTCCGGATTCAACGGCTGGTCTTGCTGCACCGGTAAACCTTCCAGCGCCCAATGACCATCCTCACCTTCCTTGAGGCTGATCTTCAGGCCGTTGAGTTCCAGGTGTGCGATGCGCACTTCGCGCGCCAGCAGGCTGGCCCAGAGATCCGGCACCGCGCGCACCTGATCCAGGCGCAAGGCATTGGAACCCTCGCCGACCATCACGTCATGGGCCAGCAGAACCGGGGCGAGGTCGCTCCAGTTGCCTTCCAGCTTGCCGATTTGCAGGGGCATGCCCAAGGCTTCGCTGGCTTTGTCTTCGACATCGGCACGGTACTCGGCCACCAGCGGCGTCAACTCCCGGCCGAGGCTGACGAACAGCGCCGTCAATACTAAAACCAACGCGCACAGGCCCAGGCCCCAGCGGGTCAGTGCGGCCAAAATGCGTGTCAGACGCTCCATGTCAGTTGGCTCCCATGGCAAAAATACTGCAAAAAACTGAGGCCAGCCGCTCTAGTGGAGTTGAAACCCAACGATTCAGAGCAACACCACGTCGTATTGCTCCTGGGAATACATGGTTTCCACCTGGAACCGAATAGTGCGCCCGATAAAGCCTTCGAGTTCGGCAACGTTGCCCGACTCTTCGTCGAGCAAACGGTCGACCACTTTCTGATTCGCCAGCACCCGATAGCCTTCGGCCTGATAGGCCCGGGCTTCACGCAGGATTTCACGGAAGATCTCGTAACACACGGTTTCCGGAGTTTTGAGTTTGCCGCGACCCTGGCAGCTGTTGCACGGTTCACACAGCACTTGCTCAAGACTTTCGCGGGTGCGCTTGCGGGTCATCTGCACCAGCCCCAACTCGGTGATGCCGATGATGTTGGTCTTGGCGTGATCGCGTTCCAGTTGCTTCTCGAGCGTGCGCAACACCTGGCGCTGATGCTCTTCATCTTCCATGTCTATGAAGTCGATGATGATGATCCCGCCCAGATTACGCAGGCGCAGCTGACGGGCAATGGCGGTGGCGGCTTCGAGGTTGGTCTTGAAGATGGTTTCTTCAAGGTTGCGATGACCGACGAAGGCCCCGGTATTGACGTCGATGGTGCTCATGGCTTCCGCCGGATCGACCACCAGATAACCGCCGGATTTGAGCGGCACCTTGCGTTCCAGGGCTTTCTGAATTTCGTCTTCGACGCCATACAGGTCGAAGATCGGCCGTTCACCGGGATAATGCTCCAGACGGTCGGCGATTTCCGGCATCAGTTCGGCGACGAACTGCGTGGTTTTCTGGAAAGTTTCCCGCGAATCGATGCGAATCTTCTCGATCTTCGGGCTCACCAGATCGCGCAAGGTACGCAGCGCCAGGCCGAGGTCTTCGTAGATCACACTCGGTGCGCTGATGGTCTTGATCTGTTCGTTGATCTGGTCCCAGAGCCTGCGCAGGTAGCGGATGTCCATGAGGATTTCATCGGCCCCGGCCCCTTCGGCAGCGGTGCGCAAAATGAAACCGCCGGCCTCCTTGATGCCTTCTGTGGCCACGCAGTCGGTGACCACTTGCTTGAGGCGTTCGCGCTCGGCTTCGTCTTCGATCTTCAGGGAAATGCCGACGTGGGCGGTGCGCGGCATGTACACCAGATAGCGCGACGGAATCGACAGTTGCGTGGTCAGGCGTGCGCCTTTGGAGCCGATCGGATCCTTGGTGACTTGCACCACCAGGCTTTGACCTTCATGAACCAGCGCGCTGATGCTTTCCACCGTTGGGCCTTCGCGAAGGGAAATCTCCGAGGCATGAATGAACGCGGCGCGGTCCAGTCCGATATCGACGAAGGCGGCCTGCATGCCCGGCAATACCCGTACGACCTTGCCTTTATAGATGTTGCCGACGATCCCGCGCTTTTGCGTGCGCTCGACGTGGACCTCTTGCAGGACACCGTTTTCGACCACCGCCACGCGCGATTCCATCGGCGTGATGTTGATCAGGATCTCTTCACTCATGGCAGGGTCTCGTTCAGGCATGTTCACGATAATGGCCGCATCTTGTCAACGACGCTCAGCGCGCGTTAAGGGTTTGCCAACAGGGTATGCCGAAATGGCCGAGTAGCTCGAAGGTTTCGCACAGCGGCAATCCGACCACCGCCGAATAGCTGCCATTGAGCCCGGCGACGAACACCGCACCCAATCCTTGAATCCCGTAGCCGCCAGCCTTGTCCCGGGGTTCGCCGCTGGCCCAGTAGGCCGCCGCTTCATCGCGGTCGATGGTGCGAAAACGCACCAGACTGCGCACCACCAAAGACTCGCAGCGCTCGCCATCGCGCACCGCAATCGCTGTCAGCACTTCATGCTCACACCCGGACAACAGCATCAGCATGGCGCATGCGTCGGCTTCGTCCACCGGCTTACCGAGAATTTTCCCGTCCAGCACCACGGCGGTGTCGGCGCCCAGCACGCAGAAATCCGCGTCGGACACGACCGTGCCGTGCCCGGCCTCCGCCTTGCCGCGCGCCAGACGCTCGACATAGGCCGATGGGGATTCTTCAGATAAAGGGGTTTCATCGATGTCCGCGCTGATGACGGAGAACGACACGCCAATCTGCGTGAGCAGTTCACGCCGACGCGGCGAACCTGAGGCGAGGTACAGCTGTTTCATCAAGACATCTCCCTGCTAGCGCCCTGTCTCACAAATACTGTTCCTTTTCGGCGAGACAGAGCACCAGGTGCGGGCACATGCCTGACCGAATTAATTGATTTTGTAGCGTCGACGCAAACCGCGCAAACCGTAGCTGATCCATGGCCAGAGCAATGCGCTGACCAGTGCCGGCAACACCAGTGCCAGGGTCGGCTGACGATTGCCGGTCAGGGCGCTCAGCCACAACTGAACCAGTTGGGCGAGGCCGAAGATCACCAGGATCACCAGGCTCTGTTGCCACATCGGGAACATGCGCAGGCGCTGTTGCAACGACAGCACCAGGAAGGTAATGAGCGTGAGGATCAACGCGTTCTGGCCCAGCAACGTGCCATACAGCACGTCTTCGGCCAACCCCAGGCACCAGGCGGTCACCATGCCGACTTTCTGCGGCAGGGCCAACACCCAGAACGCCAACAGCAAGGCCAGCCACAGAGGACGCAGGATTTCCATGAACTGCGGCAGCGGCGAAACGCTGAGCAGCATGCCGATGGCGAAGGTCAGCCAGACCATCCAACCGTTTTTGGATGAAGTAGTACCGCCCATTATTCTCTTCCCCCAGTGGTGGCCGGCGCGGAGACAGGCGGTTTGGCAGCAGGCTTCACGGCAGCAGGCTGGGCCGTCGGTGGTTTGGCGGCGGCCGGTGCAGACGCGGGTGGCTTGCCGGCAGCATGGGCAGCGGCAGGTTTTGCCGGCGTCGCGGCAGCAGGTGCCGTCGCAGGAGCAGCCGGAACAGCCGGAGCAGCGACAGCAGCCGGGATCACCGACACGGCCGGTTTCGGCACAGTCGCAGGAATGATCGGCCCACCGCCGTGCTGGTCCAGCGCTTCCTGAGCCTGGGCGGCGTCGTTGGCGCGCTCCTCGGCGGTGCGTCCGTCACTGAATACCAACAACAGATAACGGCTGCGGTTCAACGCGGCGGTCGGCACGGCACGGACGATGGCGAACGGCTGGCCGGAATCGTGGATCACTTCCTTGACCGTCGCCACCGGGTAACCCGCCGGGAAACGCTGACCGAGGCCGGAACTGACCAGCAGATCGCCTTCTTTGATGTCGGCGGTATCGGCCACATGACGCAGCTCAAGGCGTTCCGGGTTACCGGTGCCGCTGGCAATCGCCCGCAGACCGTTGCGGTTCACCTGCACCGGAATGCTGTGGGTGGTGTCAGTCAGCAACAGGACGCGGGAGGTGTACGGCATCAACTCCACCACCTGGCCCATCAGGCCGCGGGCATCGAGCACCGGCTGACCGAGGACCACACCGTCGCGCTCACCTTTATTGATGATGATGCGATGGGTAAAGGGGTTGGGGTCCATGCCGATCAACTCGGCCACTTCGACCTTCTCGTTGACCAGCGCAGAAGAGTTGAGCAACTCGCGCAGCCGAACGTTCTGTTCGGTGAGGGCGGCAAGCTTTTGCATGCGCCCCTGCAACAGCAGGTTTTCGGTTTTGAGTTTTTCGTTTTCGGCGACCAGTTCGGTCCGGCTGCCAAACTGGCTGGCCACACCCTGCCATAACCGCTGCGGCAAGTCGGTGATCCAGTAAGACTGCATCAGCACCAGCGACATTTGGCTACGCACTGGCTTGAGCAGTGTGAAGCGGGCATCGACCACCATCAGCGCGACCGATAGCACGGCCAGCACCAACAAGCGCACGCCCAGTGAGGGGCCTTTGGTGAAAAGCGGTTTAATAAGCCGCTCCTCCCAGGCAAATATTCTCTTTATTCATACGGCATCAAACCGGCCTGGATGCAGACTGACAGAAGATAAACGCCAACAGGCAGCACTGCAAAGTGCTGCCTGCGCGCTCAACAGCATAGAGGCGATCCGGCGACTTATTCGCTGGAAAGCAGATCCATGGTGTGTTTATCCATCATTTCCAATGCACGGCCACCGCCGCGAGCAACGCAGGTCAGCGGGTCTTCGGCGACGATCACCGGCAGACCGGTTTCCTGGGCCAGCAACTTGTCGAGGTCGCGCAGCAAGGCGCCACCACCGGTCAGTACCAGACCACGCTCGGCGATATCCGATGCCAGCTCCGGAGGCGATTGCTCCAGCGCACTTTTCACCGCCTGAACGATGGTAGCCAGGGACTCTTGCAGAGCTTCCAGCACTTCGTTGGAGTTCAGGGTGAATGCGCGTGGAACGCCTTCGGCCAGGTTACGGCCACGAACGTCGACTTCACGAACTTCGCCGCCCGGGTAGGCCGTACCGATTTCCTGTTTGATGCGCTCGGCGGTGGATTCGCCGATCAGGCTGCCGTAGTTGCGACGCACATAGGTGATGATCGCTTCGTCGAAGCGGTCGCCGCCAACCCGTACGGATTCGGCGTAGACCACACCGTTGAGGGAGATCAGCGCGATTTCAGTGGTACCGCCACCGATATCGACCACCATCGAACCGCGAGCTTCTTCAACCGGCAGACCAGCACCGATCGCTGCAGCCATCGGCTCTTCGATCAGGAATACTTCACGGGCACCGGCACCAAGGGCCGATTCACGGATGGCACGACGCTCAACCTGGGTGGATTTGCATGGAACGCAGATCAGCACACGAGGGCTAGGCTGCAGAAAGCTGTTTTCGTGAACCTTGTTGATAAAGTACTGCAGCATTTTTTCGCAGACGCTGAAGTCGGCGATCACGCCGTCCTTCATCGGACGAATGGCAGCAATGTTGCCCGGCGTACGGCCGAGCATGCGCTTGGCCTCGGTGCCGACAGCAACGACACTTTTCTGATTACCGTGTGTCCGAATAGCCACAACGGAGGGCTCATTCAGGACAATACCGCGCTCGCGCACGTAAATAAGGGTGTTGGCAGTGCCCAGGTCAATGGAAAGATCGCTGGAAAACATGCCACGCAGTTTCTTGAACATGGGAAAGGGACCCTAGGCAACGCGTGGGTAAAAAAGTGCGGCAAACTCTAACAACGACAGGGATTTTGGGCAAGGCGCCAATATGTTAAATTGGCTGCTTTTCTGTGCACCAAGCACCACAATCGCGGCCTTGAGACCGTAGATATGCGGTAGTGTTCCGACAATCTAACACACGGACGCGGTCCGTTTTGTTTTCCACTGGAGAATCCCATGGCGCTTGAACGCTCCGACGTGGAAAAAATCGCTCATCTGGCCTGCCTTGGCCTCAATGATGCCGATCTTCCACACATCACTTCGGCCCTGAACAGCATTCTCGGGCTGGTCGACGAAATGCAAGCGGTCGATACCGACGGTATCGAGCCGCTGGCCCACCCATTGGAAGCGAGCCAGCGCCTGCGTGCAGACGTCGTGACCGAAACCAATCATCGCGAGGCCTATCAGTCCATCGCACCAGCGGTCGAAAACGGCCTGTATCTGGTTCCGAAAGTCATCGACTAAAGGGAAAGAGCCTGCAATGCATCAATTGACTCTGGCCGAGATCGCCCGCGGACTCGCCGATAAAAAGTTTTCTTCCGAAGAGCTGACCAAAGTCCTGCTGGCGCGCATCGCCCAGCTCGATCCGCAGCTCAACAGTTTCATCAGCCTCACCGAAGATCTGGCGCTCCAGCAGGCGAAAGCCGCTGACGCTCGTCGGGCCAACGGTGAGAGCGGCGCCCTGCTCGGCGCGCCGATCGCCCACAAAGACCTGTTCTGCACCCAGGGCATCCGCACCAGCTGCGGCTCGAAGATGCTCGACAACTTCAAAGCACCGTACGACGCCACCGTGGTTGCCAAACTGGCCGCTGCCGGGGCCGTGACCCTGGGCAAGACCAACATGGACGAATTCGCCATGGGGTCGGCCAACGAGTCGAGCTACTACGGCGCGGTGAAAAACCCGTGGAACCTGGAACACGTTCCGGGCGGTTCGTCTGGTGGTTCGGCTGCTGCGGTGGCCGCTCGTCTGTTACCGGCCGCGACCGCCACCGATACCGGCGGCTCGATCCGCCAACCGGCAGCGTTCACCAACCTCACCGGCCTGAAACCGACGTACGGTCGCGTTTCGCGCTGGGGCATGATCGCTTATGCGTCCAGCCTCGATCAGGGCGGTCCATTGGCCCGCACCGCCGAAGACTGCGCGATCCTGCTGCAAGGCATGGCGGGTTTCGACCCGCAGGACTCCACCTGCATCGACGAACCCGTGCCGGATTACAGCGCCAGCCTCAATACCTCGCTGCAAGGCCTGCGCATCGGCGTGCCGAAGGAATACTTCAGCGCCGGTCTCGACCCGCGTATCGCCGACCTGGTCATGGCCTGCGTTGAAGAGCTGAAAAAGCTCGGTGCCGTGGTCAAGGAAATCAGCCTGCCGAATATGCAGCACGCAATCCCTGCGTACTACGTGATCGCTCCGGCGGAAGCCTCTTCCAACCTGTCGCGTTTCGACGGTGTGCGCTTCGGTTATCGCTGCGAAGACCCGAAAAACCTCGAAGACCTGTACAAACGCTCTCGTGGTGAAGGTTTCGGCCCGGAAGTACAGCGCCGGATCATGGTCGGTGCCTACGCGCTGTCGGCCGGTTACTACGACGCCTACTACCTGAAGGCACAGAAGATCCGTCGCCTGGTGAAGAACGATTTCATGGCTGCCTTTAATGAGGTCGACGTCATCCTCGGCCCAACCACGCCGAACCCGGCCTGGAAGCTTGGTGCCAAGAAAGACGATCCTATTGCCGAGTACCTGGAAGATTTCTACACCATCACCGCCAACCTCGCCGGTTTGCCGGGCTTGTCCATGCCTGCAGGTTTTGTCGACGGTCTGCCGGTCGGCGTGCAGTTGCTCGCCCCGTATTTCCAGGAAGGCCGCTTGCTCAATGTTGCCCATCAGTACCAACTGAACACTGATTGGCACACCCGCACCCCAACCGGCTTCTGAGGAGAAACACATGCAATGGGAAGTCGTGATCGGGCTGGAGATTCATACCCAGCTCACCACCCGGTCGAAAATCTTTTCCGGTAGCTCCACCACCTTCGGTTCCGAGCCGAACACCCAGGCCAGCCTGGTTGACCTGGGCATGCCCGGCGTATTGCCGGTGCTGAACCAGGAAGCGGTGCGCATGGCGGTGATGTTCGGCCTGGCCATCGATGCCGAGATCGGCCAGCACAACGTGTTCGCCCGTAAAAACTATTTCTACCCGGACCTGCCCAAGGGCTATCAGATCAGCCAGATGGAATTGCCGATCGTCGGCAAGGGCCACCTGGATATCGCCCTGGAAGACGGCACGGTCAAACGCGTCGGCATCACCCGCGCGCACCTGGAAGAAGACGCCGGTAAAAGCCTGCACGAAGAATTCAGCGGCGCCACCGGCATCGACCTGAACCGCGCTGGCACACCGTTGCTGGAAATTGTTTCCGAGCCGGACATGCGCAGCGCCAAGGAAGCCGTGGCTTACGTCAAAGCTGTCCACGCGCTGGTGCGTTACCTGGGCATCTGCGATGGCAACATGGCCGAAGGCTCGCTGCGTTGCGACTGCAACGTGTCGATCCGTCCGAAAGGCCAGGCTGAATTCGGCACGCGCTGCGAGATCAAGAACGTCAACTCGTTCCGCTTCATCGAGAAAGCGATCAACAGCGAAGTGCAGCGTCAGATCGAGTTGATCGAAGACGGCGGCAAGGTGATCCAGCAGACCCGTCTGTACGATCCGAACAAGGACGAAACCCGTCCGATGCGCAGCAAAGAGGAAGCCAACGACTACCGTTACTTCCCCGATCCGGACCTGCTGCCGGTGGTCATCGAGGACTCGTTCCTCGACGATGTGCGCGCCACCCTGCCGGAACTGCCACCGCAGAAACGCGAGCGCTTCCAGGACCAGTTCGGTCTGTCGGTCTACGACGCCAGCGTCCTGGCCACCAGCCGCGAGCAAGCCGATTATTTCGAGAAAGTCGCGAGCATCGGCGGCGACGCCAAACTGGCGGCCAACTGGGTGATGGTTGAACTGGGCAGCCTGTTGAACAAGCAAGGCCTGGACATCGACCAGTCGCCGGTGTCGGCCGAGCAATTGGGCGGCATGTTGCTGCGCATCAAGGACAACACCATCTCCGGCAAGATTGCCAAAGTGGTGTTTGAAGCCATGGCCAACGGCGAAGGCAGTGCGGACGAGATCATCGACAAGCGCGGTCTCAAGCAAGTGACCGACACCGGCGCGATCTCGGCGGTGCTGGACGAAATGCTCGCGGCCAACGCCGAGCAGGTCGAACAATACCGCGCGGCAGACGAAGCCAAGCGCGGCAAGATGTTCGGCTTCTTCGTCGGCCAGGCCATGAAAGCCTCCAAAGGCAAGGCCAACCCGCAACAGGTCAACGAACTGCTCAAAAGCAAGCTCGAAGGCTAACCACAGTGATCGTTCCCACGCTCCCGCGTGGGAACGCCTCACTGGACGCTCTGCGTCCGCTTTTGTGACGCAGAGCGTCACGGGCTGCATTCCCACGCGGAGCGTGGGAACGATCATGGGGTCACCTAATGAAGCGTCTGCTCAGTGCCTGCGCCCTGCTCTCTCTGCTGGCCGGTTGCGCCAGCACGGATGTTGTTGATCCACACGGCTACGACAAGACCGGCGTAGCTTCGTATTACGGCGCCAAACACCATGGCAAACGCACCGCCAGCGGCGAGCGTTTCAACAAGAATTCCCTGACCGCCGCCCATCGCCAGTTGCCGTTCGGCACCCGGGTGAAGGTCACCAACCTGAAAAATGACAAGTCCTGCGTGGTGCGCATCAACGACCGCGGGCCATACTCTCGTGGGCGCCTGATCGACGTGTCACGTGAAGCGGCCGAACAGTTGGGCATGCTGCGCAGCGGCACCGCGAAGGTTCGCGTGCAAGCCCTCGACGACTGATAGACGGAGCGCTGACTATTTTCGGACTGGCCGATTTACCCCTGATCAGCGTGATTGAATTGTTCAGCGGTCTGTTTTTACTGATCGCCGGCGCTGAACTGATGGTGCGCGGCGCCGTGCGCCTGGCCGCGCGATTGCATGTGCGGCCGCTGATCATCGGCCTGACCATCGTGGCCCTCGGCAGCAGCGCACCGCAGATGGCGGTCAGCCTGCAAGCCACCCTGGCGCAAAACGCCGACATCGCCGTCGGCAGCGTGATCGGCAGCAGCATCTTCAACATCCTCGTCACCCTCGGGCTCTCGGCGCTGATAATTCCGCTGCGGGTTTCGCGACAATTGGTGCGCCTGGATATCCCGCTGATGATCGGCGCCAGCCTGCTGGTGTTCGTCCTGGCGTGGAACGAAGAACTGAACCGGACCGACGGCATGATTCTGCTGGGCGCATTGGTGCTGTACCTGGGCTTGCTCCTGCGCCAGTCGCGACACTCGGCCCGCCCGCCATCGGGGGCGCATGAAGCGCCACAGACGCCGTGGTTCAGCAGCCTGCTGATGATCGTCGCCGGGCTGGCGATGCTCGTGTTCGCCGGGCACTTGCTACTCGGGGCCGCGGTGGCGGTCGCGACTGACCTGGGGTTGTCGGAGCGGATCATCGGCCTGACCATCGTCGCTGTCAGCACCTCCCTGCCGGAGCTGGCCACTTCGTTGATCGCTGCGTTGCGCGGCCAGCGGGATATCGCGGTGGGAAACGTGATCGGCAGCAATCTGCTCAACCTTCTGGGCGTACTCGGGCTTACCGCATTGATCGCGCCGTCGCCGCTGTCGGTTTCACCCAACGCACTGGATTTCGATTTGCCGGTGATGCTCGGTGTCGCGGTGTTGTGCCTGCCGGTGTTCTATTCCGGCTACCGGGTGACGCGCGCCGAAGGCCTGCTGTTTTTGGGTTTGTACCTGGCCTATGGGCTGCACGTGGTGTCGTTTACCACGGGAATGCCGCTGGCCGGCAAGCTTGAACACCTGATGCTGTTTTTCGTCCTGCCGGCGCTGGGGGCGTTTTTGCTGTTCACGTCGCTGCGCGCCTGGCGTCGCCAACACCACAAGAGGGAATTGCCATGAGCACTGATAAAAAGCCCGGGGTTGAAGTCCGTCGCCAAGTGATGGGCGACGCTTTCGTCGACCGCGCCTTGGGCAATGCCACCGAGTTCACCCAGCCGCTGCAAGACTTCGTCAATGAACATGCCTGGGGCGGTGTGTGGAACCGTGAAGGCTTGCCGCTGAAAACCCGCAGCCTGATTACCCTTGCGGCGCTGACTGCGTTGAAGTGTCCGCAAGAATTGAAAGGTCACGTGCGCGGTGCGCTGAACAACGGCTGCACCGTGGAAGAGATTCGCGAGGCGTTGCTGCATTGTGCGGTGTATGCCGGCGTGCCGGCGGCGATCGATGCGTTTCGGGCGGCGCAGGAAGTGATTGATACGTACCAGAAGCCGGAGTAAGTCGCTGACATTTCTGGTGGCTGTTCAGCCGTCTTCGCGAGCAAGCCCGCTCCCACATTTTGGAATGCATTCCCCTGTGGGAGCGGCGGTGCGACGATTCGACTTGCTCGCGAATGGATCTAAAAAACACCACAAATCCTGAAGCTAAATCCACCCACCCCACTGCAACAAAAAGATCCCGAGGTTGGTGGTGATCGCCGCCATCAGCGTGGTAATCACGATGATCGCCGCCGCCAGTTCATGATTGCCATTGGCCGCTCGAGCCATGACGAAACTGGCCGCGGCAGTCGGGCTGCCGAAGTACAGAAACAGAATCCCCAACTCCGCCCCGCGAAAGCCCCAGAGCCAGGCACCAAGCGTCGCCAGCACCGGCAGGCCGATCATTTTCAGCAGGCTCGAACTCAACGCCATCGTGCCGCTTTTGCGCATCGCCGCCAGCGACAACGTGCCACCGATGCAGATCAACGCCAACGGCAACGTGGTTTGTGCCAGGTACTGGCCGGACGTTTCCAGCCACCCTGGCAAACCGATCTTGAACCAGGCAAACGGTATCGCCGCAAACACGCTGATGATCAACGGGTTGACCATCACGCTTTTGCAGATGCTCCACGGATCAGATTTGATCACCGGGCTATAGACAGCCAGCACGATGGTCGACAGGGTGTTGTAAAGCACGATCACCAGCCCCGCGAGTATCGCCCCGAGAGAAATCCCGTAGCCGCCGTACATGCTCGCCGCCAGTGCCAGACCGATAACACCGTTGTTGCCGCGAAATGCACCCTGGGTGTAGATGCCTCGGTCTTCCCGCGGGCATTTCCAGATCGCCCAGCCCCAGGCAATCGTAAAGCACAGCAGCGTCGCGACCGAGAAGTAGATCAGCAGCGCCGGTTGCAGCGCGGCATGCAGGTCGGCATGCAAGATGCCCAGAAACAGCAACGCCGGCATGGTGACGTTGAACACCAGGGCCGACGCGGTATGAATGAAGCTGTCATTGATCCAGTCGATGCGCTTGAGCAGGACCCCCAGAAACAGCATGGCAAACACCGGCGCGGTGATGTTCAGGGTTTCGAGGAAGATAGCCAGCATGCCGGGGGGAACCTTGGGTGGGTGTCGTTAGGGGGCTAATGATAAGCCACTTTCACCCGGATCGTTCCCACGCTCTGCGTGGGAATGCCTCTTGTGACGCTCTGCGTCACGCTTTTGGGACGCAGAGCGTCCCGGGCTGCATTCCCACGCAGAGCGTGGGAACGATCACTCGGTCTCAGGTGATCGGCGCAGGGTTGAACAAGGTGATGTCGTTATGCAGCTTATGCTGCTCCGCCCATGTCTGTTTCTTGCCGCTGGCCACGTCCAGGTAGTAGTGGAACAACTCCCAGCCAAGGTCTTCAATCGACGCCCGCCCGGTGGCAATCCGCCCGGCATCGATGTCGATCAAATCCGGCCAGCGTTGCGCCAGTTCTGTGCGGGTCGACACCTTCACCACCGGCGCCATCGCCAACCCATAAGGCGTACCCCGCCCGGTGGTGAACACATGCAGGTTCATCCCCGCCGCTAACTGCAACGTCCCACAGACAAAATCACTGGCCGGGGTCGCGCAGAAAATCAGCCCTTTGCGCTTGAACCGTTCACCAGGGCCAAGCACCCCGTTGATCGCGCTGCTGCCGGATTTGACGATCGAGCCCAGGGACTTCTCGACGATATTCGACAACCCGCCCTTCTTGTTCCCCGGCGTGGTGTTGGCACTGCGATCCGCTTCGCCCTTGGCCAGGTAACGGTCGTACCAGTCCATTTCCCGCACCAACTCCTGAGCAACTTCCTCGGTTTCGGCGCGGGACGTCAGCAGGTAAATCGCATCGCGCACTTCGGTAACTTCGGAAAACATCACCGTCGCCCCCGCCCGCAACAACAGGTCCGAGGCATAGCCAAGCGCCGGATTGGCGGTGACGCCAGAGAACGCATCGCTGCCGCCGCACTGCATGCCGAGGATCAGTTCGGAGGCCGGCACGGTTTCCCGACGACGCAGATCGAGCTTCTTCAAACGAGTCTCGGCCAGCGCCATGATCTGCTCGATCATCTCGGTGAAACCGTGGCTGGAATCCTGTAAGCGGTACAACCATGGATCGCTTAAATCCACCGAACTGTCGTTCTCGTGCATCACCTGGCCAGCCTGCAATTTCTCGCAGCCCAGACTGATCACCAGCGCTTCGCCACCCAGGTTCGGGTTGCGCGCCAGATTGCGCACGGTGCGAATCGGGATGTACGCGTCGGTGGCGGTGATCGCCACGCCGCAGCCGTAACTGTGGGTCAGCGCCACCACGTCATCGACGTTCGGGTACTTGGGCAGCAACTCGTCCTTGATGCGTTTCACCGCATGGTCCAGCACCCCGGTGACGCATTGCACAGTGGTGGTGATGCCCAGAATATTGCGCGTGCCGACAGTGCCGTCGGCGTTGCGATAACCCTCGAAGGTGAAGCCTTCCAGCGGTGCCTGCGCGGCGGGCACTTCGGTGGACAGCGGCAGACTGTCCAGCGGCGGCGCGGTCGGCATGCGCAATTGATCTTCCTTGACCCAGCTGCCGCGAGGAATCGGCTGCAACGCATACCCAATGGTCTGGCCGTAACGAATCACCTGGCCGCCCTCGGGAATGTCCTCGAGAGTGACCTTGTGGCTCTGCGGCACGAAATCCACGGTGACCAGGCCATCGGGGAATTCGGTGCCGGCCGGCACGCCCTGATCGTTGACCACGATCACCACATTGTCCCGCTCGTGCAGGCGGATGTAGCGCGGCGAGTCGGAATGTTCAATCAACTGCATGACGCCGCTCCTCAGGAATGCGCTTCAGATAACTTGGTGTTGGTTTCAGGACCGCTGACCGGCGGCTCTTTGAGCACCACTCGCTTGATCGGGCCAACGATCACCAGATAGCTGAAGACGGCTACCAGCGCGTTGCAACCGACGAACACCAGCGCCCATTTGAACGAGCCGGTGGAGCTGATGATGTAACCGATGACAATCGGCGTGGTGATCGACGCGATGTTGCCGAAGGTATTGAACAGGCCACCGCTGAGACCGGCGATCTGTTTCGGCGAGGTGTCGGACACCACCGCCCAGCCCAACGCACCCACGCCTTTGCCGAAGAATGCCAGGGCCATGAAGCCGACGACCATCCATTCAACGTCTACATAGTTGCAAGCCACGATGCTACTGGAAACCAGCAGACCGGCGATGATCGGCGCCTTGCGGGCAAAGGTCAGCGAGTGCCCCTTACGCAGCAGGTAATCGGAAATCACCCCGCCAAGCACACCACCGATAAACCCGCAGATCGCTGGCAGCGAGGCAATGAAACCGGCCTTGAGAATGGTCATGCCACGCTCCTGCACCAGGTACACCGGGAACCAGGTGAGGAAGAAGTAAGTGATGCCGTTGATGCAGTACTGGCCCAGATACACACCGAGCATCATGCGGTTGGTCAGCAGTTGGCGAATGTAGTCCCACTTCGGACCGTCGCCCTTTTTGCCTTTACCTTTGTCCTGGTCCATGTCGACCATGCCGCCGTTGTCGGCGATGTGCTTGAACTCGGCGTCGTTGATCATCGGGTGTTGGCGCGGGCTGTAGATCACCTTCAGCCAGATCCCGGAGAAGATGATGCCGATTACCCCCATGACGATGAACACGTGCTGCCAACCGAAGGAATAAACGATCCAGCCCATCAGCGGCGCGAACAACACGGTGGCGAAGTATTGCGCCGAGTTGAAGATCGCAGACGCTGTACCGCGTTCAGCGGTCGGGAACCAGGCCGCCACGATGCGTGCGTTGCCGGGGAAGGATGGCGCTTCGGCCAGGCCCACCAAAAAGCGCAGCATGAACAGCGCGACAACGGCGGTGGAAAGCCCGAATTCACCAACATAGCCTTGCAGCACGGTGAACAGCGACCAGGTGAAGATGCTCAGGGCGTAGATTTTTTTCGAACCGAAACGGTCCAGCAGCCAGCCACCGGGAATTTGCCCGGCCACGTAGGCCCAACCGAATGCGGAGAAGATATAACCGAGAGTGACCGCGTCGATGCCGAGGTCTTTTTGCAGGCTGGAGCCGGCGATTGCGATGGTGGCCCGGTCGGCGTAGTTGATCGTGGTCACGAGGAAAAGCATGAGCAGGATCAAATAGCGGACGTGAGTCGGCTTCTGGGTCGATTGCATGTAGATGTACTCCCACAAATTATTTTTATGCGCGGGTGAATCTGCTGTGTTCCCTGTAGAAGCTGGCTTGCCAGCGAAGGCGGTAAAACATTCAACAAATGCGTTGGCTGTCAGGACGTCTTCGCTGGCAAGCCAGCTCCTACAGGGGTTGCGGTATCGATGCCGATACCGCGGTGTTTCCTGTCAGGAGCCGATGTAGCTGGTCTTCACGACCGTGTAGAACTCTTGCGCATAGCGACCTTGCTCACGTGATCCATAGGATGAACCTTTACGCCCACCGAACGGAACGTGGTAATCCACGCCGGCGGTCGGCAGGTTGACCATCACCATCCCGGCCTGGGAGTGGCGTTTGAAGTGGTTGGCGTACTTCAGCGACGTCGTGGCGATACCCGCCGACAGACCGAACTCGGTGTCGTTGGCCATGGCCAGCGCTGCCTCGTAATCGGCGACGCGAACGATGTTGGCCACCGGGCCGAAAATTTCTTCGCGGCTGATGCGCATCGCAGCTTCGCTGTCGGCAAACAGCGTCGGGGCGAGGAAGTAGCCTTCGGTGTCGCACGTCACCAAACCACCGCCGCTGACCAGACGCGCACCTTCGCACTGGCCGATGTCGATGTACTTCAAGTCCTGTTCAAGCTGAGCCTGCGAGACGACCGGACCGATATCGGTACCGGTTTTCAGTGCGTGACCGACCTTGATCGACTTCATGCGCTCGGCCATGGCTTCGACGAATTTGTCGTGAATCCCGGCGGTGACGATGAAGCGACTCGACGCGGTGCACCGTTGGCCGGTGGAGTAGAACGCGCTCTGTACCGACAGCTCGACCGCTTGCTTGAGGTCGGCGTCATCCAGAATGATCTGCGGGTTCTTGCCGCCCATTTCCAGCTGAACCTTGGCCTGGCGCGAGACGCAGCTGATAGCGATCTGACGACCGACACCGACGGAACCAGTGAAGCTGATGCCGTCGACTTTCGGGCTCTGTACCAGCGCATCGCCAACCACGCGACCGCTGCCCATCACCAGGTTGAACACGCCGGCGGGGAAGCCTGCGCGGGAGATGATTTCCGCCAGCGCCCAGGCACAACCCGGTACCAGATCAGCAGGCTTCAGCACGACGCAATTGCCGTAAGCCAGGGCCGGAGCGATTTTCCACGCAGGGATCGCGATCGGGAAGTTCCACGGGGTGATCAGGCCGACCACACCGAGGGCTTCGCGAGTGACTTCGACGTTGACGCCCGGACGCACTGACGGCAGGTAATCGCCCGACAAGCGCAGGCATTCACCGGCGAAGAACTTGAAAATATTACCGGCGCGGGTCACTTCGCCAATGGCTTCGGGCAGGG
Source organism: Pseudomonas sp. PGPR40 (assembly GCF_022014505.1). NCBI lineage: Bacteria > Pseudomonadati > Pseudomonadota > Gammaproteobacteria > Pseudomonadales > Pseudomonadaceae > Pseudomonas > Pseudomonas sp. PGPR40. Next base: position 6,942 of record NZ_JAKLSP010000014.1, on the reverse strand, counting down.
TCTTGCCCTCTTCCCGGGCCAGCAAAGTGCCTAACTCTTCGCGACGGGCGAGGATCTCGCTGCCGACTTTATCCAGTGAATCGTGACGTGCCTGAATACCCGAAGTGGACCAGGCCGGGAACGCGGCGTGAGCGGCGTCGATGGCGGCGTGGACCTGAGCCAGATCAGCCTTGGCGTAATCGCCGATGGTATCGGTCAGCTCGGACGGATTGATGTTGACGCAGTAATCACTGCCCGCCACCCATTCGCCGTTGATGTAGTTATCGAAACGCGTTGAATCAGCCATGGGCTGCCCCTTTAAAAGAAGTCCTCACGCAAAAAGCTTATTGCGCACCTTGCTTGTCGATCAGCGCAGCAAGCATTTCGTACTCTTCGCCCGTCAGATCGGTCAGCGGTGCACGCACCGGGCCTGCGTCATAACCGGCAATTTTTGCCCCGGCCTTGACGATGCTCACGGCGTAACCGGCCTTGCGGTTGCGGATGTCCAGGTACGGCAGGAAGAAGTCGTCGATGATCTTGCCAACCGTGGCGTGATCTTCACGAGCAATGGCGTGGTAGAAATCCATCGCGGTTTTCGGGATGAAGTTGAACACCGCCGAGGAGTAGACGGGCACGCCCAACGCCTTGTAGGCCGCGGCGTAGACTTCGGCGGTCGGTAAACCGCCCAGGTAGCTGAAGCGATCACCGAGGCGGCGACGGATCGACACCATCAACTCGATATCGCCCAGGCCATCCTTGTAACCGATCAGGTTCGGGCAGCGCTCGGCCAGGCGTTCCAGCAGCGGAGCGGTCAGGCGGCAGACGTTACGGTTGTAAACCACCACGCCGATTTTTACCGATTTGCATACCGCTTCAACGTGGGCGGCAACGCCATCCTGGCTGGCTTCGGTCAGGTAATGCGGCAGCAGCAACAGGCCTTTGGCACCCAGACGCTCGGCTTCCTGAGCGTATTCGATGGCCTGGCGGGTGGCGCCACCGACACCGGCGAGGATCGGCACGCTGGTGGCGCAGGTATCGACGGCCGTCTTGATGATTTCCGAATATTCGCTGGCCGCCAGAGAGAAGAACTCACCGGTGCCGCCCGCGGCGAACAATGCCGAGGCGCCGTATGGGGCCAGCCATTCGAGACGCTTGATATAGCCCGCGCGATGGAAATCGCCCTGAGCATTGAAGTCGGTGACCGGGAACGACAGCAGGCCGGAAGAGAGGATGGACTTCAGTTCTTGTGGATTCATTTATTCGAACACCCTGGGTAGCAACGTTGTGAGAAAACCGTTCAGCCTTCGCCGAAGTTGTAGGTCATCGTACAACTTAAAATACAACCGTCAACTGCATTTCATCGCGGGATGGGCATTTTGCTAGACGGGGTGCTCATTCCGGCCCGAAAACGTGGGGTTACGCTCTGCCAGGAAGACCGTGCCGAAGAGTTACGTTGTCGGAGGAGATTACAAGATGGGAATAACAGACAGACCTGGACCTTGAAATGCCTGGTCAATATTGGCTTCTGCAAGGTATGGCCTGCCTGCGTAAAGTGCGACCACTGCCGCGAAGGATCGCGGCAGACTTTTCAAGGAGAGCGTTGCCTCATGACTTTTGCCATTGCATACCTTCCACAGTTCCCGGATCACCCCGTCGACCAGGTAACCATCCGATTATCGACCCTCAGTGAAGACTTGATCATCCGCGTGCCGGATCCGAACGATATTCCGCCGAACTGGGACGTCTATCCAATCCTTGGCACGAACACAGAAGAGCCTGACTGGGAGGGCCTCGCAGAGCCTACCGGCGTCTGGGATGAGGCCAGTGACGATGTGGTAAAACGAACGGGAATTGAGCTGCGAATCCCGAAAGCGGAACTGGAAAATTACCTGAACACAGAAGTGGAATTGCGTTACAAATTCGCGGATGAGTCGAGTATGGAACCGTGTTCGGAGCCTCTGAGACTGTATATGGAATCATGACATCCAACTTGCGCCTGGCCTTTATAGTTCAGGCGCACTACGACACAACCGAAGTGAAACCGTAACGCCTGTCACCCCTGCGCCTGCGCCTCTTCATGGGCCTGGCGCAGCCTTTCGCGGCTATTGGTCAGGTGCAGACGCATCGCTGCGCGCGCCGCATCGGAATCCTGTCGCGCGATCGCCTCGTAGATTTCCTCGTGCTCGCGGCTCAGGCGACTCATGTAGTGCTGCTGATCATCATGGGCCAGGCGCGCGGAGTTCAGACGCGTGCGCGGAATAATACTGGTGCCCAGGTGAGTCATGATGTCGGTGAAGTAGCGGTTGCCGGTGGCCAGGGCAATTTGCAGGTGGAACTGAAAGTCCGATCCCACGGCATCACTGGCGCGGGCGGCACTTTCATTGAGGGCGTCCAGGGCCTCACGCATGGCGGCCAACTGTTCAGGGCTGCGACGTTGCGCGGCAAGGCCGGCGGACTCCACTTCCAGGCTGATGCGCAATTCCAGAATCGCCAATACGTCGCGCAAGGTCACCACGGTGGCCGGGTCGATACGGAAACCGCTCGGGCTCGGGGTGTCGAGCACGAAGGTGCCGATGCCATGACGGGTTTCAACCTGGCCGGCGGCCTGCAAACGGGAAATCGCTTCGCGCACCACGGTGCGGCTGACGCCATGGGCCTCCATGATCGCCGACTCGGTGGGCAACTTGTCGCCACGTTTGAGGTGACCGTCGCGGATCTGCTCGGACAGCACCGTCACCAATTCCTGAGCGAGGCTGCGGCGCTTGCGAGGGAGGCGAGGTGCGTCGATCGGATTTTCCATGGTGAACGTCTGTCTCAAGAATTCGGCTGAGCCCGCATCATAGCGTATGCGAGTTGTACGATCACCACCGCCCCCCTGTAGGAGCGAGGCTTGCCCGCGAAGGCCTCCCCGCGGTTTTCAATCGAAGACCGCGTTATCGTTCTTCGCGGGCAAGCCTCGCTCCTACACGGGGGAGGTGGTGTTCAGGCGGTGACGGTCTGGTCCACCAGATGCCCATTCTCGATACGCACATGCCGTGGATGGAAACGCTTCAGGCTGCTGCGATGGCCGACGCTGACGATGCTCAAGCCCGGTAATTCATCGATCAACGCCTGATACAACGACGCTTCATCCTCTTCGTCCATCGCCGAAGTGGCTTCATCCATATACAACCATTGCGGCGCATAAAGCAGCGCGCGGGCGAAGGCCAGTCGTTGCTGCTCACCCGGCGAAAGCATGCGCTGCCAGTGATTGGCTTCATCCAGACGCGAAACCAGATGCGGCAAGCGGCAGGTTTCCAGCACGTGGGCATAACGCTCGTGCGGGTAAGTGTCGCCCGGCTGTGGATAACTCAGCGCCTCGCGCAAGGTGCCAATCGGCAGATACGGTTTTTGCGGCAAGAACAGGTAACGCCCCGTCGGCAGACGGATGCTGCCATGGCCGGCTGGCCAAAGGTGCCCCATCGCCCGCAGCAAAGTCGATTTGCCGCTGCCGGAACGACCGCTGAGCATCACGCGCTCGCCCTCCTCCACGGTCATGTCGGCGTTGGTCAGCAGATGACGACCGTCAGCGAGATCGAGGCCAAGGTTATGCACCTTCAACGTCGTGCCTTGGTTCTGTACATCGATGGCCGGTGCACGTTCTTCGTTATCGGTCATGGCCTGACGGAAACTCAGCAGACGATCACACGTGGCGCGCCATGCCGCCAGATCCGTATACGCGTTGATGAACCAGCTGAAGTTCTCCTGCACGTTGCCAAAGGCCGAGTTGATTTGCATCAGCTCACCGAGTTCGATCTTGCCGGTGAAGTAACGCGGCGCCGCAACGATGAACGGGAAAATGATCGCGATCTGACTATATCCGGAGGTGAAGAAAGTCAGGCGTTTGGACACGCGCATGATGTCCCAGAAATTGTGCCACACCAGCCCGAAGCGATTGCTCAAGCGCCGGTTTTCATTCGGCTCGCCGTTGTACAACGCAATGCTTTCGGCGTTTTCGCGCACCCGCACCATGGAGAAACGCAGGTCGGCCTCAAAGCGTTGCTGGTTATTGTTCAGGCCGATCAAGCGTTTGCCGATCAGGTGTGCCAGCCAACTGCCGACCGTCGCGTACACCAGCGCACACCAGAACATGTAACCGGGAATGGTGAAGCCGAACACCTCGATGCTACCTGAAACGCCCCACAAAATGATCGAGAACGACACCAGGCTGACCACGGTGCGGATCAATCCCAGGCCGAGGTCCAGGGTGATAGTGGTGAATCTATTGAGGTCTTCGGAAATCCGCTGGTCGGGGTTATCGGTATAACCGCCCTGCTCCAGCTGATAGTAATTCTTGCGCGCGAGCCAGCGGGCAAAGTGCTTTTCGGTAAGCCAGGCCCGCCAACGAATGGTCAGCATCTGGGTCAGGTACTGACGATACACTGAGCCGAGAATCGCCACGGCGGCGATGCCACAGAAATACAGGATCAATTGCCAGAACGCCGCTTCGTCCTTCTTCTGCAGGGCGTTGTAGAAATCCTTGTACCAACTGTTGATCCACACCGAAATCGCCACGCTGAACAATGACAGCGCGATCACTGCGATCAGTAACGTCCAGGCCTTGCCCTTCTCTTCGCTGCGCCAGTAAGGCGTGGTCATCGCCCAGACTTTGCGAAAAAACTGCCCGTGCACAGCATCGTTGACCGCGGAATATTCAGCGTTCTGATTCATGGATAAGGCTCGATAAAGAAAAGAACACACACGAACCGATCATAAATGATCGGTTCGTGTTATCGCGAGGGCTGGCGATAATCGTTCAGCGTCCGTTCAGCGACGAACCGGGCGCTTCTGCAGTTTGCGCTGCAGCGTGCGGCGGTGCATGCCCAAGGCGCGGGCAGTGGCGGAGATGTTGCCTTCGTGTTCGGTCAATACGCGCTGGATGTGCTCCCACTGGAGACGGTCCACGGACATCGGGTTTTCCGGCACCAGCGTGTCAAGGTCGGCGTGCTCGGAGAGCAATGCGGCCAGGACGTCATCGGCGTCCGCCGGTTTGCACAGGTAATTGCAGGCGCCGCGCTTGATCGCCTCGACAGCGGTGGCAATGCTCGAATAACCGGTGAGGATCACCACGCGCATTTCCGGATCGAGTTCGAGCAGCTTGGGCAGCAACACCAGGCCCGAGTCGCCGTCCATTTTCAGATCAAGGGCGGCGTAATCCGGTATGTCGGCCTGGGCGATGGTCAGGCCTTCTTCGGCGGAACCTGCCGTGCTGACGCGAAAACCACGGCGGGCCATGGCGCGGGCCATCACGCGGGTGAAGGTTGCGTCGTCATCCACCAGCAGCAAATGCGGCAGTTCTTCGCCTTCGACTTGGATCTCGTCACTCATGTTCGTCTCCTCGGGCGACACGGGGCAGGCGCAGCTCGGTAAGCGTGCCACCTTCCTCATGACTGTAGAGTTTCACTGAGCCGCCGGCGCGTGTCACGCTGGCCTTGCTCAAAAACAGGCCCAGGCCGAAACCTTTGCCCTTGGTGGTAAAAAACGGTTTGCCGATCTGCTCGGCAATGGCCAATGGCACACCGGCGCCATGGTCGCGAATGCTGATGGTCAAGTCCTCGGCATTCCAGTCCAGGGTCACTTGCAAGCCTTCGGGACAGGCATCGGCGGCATTGTTCAGCAAGTTCAGCAGGGCCTGGGTCAAGTCCGGCGGCGGCGCCATGCGCGGCACAGCCCCTTGGCCCAGACGCTGGAAGCGGTAACTGGCTTCCGGGCGCATCAAATGCCAGCGGTTCAGGGCTTCGTCGAGCCAGTCGGTGACGTCCTGCATCTCCACCGCCAAGCGACGATTGGCTTCCGCCGCCCGAACCAACTGCTGCAAGGTTTCTTTGCAGAGTTTGACCTGATCCTGCAACACGCTCAAATCGTCCTGCAACAGCGGGTCGGGATGGTCCTGGCGCATTTCCTTGAGCAGCACGCTCATGGTTGCCAGCGGCGTGCCCAGTTCATGGGCGGCGCCGGCAGCCTGGGTCGCGACGGCCAGCAATTGCTGATCGCGCAGGCCTTCTTCACGACGAATGGCGCGCAGCTCCTCTTGGCGGCGTAGCTCTTCGGCCATACGGGCAGCGAAGAACGTGATGACTGCCGCCGCCAGGGCGAAACTCAGCCACATGCCATAGATCTGCAAATTTTCCCGGGCGATCGGGAACGTTTCCAGCGGATAGAACCGCGCCAGCAGCAACGTATAAAGCGCCAGGGCGATACCCGACAGAATCACCGAATAGCGCCACGGCAACGTCACGGCGGCGATGGTCAGCGGCACCAGATAATAAGAGACGAACGGGTTGGTCGAACCGCCGGAGAAGTACAGCAAGGCACTGTGGATAAACAGGTCGCAGGCCAGTTGCAACGCGTATTCAAGCTCGGTGACTGGCCAGGAGGTACGCAGGCGGACGGCGGTGAACACGCAGAGCAGGATCGAGCAACCGAGGGTCATTGCCAGTTGCACCCACGGCAACGGCAGCAGGTCGAACCAGTAGGCCAGGCCTACGGAACCGGCCTGAGCGGCCAGCACTAACGTGCGGATGAACGTGAGCCGCCAGAGGTTCTGGCGAGTGGCGGAAGTGATTTGAACGGGGGCGAGCATGAGCTCTCCTGATGAGCGCTCCAGGCGGATCGCACGGAGTATAACCAAGCCGCGGGCCTGAGAGGCAAAAGTGCGGCAAACGACCACATGGCAGGAAGGTTTGCTGCGTCTATAAGGACGCCTTCGCGGGCAAGTCGGATCGCCGCATCGCTCGCTCCTACGGGATTTTGGCGTGCAGGAGTTTATATACGACGCATTCCTGTAGGAGCGAGCTTGAACTGGTCAAGTAAATCCGGACACCGGTTACGGTGTTTATGCCGCTTTTAGCTCCATAGCTATTGGCGACAGGTAGTTGTTGTAGCTGTGGAGCCTGGTGCGGTTGTAATACATGAAGAAACGCA